>JAQBQH010000209.1 GCA_028287105.1 Myxococcales bacterium
CCCGCGTCGCGCGAAAGCGCGACATCAGCGGGTCCGCTGGAGGAGCACGCCGCGCAGCGGCGACTGCGACGGATTCCGACGCCGGCAGCGCGCCTTGCTACCTCCGCGACCCCAGCCGTCTCTTCGCTTAACTGACCCGCATTGCCTCTAGAACAGGACGAGGCTGGAGCCGAGGACGAAGCTGACGGTGCTGCCGATGGGCAGATAGTCGAACGTCAGCGCGACGGTGACGGCGCCGCGGCCGAGCCAGGCGTCGAAGCCCGCGCGCGCGCCGGCGGTGCCGAAGGTGAGCGCGACGGGACAGCCGCCCGGCACCTCGCGCGCGCCCGCTTGCGTGCCGACGCCGCCGTGCACCTCGACCCACGGGTCGATCCACGAGGCCGAGCGGCCGTTGGCGAGATCGGCGCGCAGCCCGACGCTGGACGCGACGGCATTGGGCCGCACCGGCTGCCCGCACGCGGTCGCGTACTCGCTCGCCAGCGTCCCGGTGACACCGGCGTCGACCGAGATCGGCCCCCAGATGCGCGCCCCCAGCTCGAGCGTCGTGGGAAAGCGCAGCACGGTGCCGTCGGCGTCGCGACCGCCGCCGAACCCTTGCGCCAGCATGCCGCGCAGTCGCCAGCGCGGCGGATCGGCGGGCGGTGCCAGGTCGGGCCCCGGGCGCCGCTCGTCGGCGCGCGCCGGACACGAGACCGCCGCAGTGCAGACGACAGTCAGCAACACCGCGAGCGGACGCATGGGTTTCAGCGTCGCCGCTTACGACGGGTCACGTCAACTGTGCTATCTCCATGGCTCATGCTTTCGCGTCCCTTCCGCGCCGCCTTCGCGCTCGCGTTTGCCTCCGCGCTCCTGGCCGCCGCCGCCACCGCCGCACTCGATCTGATCGTCACCTGGGCGCGCGCGCACGAGCCGGTCGGCGCCGGGCCGCTCGTGTCGGCCGGCATCGCCGCGTTCGGGCTCTACGGCGTGTTCGCCGCCGTGATCGCCGTCGGTGAAGCGATCATCGCCGGCGGCCTCTTCGCCACCTTCGATGTCCCGGCCGCGCTGCGCCGCTGGCTCGACGGCGTGCGCAGCGATCCCGAGCGCGATCGCGCCTCGGCGGCCGGCATCCTCGCCGTGGCGCTGGCGCTCGGCGTCGTCGGCCTCGTCGTCCTCGGCTTTTCGCTCGCCGTCGCGCTCGAGATGGCGGCCAAGCGCAACTCGGCGCTCACCACCGCCATGGTCGCCGTCGTCGCCGTGCCGGTCGCGGCGCTCGCCTGGTTCCCGCTCTATCGCCTCTGCCGCCTCCTCGTCACCGCCGTGCCACGCCCGCGCACGCTCTTCATCCTCGGCGCGCTCCTCGCTTTCGCCGCGTTGCTCGTCGTCGGCGCGGTGCTCTCGGTCGACTGGCGCGTCATCGACTTCGGTCCTGCCGAGTCGCTGGCCATCTACTTCGTCTTGCAGGCGCTGTTCGCCCTCGTTCTTCAGCGACGGCGCCCCGCCGCGCCCCTCGTCGCCGGCGGCTGGGCGATCCTCGCCGCCCTACTCGTCATCACCTGGTTCGGCTTCGGCGGCAACGCGCGCGCCCTCGCCTTCGCCGGCGAAGAGTCGATGGGCGAAAAGGTGCTGCTGCGGGTCGCGCGCCGCGCCGCCGACCGCGATCACGACGGCTACGCGGGCCGCCTCGGCGGCGGCGACTGCAACGATCACGACGCCCGCGTCCACCCCGGCGCCGAGGACGTTCGCGGCAACGGCGTCGACGAAGACTGCGACGGCGCCGACGCCCCCGTCGAGAAGACGCGCACCGCCGAGACCGCGCAGTCGGCCGCCTCGGCCAGATACAAGTGGTCGGGCAATCTCCTCATCATCACCATCGACACGCTCAGGGTCGATCGCATCAACGACAAAATCGCGCCGCGGCTGGCCAAGCTGATGAAGGAGTCGGTCAGCTTCTCGCATGTCTGGGCGCAAGCGCCGAACACGCCGCGCAGCTTTCCGTCGTTCCTGACCTCGCGCTTCCCGTCGGAGGTGCGCTGGCTCAAGATGATGCTCAACTTCCCGCCCATCCTCGAGACCGCCGACAACACGACGCTGTTTCAGGCGCTCAAGCAGGGCGACTTCTACAACGTCGGCGTCTTCTCGCACTTCTACCTGTCGAAGGAGATGGGCATCACCGGCGGCTTCGACGAGTGGCACAACGACGGCGCGCTCTCGCTGCACGACTCGAACACCGACTCGGCCGCGCCGCGTATCGCACCGCGCGTCGATGCGGCGCTGCGTGGGCTCAAGAAGACCAGGATGCGTTGGGCCCTGTGGACCCACTTCTTCGAGCCGCACTCGAAGTACATGGAGCACGACGAGTTCCCCGTGAAGTCGACGGGGCTCAAAGGTCTCGAGGAGAAGTACGACGCCGAGGTCTCGTTCGCGGACAAATACATCGGCCAGGTGCTCGACGCGCTCGAGGCGAGCGGGCAGGCCAAGGACACCGCGGTGATCGTGTTCAGCGATCACGGCGAAGCGTTCGGCGAGCATCGCTTCGGCGGAGAGCGCATGTACTTCCACGGGCAGACGCTCTATGACGAGCTCCTGCGCGTGCCGCTCTTCATGCGCGTCCCCGGACTTCAGCCGCGCGTCGTCGACGCCAACGTCATGCTGCTCGATCTGGCGCCGACCGTGTGCGACCTCGTCAAGGCGCCGCGGCCGCCCTCGTTCCACGGCCACTCGCTCCTCGGCGCCCTCCTCGGCGAGAAGCTGCCGCCCGAGAAGGTCTATGCCGAGCTCCTGCCCGCCACGTCCTGGAACCATCACTGGCGCGCGCTCGTCGACGGAAACTGGAAGCTCATCGACAAGCTGAGCGAAAATACGCTCGAGCTCTATGATCTGAAGGCAGACCCGACCGAGCAGCACAACGTCGCCGACAAGAACCGCGACGAGGTCGCGCGGCTCGGCAAGGCCATCAAGGCAGTTCTGGCAGGGGAGACGAGATGAGCGGAAAGCCCACGACGCCGCTACTGACGGTCGACATCATCATCGAAGTGGAAGGCGGCATCGTCCTCATCGAGCGCAAGAATCCGCCGCCCGGCTGGGCGCTGCCCGGCGGGTTCGTCGACGTCGGCGAGTCGCTGGCGCACGCGGCAATGCGCGAGGCGAAGGAGGAGACCTCGCTCGACGTCACGCTCGTCGAGCAATTCTTCGCCTACTCCGATCCCAAGCGCGATCCGCGCGGCGCGACCGCCTCGGTGGTATTCACGGCGCGCGCCACCGGCGAGCCGCGCGCCGCCGACGACGCCAAGAACGTGCGCATCTACGCGCTCGACGAGCTGCCCGCCCTCGCCTTCGATCACGACCAGATCCTCGACGACTACCGTCGCTGGCGCGCAAACGGACAACGGCCGCCGGTTATGCGATGATCGGTCCGGGGGAGACGATGACGGAATTGGCCGCACTCGACGACAACGACAAGCGCGAGCTTCTGCGGATCGCGCGCGCGACGCTGCGCGAGTACCTGACCACCGGCTTCATGCCGCCGGGGGCGCCGCATCGGCAGTCGCTGCTCGAGCCGCGCGGCGCCTTCGTGACCATCCACGTCGGTGGCGAGCTGCGCGGCTGCATCGGCCGCGTCGACGCCGATACGCCGCTCTACCTCGCCGTCGAGCAGCTGGCGGTCGCCGCCGCCACGCGCGACCCGCGCTTCGATCCGCTGCGCGCCGAGGAGCTGGCCGACACGCGCGTCGAGGTCTCGGTGCTGTCGCGAGTCACGAGCGGCACGCCCGAGGAGATCGAGATCGGCAAGCACGGCCTCGTCGTCACGCGCGGCGTGCGCCGCGGCCTGCTGTTGCCGCAGGTGGCCGTCGAGCATGGCCTCGACCGCGAGAAGTTCCTCGACGAGACCTGCTCCAAGGCGGGCCTGCCGCCCGGCGCGTGGAAGGAGCCAGGCACCATCCTGCAGCTCTTCACCGCCGAGGTGTTCAAGGAGCCGGAAGACTAGCGGACGCGGTTCTCAGGAAGCGGGATTGGTCGCGGCGACGCGCTTCTTGTCGGCGTCTTCCATGCCCTTGTGCGCGAGGTTCTTCCACTTGGGCAAGAAGTGCGCGTCCGCGGGAACCGGCTGGGCCTGCAGCACGATGTCGTACTGCTTCTTGGCCTCGTCGAACCTCTCGGCCGCGACCAGCGCGTCACCGAGGAGCAGGTTGTTGAGCGGATAGTCGCCGCCCAACTTGACCGCCTGGGTCATGAGCTCGACCCCCTTGTCGGGATCGCCCACCGACGCCGGCCACGGCGGCGCCTTGGCGTAGAGCGAGCCCAGCACCCGCGGCGGGCCGCCGCGGTCATAGCCGGCGTCAATCTGCATCGCCTTCTTCTCGGCGTCGCGCACCGACGGCACCATGAACTTGGCGCCGATGGTCTTGGTCGTCGCCGTCAGCCCGAGGTTGATACCGCTGTAGTAGTGGCCCTCGACCCGCTTGGGCTGCAGCTCGATCGCCGCCTTCGCATACTCCGAGCCCCGCCCCGCGAAGTGCGCGCGCTTGGTCTTGTCGTCGTAGAACTCGTCGGCCAGCCAGCCGGCGGCGCGCGCCGCCTTCCACGCCGCCTCGAAGCTCTTGGGGTCCGCCTTGACGGCCTTGTCGAGCGCGACCAGCGCGTTCTCCATCTCCGGCGTGCCGCCGCCGGCCGTCGCCGTCGACTTGACGAAGATCTCGTCGGCGTACTTGACCAGCTCCGGCGCCTTGTCCGGCATCTTGTCGGCCGTCAACGTGGCGCCGCTCTTGATGAGCGGCACCGGACAACCTGCAAGCATCAACATCGCGATCGCGAGCGCCCCCAGGCGAACGATCATACCGCGCTCACCTCGATCACCGGGGCCATGCTCATTTGTCGAACCGCTTGGTGGCATCGGCGAAGGTCGCCTTGTCGACGGGCGCGAACTTGTCGATGAACATCGACTCGCAGATCGCCTTGCCCTTGTCGTCGCACAGCTTCGGCAGCGCCTTGGCAAAGGCGGCGCGATCGGCGGGCGTCACGTTCTTCGTGAACGCCACCACCGGCGTCGGCGGCAGCGCCGGCGAGGTCCAGATCACCTTGAGATCGGGCGCCAGCTCCTTCATCTGCGCGAGCTGCTCGTCGTCGATGAGCGCGGCGTCCGACTCGCCCTTGGCGACCGACTTGATCGGCTTCGACGGCTGGGCCGTCCGGGTCATCGCGAAGTCCTTGGCCACGTCGACCTTGCCGTCGAAGGCCACCTTGTTGATGTACTTCACCGAGGCGAGGTGATTCGAGATCAGCTTCTTGCCCTTCAAGTCGGCGAGCGTCTTGAACGCCGGATCCTTGACCACCAGGCTGTAGTGCCCCTTGTTGAACGTCTTGCCGCGCACGACCCCGATCGGCTCGAGCGCATCCCTTTTGCGCAGCTCGAAGTAGACCTCGGGATCGAGGATGGCGAAGCCCGGCTTCTTCTCGGTGATCGCCTTCTCCGCCGACGGCGCGTCATCGACCCACTCGCCCTTGGCGGCGTTGGCGGGCCACCCGGAGGCCTGCTCCGCGACCCGCAGGAACTGATCGATGTACGGCTGCGCATTGGCAGCATTGGCACCCGCACCGGCGTGCTCGACAATGAAATCACGGCCTCCGGCGAATGCGACGCCCGAGAATGCAACGGTTACAAACACGATCGCCCGCTTCATGGTACCTCCGACGAGAATCGGGCGAGTTTTATTCCCCATGCCCCCCCGCGTCAATACGTGAACCGCGCTTTCATGAAGATCTCGCTGGCACCGGCAGCGGGATCACCGAATTTGCTGTCTCGTGGCCCCAGAAACACGAACGCGCCCAGCGAGATCTCCGTCGCATCCCACACCGCCCAGGCCAGCTGGGGAAAGAGTACGGCGGTGAAACGCGGATCTTGATCGCCAATCTGCGGCACCTTGAAGGCGCCGAAAAAGCGAATGAGCAGCTGATCACTGAAGAGCTTGAGATCGCTGCCGAGCACCAGGTAGTGCCCGATGCGCGCCTCGCAACGCGGATCGTCGCCCGGCATCGAGTTCGGCCGCGCGAAGCACTGCCTGCCGGCGCCGAACTCGTCGATGAACCCGTACACGTACTGCAGGTTCGAATAGAGATATTTGTTCCAGGTGAAGTCGGCGCCCGCGGCCAGCTTCAAGAACGGCGTCGACGGGATGACCGTGCCGCGCTGAAACTCGGGACCCATGATGTGGGTCTGGAACTCCTCGTTGCCGCTGGCGTCCTTGGTGCCCTTGGGCTCGAACGTGATCGGATCGTGACCGCCGTAGATGTCGTTGTAGACGCCGTAGGTGATCTTCTGCGGGAAGAAGACCGCCGCCTCGACCCAATAGCCGAGGCCCTTGAGCTTCTCGATCGACCCGGCGATGTCGGCGCCGAGGACGTCCATCTTGGGCCACATGACGATGGCGTCGACGATCCCGTTGGGCTTCTGCACCGCCCACGCCGGCGTCGGGATGCCCCAGCGCCCGTGGTAGTACGACACCGACGCGTCCATGCCGAGCAGCCGCCCCGCGAGGCGGACGCCCACCTGCGAGTTCGAGATCGACGGATCGGGCTGCATCGTGAGCACGTTGATCTGCGTCGGCGGCATCGCCTGCGCGAACGCGCCCAGCGTCGAGCGGATGTACTGCTCCTGCACCGGCGCCGGACGATTGGCCTCGGTGACCGCGATGGGCGCCGTGCGCGGCAGCTGCGCCGGACGGAAGATCGGCACCCAGACCGCGGTGAGGATGACGTCGCCGAACGGATTCCAGTCGGCGCGCACCATGTTGTTGGCGAGCGCTTTACCGAACAGCAGCGGATCCGACAGATCCAGCGTGTTGAGGTTGTTGGTCGGGTTGAACTTGTCGGCCGTGCCCCACACGACCACCTGCCGGCCGATGCGCAGATCGAGCTTGGGCAAGAGCTTGTAGATGTCCACGTAGGCGGCGTTCGCCTCGAGCCGATAGGGATCGACGCGCTCGTGCAGCGTCTCGGCCTGGATGTCGTTGACGTCGGAGTAGCCGTACCAATAGAAATCGATGTCGGCGACCGCCTTGACGCGATCGGCGATCGACAGCGTCAGCTGCGCCTTGATCAGGTTCTCGTTGCGCGAAAAGCCGTACTTGAGCAGGCGCTGTTGCGACGGAAACGGCACCACCGAGTTGGGACCGGCGGGCGGCGTCTCCTCGCCGCCGAGCCGATAGCGGATGTCGCTCGCGATCTGCCCGCCGAACTTGAGCTCGACGTCGGCGCGCACCGCCGCCGACGGAAGTAGAACCGCTGCTGCAACTGCGACGAGGAGCCCCCGCTTCGTCGGTCTCATCGACTAGTGGCCGCGGACGAGAGAGCGCTGCGTGAAGAGATCGTCTGTCAGCCCCGAGTTCAGCTTCACCCCGATGAAGACGATCTCGCTCTTGTGATCATTGCGGCGGTGGTCGGTCACCCTCACCTTGGCCGGGCCATAGTGATTGGCGTCGTCGATGTGATAGCCCTCGTACTCCTCGGTCTTGAGCACCTTGCCGGCGGCGTCGGCGAACTGCACCTTGGTGGGCTGCGTCGCGGTCTTGTCGACCCACATGCGCACCTTCGGATATTCGGTCTCCTGCCCTCCCTTGACGGTGAGCTCGAGCTCCCAGCTCTTGTCGTCGGCCTTGACGAGCTTGGCGTCGTAGGTCGGCGAGTAGCGCGTCTGCGACATGTCCTCGTACGAGAAGTCCGACCCCATGAAGGTCTGGTTCTTCACGTGCGTGCCGACGCGCCGCACCTTCTGGAAGCCGGGAAGATAGACGTACATCGTGTCCTTGTTCTCGACGAGGACGCCCATGCCCTTGAGGTCTCCCGGCGACGAGAAGCGCACCAGGCGCTTGTCGGGCACCTTCTGATAGGTGGTGAATCCGATCTCGCGCGCCTGACCGTTGGGCTCGCGAATCAACAGCTTCGATTCGAACGTGCCGTCGGTAAAGCTGTTCATCGCCTGATCGACTTTGGCCAGCACGTCGGCGCCGGTTTCGGCGGCCCCGGCAGGCACGGCCACGAGGGTACAGAAGGCGGCTAGAACGAGTTTCATGTGCGGACTTTATTCAACACCGCCGGCACGAGCAAGCAAGTCAGCGCGGCAGAGAGCGACATCGACAAACCGGCGAGGCCGCCAAAGAGGTGCATGACCGGCGATTTTCCGAGCGCCAGCACCCAGAACCCGAGTGAGACCAACACGATCGACACCACCATCACGGGGCCGACCGTGCGCGAGACCTCGTCGGCGCTCTGACGGCGGAGGTACCACAAATAGTGCATCGCGAAGTCGGCGCCGGCGCCGGTACAGATGCCGGCCACGAGGGAGGTGCCCAGATCGATCGGGATCCTCAGCATGCCCATGCCGCCGAAGATGATGGCCAGGGTCAAGAGCGACGGCGCCATCGACAGCAGCGCCAGCCGGAGCGAGCGGAACAGCGCCAGCATCATGAGGAGCACGCAGGCGATGGTGAGCAGGAGCGCGCGGATCTGGTCATGCTCGACGGCGCGGGAGAAGCCGCGGTCGAGGATGGGCTCGCCGGCGACGCGCGCCGTCAGCGGCTGGAGCGCGTGCTCGTCGGCGGGAAGGCGCACGAAGAGATCGTCCGCCAGCGTGAAGACGTGGGCGCGCACGAAGGCGGCGTCGGGCCCGTCGGTGGGCAGGCCGGCGGCGTCGATGAGCAGCGGCACCGCGCGCTCGACGGCCAGGCGGCGGTGCTCCTCGCCGAGGCGCGTGGTCAGGAACTGATAGCCGAGGTTGCCCTCCTCCGGTGACGGCGCCGCCTTGGCGAGCGCGGCGGCCAGCTCCGGCGAGCCTTCGGGCGCGGCCGCGGCGAGGCCGGCTATCTGCTTGCGCGCGGCGGCGTCGAGCGGCGGCGCCTCCTCGCTGGCGAAGAACTCGTCGATGATGGCGCTGCGCTTTTTGGTCCACTCCGGGTCGAGCAGACCGGGCGCGGCCAGCGGCTTGACGGTGCGGAGGAGCTCCTTGGGCGCGCGCAATTTGCCGTAGGCGCGCGCCTGCCAGCTCAGCCGATCGGCCACGTCCTCCACCGTCGGTGGGCGCGGCTGGCGGCGCAGCTCGGCGCGCGCGAAACGCTCGAGCTCCGCGATCGCCGGCCAGGGGTCGCCGTGCATGCGGATGTTGAGTAGGACGTCGTGGCGCTCGGGCGTGATCAGCTGCCGGACCCCGGCCTGTCCCTCGATGAAGAGATAGAGGTTGGCCGCCTGGCTGCGCTTCCAGGGCAAGACCGGCAGACCGTCCATGCCGTCGGTGGCGAGGGTCAGCGGCAAGAGCACCGAGGCCACCTGCTTCACACCGGGGAGCCCGCGGGCGAAGTCGGAGAGGCGCGCCAGCTCGCGCAGGGTCGCGGGATCGTCGAAGTCGCCGGTCAGCCAGATCTGCGCGAAGGTCCCGCCGCCGAAGTGCTCGTCGAGGAACTTGTCGGCCAGCCACGGATCGGAGCCGACGCGGTAGAAGGCGCGCGGCTCCATGCGCACCTTGACCTTGAGCATCGGACCGACGGTGAGCGCGCCCAGCATGAGCGCGGCGACGAGGACGGCGCGGCGGTGGCGCATCGCCCAATGCCAGGTGGCGACGAGCGCGTTGCCGAGCCAGACGAGCTTGACCTCCTCGTGCGCCTTGCGCGGAAACAGCGCGATGACCGCCGGCACCAGCGTCAGCGAGGTGAGCCAGCAGACGAGCACGCCCGAGCCGCAGGCGATGCCGAAGTGCAGCCACGGGCGCACCTCGCTCGTGACGAAGGCGAAGAAGCCGACCGACGTGGTGCCGGCGGCGATGGCGAGCGGCGGCCCGACGATGCGCAGCGCCTCGGCGATGGCTTCGGCCGGCGAACGATCGGCGCGCAGGAGGTAGTAGCGGCCGAGGACGTGCACCGCATAGGAGCTGCCGGAGGCGAACAGGATGACGGGCAGCGTCGAGCTGGCGACGGTGAACTTGTCGCCGAGCCAGCCCATCGCGCCCAGCACGACGACGACCGAGAGCGCCACCGAGCCGAGCGTGAGACCGACGCCGACGGGATCGCGGAAGGCAAGGATGACGACGAGGAAGAGCATGAAGAGCGCGACCGGCGACAGGTGCCAGACGTCGGCCTGCGCCTCCTGGTAGATCGAGCGCGCGGCGTAGGGGGCGCCGCCGAAATAGACCGTCATGCCGCCGAGCTCCTTCAGCGCGGCGGTGCGGATCTGCTCTTCGACGCCGAGCTCGCCGCCTTTGCCGCGGCTGTTTCCCGTCGCTGCCGAGGTGGCGGCCAGCGTCGAGGGATCGGCGAGGAACGCCATGATGAGCGCGGCGCGGCCGTCGCGCGAGACCAGATTGCCGGCGGCGAACTCGCGCGAGAGCACCTTGTCGCGCAGCGCGCGCGCGGCGGCGGCGTCGGCGGGCGGCGACGGCACGAGGTCGACCACCTGCGCGCCCATCGGGCCCGGCACGATGTCGCTCACCGCGGTGATCGAGAGGATGAGATCGACGCCGCGCACGTTCTTGATCGCCTGCGTGGCGCGCGTGATCTTTTCTACCGAGGCCGTCGAGAAGACGTCGTCGCCGGCCGGCGCCTCGACGCCGATGAGCGCCACCCGGAGCGCGCCGAAGCGCTGGCTCACGTCCTTGAAGAGCTGTACGTCGGGGTCGCGCTGCGGCAAAAAGACCATCAGGTCTTCTTCGTTCTGCAGGCGCGACGTGCCGACAAAGGCGAGCACGGCGAGGATGACGACAGCGGCGACGACGGTGCGCGGCCAGCGAGTCGACCAGGCGATGAGGGTGTTCACCGCGGGCGACGATAACACGCGTTACTCGAAGCGCAGCCTCACGAAACGCGGGAAATAGAGCGACGTGTCGGCCACGAGCATCGCGAAGTCCATGTGGTTCGACGCATACGTCGCGACGAGGTCGGCGCCGAGGAGCTCGGGGTGCCCCTTGCCGGCGTAGGTGAAGACGGCGGCGCGATCGTTCTCGGGCGGGCGGTAGGCGTGAGCCGGCTGCGACCACGGTCCCTCGCGCGCGGGCGCGGTGCGCACGTCGACGGTGGTGTGGCCGAAGCCGTCGTTGTCGACCGCGACGAAGCCGCCGCCGCGCGAGGTGACCGACAGCTCGGTGGCGACGCCGCGCATCACGGGCGACGGCACGTGCGCGAGCGCCGGCTGCGGAACGAAGCGGCCCTCGTCGAACCACGCCGGCGCCGTGAGGTCGGCGGCGAAAAAGCGCACGAGGTGGATGTCGTGGCTCGGCTCTCGGAAGGCGTAGGCGGTGAGGTCGGCGCCGTCGAAGGACAGGCCGGTCGCCGGCACGAGCTTCCAGTCGTTCGGCGCCACGGCGATCGATTGCGCGTGCCAGGCGGCGGGATCGTCGTCGGGGTTGTCGATGCGAACGGCGGCCCAGCGGATGGTCTCGAAGCCGAGGCCTCCGGTCGTCGGACCGACCTCGGTGAGGAGGACAAGGAGCGCGTCGGGAAGCTTGATGGCCTGCCCCGGCCAGAACCAATGGGCGCCCGACTCGGCGAAGAACGAGGCCGGTTTGCCGTCGCTGCCGGTGCGCCAGTGGAACTGGATGGTCGCGGCCGACGGATCGTAGCCGGTCTGGATGGCTACCGAGTTGCGCACCATCGTGGAGTGGGCGCGCGTGTTGCTGGCGTCGGTGGCGACGAACGAATCGCCGAAGAGCCACAGGACGCGGCCGCCGCCGAGGTCGGCCGAGTAGGCGCCGTCGCCGCCGATCCAGCGCGGGTCGGCGTGGAAGAGCGCGTCCGCCTCGGGCCAGGCCGTCGCGCTCACCACCGGCGCCGCCGGGCCCGAGCCGCAGCCGGCAAGCGCGACCGCCGCGGCGACTGCGCCCGCCAGGACGATCGCGCGAGTGACCGCGACGGGCAGGTGCGCGCGCATGAGCCGGAGCTTAGCGCGGGACGAAGCTCAGCGCGGGATGAAGCTGGCGGCGCGCGCGTTGGCGATGTAGGTCGCCACCTCGGCGTCGTTGACGATCTGCTCGTCGAGCAGCAGATCGAACTCCTGGCGCAGGTGCGTGCCCAGCAGGTACGTGCCGTCGGTGTTGATGGTCAGCTTGACGCCCGCCGTGCGCAGCCGATCGAACACGCGCTTGAGATCCGTGATGCTCTCGACCGCGCGCGTACGCAGGTTCGACGACGGGCACAGCTCGAGGACGATGCCCTGCTCCACCAGCTTGCGCATCGCCTCGTCCGACTGCGCCGCCGCGATCCCGTGGCCGATGCGCGCCGGCTTGAGCTTGTCGATCACCGCCAGCACGCCCTCGGGGCCGGTGTGCGTGGTCTCGCCGGTGTGCACCGTCGTCCCGAGGCCCGCCTTGCGCGCGCGCTCGAACAGATCGCGATAGCGGTCGACGTCGCCGCCGAGCTCCAGCGTGTGCTGCTCGGGCCCGGCGAGGTCGATGCCGATGACGCCCTGGCTGCGATACTTCTCCGCCTTCTTGACGATGATCTCGTTGAGGTCGTACTCGAACTCGCGCGCCAGGCAGAAGATCAGCCCCACCTTGACGCCGTAATCGAGCGACGCGCGATCCATGCCGCGCACCGCCGCATGAATGATGTAGTCGAGATCGCGCTCGCCGCCGACGTTGCGCTTCATCGGATTGAAGCGCAGCTCCATGAGCGACACGCGCGAGCTGCGATACTCCTTGCCGATGACCTCGTACACGGAGCGCTCGATCGCCGCCGGTGACGACTGAATCTTTTCCGTCCACTGGTGGAGGATGTCGAGGTAGTCGCCGAGCGAAGTGACCTTGTTGGGATCGGCGTAGACCAGATCGCAGAAGTCCCAGTACGACTTCACCGGCAGCTTGAAGCCGGAGTCGTGCGCGATGGCCCACAACACGTGCGGAGCGACCGCGCCGCCGACGTGGAGATGGAGCTCGGTGAGGTCGGTGGTGGGGTCGAGCGGCACGTCAGCCTTGAGACTTGAGCGGCACGCGGTTGAGGTACGACTTGAGCTCCTGGCCCGGCACGAACGACACCGTCACCGACGGGGGAATCACGATCGGCGCGCCGGTCTGCGGGTTGCGGCCCGAGCGACCGTTCTTGCGCTTCTTGGTGAACGTGCCGAATCCGGGATAGGTGAAGCGCGGCGTCTGGCGGCGCGTGACCTTGGCTTTGACGAAGTAATCGCCCAGCTCGGCGAACACGGCATCCACCAGGATCGCGACCGCCTTCTTGGTCAGATCGGGCGGCAGTCCCTGCGTGCTCGCGACCTTTTCAATGAGCTCTTGCTTGGTCATCGCACCCCTCCGCCGCTCGGGTGCCTTGTTTTGCGCTCCGCGATTTGATCTGTCAAGCGCGCGCTTTCAACCCCAAGAGGGTACGCGCTTCCGACACGCTCGCGATGGCGCGTCCGTGCACCTTGCACAGCTCCGCCGCGCGCGCGACCAGCGGCGCCGAGCCTTCGGCGAGCACGCCTTTGTCGACGTAGATGTTGTCCTCGAGGCCGACGCGCGCGTTGCCGCCGAGCCGCGCGGCGAGCGCCGCCATCGGCAGCTGATGGCGGCCGATGCCCGCCACGCCCCACGTCGTGCCCGCCGGCATCAGCTCCTCGGCGCGCTCGATGAGGTACTCGAGATTTCGCTCCGTCGCCGCCAGCGCGCCTTTGACGCCGAGCACGAACTGCAGATGGATCGGCGCCGACACCAGCCCGTGCTTCACCAGATCGGCGGCGATGTCGAGATGCCCGGCGTCGTAGATCTCGACCTCCGGCATGGCCCCGTGCGCACCGATGCGCCGCGCCATGTCGCTGGTGTCGGCGGCTTTGTTCATGAAGACATCTTCCCCGAAGTTGATCGTGCCGACGTTGAGCGTCGCCATCTCGGGCGCGTCGGCGCCGGTGCATTCGAGCGGCCCGGCGCGCTCCGCGACGGTCATACCGACTGCGCCGCCCGTCGAGGTCTGGATGATCACGTCGGTACGCGCGCGAATGGCGCGAATGGCGGCACGGAAGCGCGGCCCCTCTTGCGACGCGCGCCCCGCGTCGTCGCGCACGTGCAGATGGATCACGCTCGCGCCCGCCTGCACGCAGCGCTCGGCTTCGGCCGCCAGCTCGTCGGCGTTGAGCGGCAGGTGCGGATTCTGCGCGCGCGTCGTTTCGGCGCCGACGATGGCCGCGGTGATGATGCACGCGGTCGGCCGGCCGACCACGTCCTTGCGCCGCACGTTCTCGGGCACGACGCAGGTGCCGCGCGCCCGACAGACGACGATCGGCTCGGGCAAGAGGTCCGCCGACGACTCGAAGGTGTCGTCGCGATGCGGGGTCGGGACGATCACCTTCCGGGCGACGAACTCCATCCCGAGCGAGGTTTTGCCCCAGCGCGTGATGGTCCCCTCGGCCTCGATGAAGTCGCCGGCCCGGACCGGCGCCAGAAACTCCACCGAGTCGTAGGCCCGAAATAGCCCCTCGTCACCGTCGGCACGGATGCACAGCTCCGTCGCCACGTCGCCGAACAGCTCCAGCATTTTGGCTCCGTCGACGAGACCGCCGGCGTAGTGGGCGTAGTTCGCCCCCATCCTCAATCGTATGCGCGCTTTCATGACGTGGTAAAATAGGCCCTTGGCGGCGGCTTCGTCCAGCGGTGTGCAATCGGTAGGGCGGGCTGCGGTGGTCTCTCGACACCCGGCTACGCTCAAACATGTGGCGCAGGCGCTCGCCGTGGCGCGGCTGTCGAGCCGTCAGGCGATCGGCCCATCCTTCCTACCGCGCACGGCGCCCGGGGAGTTCGAGGTGGTGCTGCTCGACCTCGACCTCGACGTCGGTACGCCGCCCGTGGAGCTCTGTGCGCAGGTGGCCGCCGCCTGCCCGGGCACCAACATCATCGCCATCGCCGGCATCAACGCGCGCCATCGGCTCGTGCAGTCGCTCGGCCACCCCGACGTCGTCGGCATCATGCCCAAGATCGGCGGCTGGTCCGAGTCGACCGCCGGCGACACCAAGCTCGAAGGCCCCGACGAGCAGCTGCTCGGCCTGGCGCTCAGGCGCCGCATGGAGCGCGCCATTCAGCCGGCCGGACCGGCGCCCTATCTCCTGACCGGCACCAACCTCGAGGAGCGCATCATCGGCGGCTCGGTCGACAAGGACACGGCGCTCTCCGACCTCCTCGCCGACGCTGCGCGCTACGGGCTCAGCGACGAGAAGGTGCGGCGCGTCGAGACCGCCGCCGACGAGCTGATGCTCAACGGCATCTACGATGCTCCGCGCGACGAAGCGGGCAACGCGCTGCACGCCGACATCGACCGCCGCACGCCGGTGCGCCTCGCCGCCCAGGCCCAGGTGCGGGTCCGCTGGGGCTGCGACGGCCACACCTTCGCCGTCAGCGTCACCGATCGCTTCGGCGCGCTCGAACGGGCGACGGTGGCGTCGCACATCCAGCGCCTCCTCGACGCCCGCTCGCCCCGGCTCGGCCGCGGCGGGGGCGGCAGCACCACGGGCGGCGCCGGCCTCGGCCTCGTGCTCACGTTCTCGGCCGCCAACCAGCTCGCGATCCAGGTCATCGCCGGTCGTTTCACCGAGGTCACCGCCGCCCTGCACGTCGCCGGCTCGAACCGCACCGCCGTCGCTCGCGGAAGCTCGCTACACATCCTCGACTAATCTCCGTCGTTTGTGTTACGATCTGGAGCGGGAGTGTCTATGCACGCAGCCAAGCGCACCCGTGCCGCCGCGCTCGTCAGCAAGCACGGTCCGACGTGCCGCCGGGTGGCGCAGTCGCTCGGCGCGGCCGGGGTTCATGTTCGCGCCACACCGTTTCCCTCTGAGCTGCCGCTCGACGGGCTCGAGGACGTCGTGGCGCTCCTGGTCGACCTCGACGTCTCTCCGGGCGAGCCGCCCGCGATGCTGGTGGCAGAGGCGCGCCAGGCCTACCGCGGCGTTCCCATCCTCGCCACCGCCGGCGTCGACTCGCGCGCGCGCCTGCTCGACGCCCTGTGCGAGTCGGACGTCCATCACGTCATCCCCAAGCGCGGCGCGCTGACGCTGCCGCGCGGCGGCATGCCGGTGATCGGCACGCTCGAGGGCCCCGACGAGCATGACCTCTTCGCGGCCATCCGCCGTCTCCTCGAAGGGCCCGAGTCGCCCGGCGTCAGCCCCTATCTATTGTCGGGTGCGCCCGTGCACGAGGTCAGCGTCCGCACCAGCGACGACAAGGATGGGGCGCTCGAGGCGATCATCGGCTTCGCCGAGTCGATGGGGCTGGCCGGCGAGAAGCTGCGCCGCGTCGAGCTGTCGGCCGAAGAGCTGCTCATGAACGCGCTCTACGACGCCCCTCGCAACTCCGACGGCTCGCCGCGCAACGCCAACCTCGACCGCCGCCTCGCGGTCTCCCTCGGCAGCGACGAGACCGTGAAGATGCGCTACGGCTGCGACGGGCAGACGCTGGCGGTCGCGGTGGCCGATCCGTTCGGCTCGTTGTCGAAGCAGGCGGTCACCGAGCGGCTCCGAAAGGTGCGCGAGGGGATCCCGCGGCCCAACGCGGGCGTGGCGGGCGCCGGGCTGGGCCTCGTGATGACCTACTCGGTGGCCAATCAGCTGATCTTCGCCGTCGCCCCGGGGCGGCTCACCGAAGTGACCGCGGTGCTGCACGTCGGCGGCTCGAACCGGGCCGCCCAGGAGCGCGGCACGGCCGTCCATTTCTATGTTGGGGGCGAGGGGGTTGGGGAGTGATGGTTCAGATCGACAAAAAGAAATCGGCCGACGGTACGCTGCACGTCACCATCGCCGGTAAGATCGACGAGCGCTTCGACCCCGCGGTGGTCCTGTGCGAGGCGCGCGGCAAGGTGGTCATGCACCTGGCCGGCGTGCGCTCGATCTCGTCGCTCGGGGTGCGCGCGTTCGAGCAGTTCGTCCAGGCGCTGCCCGAGGACGTCGTGCTGGTGCACATCTCGCCGGCCATCGCCTCGCAGCTGACGATGATTCCAAACCTCGTCGGCGCGCGCGCCGTCGTCGAGTCGGCCAAGCTGCCCTTCACCTGTCCCGCGTGCGGCGCCGAGAAGAGCCATTCGGTGCCCTTCCGCGCCGGCGCCAGCGTCGAGCATGCCCCCAAGTGCGCCTGCGGCGGCTACATGGAGCTCGACGGCCTGCCCGAGCAATACCTCCCGGCGTAAGGCCCTGTGCTAGGTTCGCCGCGTGAAGCACGACGCATCGACGGCGGAGGTCCTCGTCTACTCCTACCGGGAAGGGCTGCTCGCGGCGGTCGGCCATGACCTGTGTCTGCGCGTGACGCGCTTCGCGGTCGACGTCGGCGAAGACGACCGCATCGCGGTGGAGCTGGACGCCTCGTCGCTGCGCGCCACCGGCGCCATCTCGCAGGGCGACGCGCGCAAGGTGGAGGGCAACGCCACGCACGACGTGCTCGCGGCCCGCCGCTACCCCACCATCTCATTCCGCTCGACCCGCGTGGTGCGCGAAGGCGACCGCGCGCGCGTCGAGGGCGAGCTGCAGCTCCACGGCGTCACGCGCCCGGTCGCGTTCGAGGCGTTCGCCGACGGTGCCGCCTGGCGCGCCGACGTGCGCCTCGACCAGCGCGACTTCGGCATCAAGCCGTACACGGCCATGCTCGGGGCGCTGCGGGTGCGCCCCGATGTGCTGGTGCGCGTGCGGATACCGCGCGCTTGAGGCGAGGCCGGCTCGTCGTCGGCCTCGGCATCGTCGCGATGCTGGCCGGGGCTGATGTCCTGACCGAGCGCGTCGGTGCGCACGCCATCGTCGACGCGCCCAACCGCCACGCCGCGCCGCCGGCGACGACGCAGCCGGGCGAGCAGCGCATCGTCGTCGGTCCGCCGGCGGCGACGCTGTCGGTGATGGTCGCCGCGCCGCGCCTGCCGCCGCGCGCCACCATCTTCATCCTGCACGGCATCCGCGATTCCAAGGAGCACGTGCGCGCGTGGGCCGATCACCTCAACGAGGCCGGCTATCGCACCGTCCTGGTCGACTCGCGCGGCCACGGCCGCTCGACGGGCGACTGGCTCAGCTACGGCGTCCTCGAGAGCCGCGATCTGTCGCAGCTCCTCGACGCGCTCCATTTCGACGGACCGATCGGGGTGATGGGCGTCTCCTATGGCGGCGCGACCGCCGTCGAGTGGGCCGGCTCGGAGCCGCGGGTCAAAGCGGCCGTCGCCGTGGCCGCCTTCGCGTCGCTGCGCGACATCGTGCCGATCTACACGCCGCGCATGGTGCCGCTGCTCGGGTGGCTCATCCCGCGCTGGGTGATGCAGCGCACCGTCGACCACGCGGGCCGGCTCGGCGGCTTCGATCCCGACGCCGCCAGCCCGAAGAAAGCCGCGCAGGCCTGCCGCACGCCGATCCTCCTCGTGCACGGCAGAAACGACACCACCGTGCCGTACGAGCAGTCGGAGATGATCCGTGATGGTGCGCGCGATCACGTGACATTGGCCCCGCTCGAGGCGCAGGATCATGACCACATCGCCGGCGACCCGAGGCTGTGGCCGCTGGTGTTGGACTTCTTCGGTCGCACCTTTCCATGACCAACCGCATCAGACATCGGCTCGTCGCGCTCCTCGTCATCGTGTGCGCCGTCGTGGCGCTCGAGCAGGCGTTCGAGCGGCTCGGCGCGCTGGCGCTGGTGCGGGCGCCGAACGCGCGGCGCACCATTCCGCCCGCCGAGAGCGGCGAGCGGCGCATCGACGTCGGACCGCCGTCGGCGACGCTGTCGGTGAGCGTCATCGAGCCGAGGCTGCCGCCGCGCGCCACCATCGTGGTCCTGCACGGCATTCGCGACCAGAAGGACTTTCTGCGCCACGTCGGGCTCCATCTGGCCGAGGCCGGCTATCGCGCCGTGCTGGTCGACTCGCGCGGTCACGGCCACTCGACGGGGCAGTACCTCACCTGGGGCGTCCAGGAGCCGCGCGACCTGACCCAGGTCATCGACGCGCTCGGCTACGGCGACGGCCCCATCGGGGTCTTTGGCGAGTCCTACGGCGCGGCCATGTCGATCATGTGGGCGGCGCACGACCCGCGCGTCCGGGCGGTCGTCGCGGTAGCGCCGTTCTCGTCGCTGCGCGAGATCGTTCCCGACTGGTGGAAGCTGAACGTGCCGCTCATCGGGCGGATGATCCCGCGCTTCGTGCTCAATCGCTCGATCGACGAGGGCGCACGGATGGCGCGGTTCGATCCCGACGCGTCGAGCCCGAAGCTGGCGGCGACGCGCTCGCGGGCGCCCATCCTCATCGTCCACGGCAGCGACGACAACACCGTGCCCTACGACGAGTCGGTGACCATCGCCAGGGCGGCGCCCGCGACCGTCAAGCTGGTGACGCTCGACGGCCAGGATCACGACCACATCGCCTCCGATCCGCGGCTCATGAGCTTGACGCTCGACTTCTACTCGCGCGTCTTCAAATAGCGCCGCGAAAATCATGTTATGCAGGCGGCATGGGAAAGAGCCGCCGCCAGTTTCTTCGCGACGTCGCCGCTGCCGTCGCTGCTGCCACCATCGTGCGCCCGAGGGCGGGGCGCGCCGCCGAGCCGCCCGCGCCGATGCCGCCCGCGGGCGCGCCGGTGCCGACGATCATCGCCACCTGGGACTACGGTCTCGAGCTGGTCACGGCGGCCCAGAAGGCGCTCCTTTCGAAGCGCGATCTGCTCGACGCGCTCGAGATGGGCGTCAACGTGGTCGAGGACGACCCGAACGTGCTCAGCGTCGGCTACGGCGGGCTACCCAACGAAGACGGCATCGTCCAGCTCGACGCCGCCATCATGGACGGCCGCACGCACCGGGCCGGCTCGGTCGCGGCGCTCGAGCGCATCAAGAATCCGATCAGCGTCGCGCGCAAGGTGATGGAGCGCACCGACCACGTGCTGCTCGTCGGAGCCGGCGCCAACGCCTTCGCCAAGAAGCTCGGGTTCGTCGAGCAGGAGCTGCTCACCGCGAAATCACGCGAGGCGTGGCAAAAAGCGAAGGCGAGCTTCTGGAAGAAGTCGCCCGGCGAGCGCCACGACACGGTCTGCTGCATCGGCATGGACGAGCGCGGCGATCTGGCGACCGCCGTCTCGACGAGCGGCCTGCCGTGGAAGCTGGCGGGGCGGGTCGGGGACTCGCCGATCATCGGCGCGGGCAGCTACGTCGACAACGAGGTCGGTGCCGCGTGCGCGACAGGGGTCGGTGAATTGACCCTCCGCACCTGCGCGTCGTTCGCCATCGTCGAGCGCATGCGGGCCGGCGCGGACCCCTCGGCGGCGTGCACCGCGGCATTAAACCAGATCTTGAAGATCGCACCGGAAGTCCGCACCAACCCGGCACTTCAGCTCGCCTTCATCGCCATGAACAAACGTGGCCAGGTGGGCGCCGCCGTCTACCGGAAGCAGAAGAAGGTCTTTCGCTATGCGCTCGCCCGCGGCGCCCAGGCGCCGGCCCTACACGACGTTGCCCCGCTCCTGCCGAGCTGACCCCCTCCCTTTAATGATGCGGTTCCAAGGACCTCTATCCGACAATGGTCGGATGGTCCGGCCATCTTGACTCCTACACCTCCGATCCTGTAGTGAAGGATGCGAGTTTTGTCCCGGCGAATTGGGTTTGCCGGTGAGGAGGAGCACAGCATGGCGACGACTTCGAACGTGAACCCGCGACGGACCGGCTTCGACTTTGCGGCGCTGGCGGCTTCGGCGGGGCGGCAGGACGGCGGCGAAGAGGTCGCGCGTTTACGCACGGCCCTCGAGACGCTGGCGGAGCTGGTCATTGCGCATGGCGTGATGGATGCCCGCACGCTCGAGTCGATCGTCGGCGATTTGATTCGGGCGCCAATGGTCACGGCCGCGCCGGTTCCCCGGTCGGCCCCGTTGCCGCCGCCGGCGCGCTCGGCGGCCGAAGCGGCCGCGCAGGGTGTGGCGCCGAGGTCGGCTTTGCCGACGGCGCGTCCGCTGCCGGCGGCGCCGAAGCCGATCGCGACGGCGAAGCCGGTCGCAGCGCCGCTGGTTGCGGCGCCCGTCGTCGAGCCGGCCAGGTCGGTCGCGGCTCCGGTGGCCGTGACTCCAGTCGTGGTGGCGCCGAAGCCGGTCGCGGCTCCGGTCGTCGCAGCGCCCAAGCCCGTCGTGGCGCCCGTCGTCGCAGCGCCGCAGCCCGTCGTCGCAGCGCCGCAACCCGTCGTCGCAGCGCCGCAGCCCGTCATCGCAGCGCCGCAGCCGATTGTCGCGGCGAAGCCGGCCGAGCAGGACATCGCGTCCGAGGCGATGCTGGTGTCCGCTCCGGTCGTGGCGCCGGTCGTTGCCGAGCCGTTCCCCGCCGCCGAGCCGTTCCGCGCCGTCGCCGAGCCGTTTGCTGCCGCGACGCCGGCGCAGGACGTCGACACGCGCCGCACGCCGAAAATCGACGTCGCGCGCCTGGCGGCGGAGCTCACCGAGCTGCCGCTCCCGTCGCAGAAGGCGACCGGATTACTGAGCCGACTGTTCGGCAAGAAGAAGGCGTCGCCCGCCGCGGTCGCTGCCTCGGCCGCCTCGGTCGAGTTCACCGAGCGCATGCCCAAGCTGCCGTTCGATCTCTACGGCGATCAGCAGAAGGCGACCGAGCTGTCGTTTCCGCCCGTGGCTCCGCCGCGCACGAAGTCGGCTGCCACGGCCCTGCCGCGCAAACGCTCGGCCACGCCGGTGCGACCGGCCAACGCCGGACCGACCCGCTTCTGCGATCGCTGCTGGCGCAAGCTCGACGGCGGCGGCGCCTGCAAAGGCTGCGCGGCGACCGCCTGATCTCGCCTCTGCCCGCGTGTTAGCGTAACGCGTGGCCCGCTTCCCCGCCGTCCTCTTCACCGTCGCTGTCATCGCCGCCGCGCCCCGTCTCGAGGCCGCGCCGCCCGTTCGCGCGCCCGTCGTCGTGACCCTGGTCATCGATCAGCTCGCCGCCTGGATCGCCGAGGAGCGCTTCGCATCGCTGCCCCCCGAGGGCGGCTTCGCGCGGCTGCGCAAAGAGGGCACCTCGGCCACGCTCGTCTACCGCCACGCCGTCACCGACACCGCGCCCGGACACGCCACGCTCTACACCGGCGCCGACCCGCGCGACCACGGCATCTTTGCCAACGAGGTGATCGATCGCGCCGACGGCAAGAAGCTGTCGATCCTGCGCGACGCCGGCACCAAGGTCATCACCGCCGATGGCCCGCGCGAGGCGGCTTCGAGCTCACTCGCGCCGCTCCTCCTGCCGACGCTCGCGGATGCGCTGCGCGCGGCAAATCCGCGGGCCACAATCGTGTCGCTCGCCATCAAGGAGCGCGCCGCGCTGCCTGGCGGCGGCCGCGCCCCGACCGCGACGCTCTGGTTCGACGTCGGCCTCGGCCGCTTCATCACCTCGAGCGCCGTCTCCACCGCGTTCCCGACGTGGGCAGCACCGCTCAGCGGCGCCGACATGATGGTGGCCGAGAAGAGCCGCGTCTGGACCCCACTGGACGCCGCCTTCGTCGCCGCGCACGCCGCGACCCCCGACGCGCAGCCCGGCGAAGGCGACCTCGACGGCATCGGCACGAGCTTCCCGCACGCCATGGCGGCAGCGACCAACCTGCCGCACGCGTGGCGCGCCACGCCCTTCGCCGACGAGAAGCTGATCCAGCTGGCCATCGCCGCCGTCGAGGCGCGCGACGTCGCGCAGCCGATGCTGCTGGCCATCTCGCTCTCGGCCAACGACTACATCAGCCACGTCTTCGGACCCGATTCCTGGGAAGCGTGGGACGAGCTGCGCCGCCTCGACGTGGCGCTGGCGACGTTCTTCGCGGCGCTCGATGCGCGGCTCGGCGCCGCCGGCTGGTCGCTCCTCCTGAGCGGCGATCACGGCGCGGCCATGCTCCCCGAAGCCGCGTCGCTGGCGCGGCCGTGGTGCAAGCGCGCCACCGCCGATCGGTGGCAGCGGCCGTGCGGCGACGCGGGACGGATCATCCCCAACGAGCTGGCCGCGCGCCTGCGCAAACATTCCGATCTCGTCGCCGGCGTCGCCGACCCCTACATCTATCTCGTGCCCGCCACCGCCGCGAACGCGGAGCGTCGCCGGGCCGCCATCGAGAGCCTGCGCGCCGAGCTGCTCCGTCAGCCGGGGATCGCAACCGTCGTGGCGACCCGCCCCGCGGCCGCGCGCTGCCCCACCGGCGACAGCGTCGAGGCGCTGGTCTGCCGTTCGATCCCCGCCGGCGGCCTCGGCGCACGCAGCGCCGCCGGCGAGCTCTACGTCGCGCTCCGGCCGGGCTGGTTCTTCGACCCCGAGTACGTCGTCGGCAAGGGCATGAGCCACGGCTCGCCCTATCTGTACGATCGCGCGGTCCCGCTCGTCGTGCGCGCGCCCGGCCGCGCCAGCGCCGGTCGCGTCGTCGCCGCGCCCCAAGGGCCCGCGACCTTCGCCGTCACGGCCGCGCGCCTCCTCGGCATCGAGCCGCCCAAAGGCGCGACGGGAGCCGCTTCGCTCGCACGTTGAGGGGTGGTATGCTCACCTCCGCGATGGAGCCGTCGACGGACGATTGGCCGGCCCTGGTGGCGGCGCGCGGACGAGAGGAGTTCGTCGCCGCGTTTCGGCATCCGTTCCTGCTCGCGTTGAGCGGGCTCGATGCCCCGCCTCCGCCGGCGCGCACGGTGCGCATGGAGGGCGGTGCGCAGCTCATGGCCGCGCTCATGGCCGAGCGCCGGCGCATGGCCGCGGGCGAGAAGTTCCCGGCCGTGCTGCCCGTGCGCAAAGTGCAGACCACGTTCCCGTCGATGATCACCGTCGGGCGCGCGCGCAACAACGACATCGTCGTGCCCGACGCGCTGGTCTCGAAGTTCCACGCCTTCTTCCGCCAGGTCGACGCCGACTGGGCGCTCTCCGACGCCGGCAGCGCCAACGGCACCAAGGTGGGCGACGTCGCGCTCGTGCCCAAGGGCGCCGCCGAGAAGGTGCGCTCGGGCGAGAAGATTACCTTTGGCGTCTCGTCGTTCCGCTTCGTCGACGCGGCCGGGCTATGGGCCGCGCTGCACGAGCCCGATAAGCCCGTCTGATCGGCGGGCTCGCCGCTCAGCGGCGGCGCGACGTCGGCTCGAGCGGCGTCTGCTGGCCGCGGAGGTCGGCCAGGAGCGCCAGCACGCGACCGAGCAGCGACGAGGGAACCAGCGCCTCGCCGAGCCGTTCGCGCGTGGCGCGCGCCAGCTCGAAGAACTCGGTCGCGAAGCGCGGGTCGACGGGAATGACCTTCAGGCCCTGCCGCTGAAACAGCCCGCCCAGCAGCGCCACGTCGGTCTCGGCGCCGACGCCGGTGAAGCGCACGCCGAGCTTGTTCGACGCCGTGCGCAGCACCTCGCGCGCCGCGACCGGCAGCGGATCGACGGCGCGGTCGGCGATGAAGACGCAGCCGGTCAGGTAGTCGAGCTTCAAGTTGGTCACGTAGCGCGCGTGCGTCGACCACTGGAAGGCCAGCGCCACCGACGCCGGCGCCAAAAAGCCGTCGATGCGCCCGTCGACGTAGGCGTCTTCCGCCTCGGCGATCGGCAAGGGCACGAGCTGAACGCCGAAGCTCGCCAGCTCCTGGCGCAAGATGTCGTCGCGGTCCCAGACCCAGTAGCGCCCGCGACGAAAATCGGCCATCGAGCGCACCGGCTCGCGCGAGAAGAGGATGTGCGGACCGATGGTGGCGGTGCCGAGCGGCATCATGCCGCTGCGCTTGAACTCCGCCTCGAAGATCGGCCACAGCCGGCTGGCGACGTAGCCGGCCTCGCGCATGCTCGTGACCAACCCGACGACGCGCATGACCCGCATCGACGGCGCGAGCTGCTCGCACAAGGGCCCGCCCGAGGCCGCGCCGTCGAGCTGTCCCTTGCGGACGCGCTCGCCCATCTGCTTCTCGTCGCCGGCGATGCCGCCGAGGTACCACTTGATGCGGACCTGCCCCTTGGTGCCGGCCTCGACCTCCCGCGCGAAGGCGGCGAACTCGCGCGCCCACGCGGTGCCGGCCGGCGCGTTGGTGGCGAGGCGGAGCACCGTCTCCGACTGCGCGGAGGCGGTCGCGACGGAGGCGCAGACCAGGGCGACAGCGACGAGGGCGCGGATCACGGCGCCACGATCATATCACGCGTTGGTCAGAACCATTCGGGCTTCATGCGCGCGTACGAATCGTCCGCGGCCCCGCCCGCGCCGCCGGTGCAGAGCGCGGCGAGCGCCGCGACCCGAGGCACATCGGTAGCGAGAAAATATTGCGCGGCGCAGGCGATCCCATCGTAGAAGTCGCGCGGCCCGCACCCCGCCGCGAGCGCCTCGGCGGCCACCGCCGCTTGCAGGATCCATTGCCAGCCGACCGCGACGAGCGAAAAGAGCGTGAGGTAGTCGGTCGAATGGAGGAGCATGCCGTCGACGTCGCCGGCCAGGCCGCGCGCCGCCAGGGTTGCCGTGGTCTCGAGCGTGATGGCGAGCGCCGAGGCGAGCTGGTCGCAGGCGGCGGCAACCACGCCGGCCGCGCGCGCACGCGCGATGGCGCCGTTGACCTCCTCGGCGAAGATGGCGAGCGCCTCTCCGCCCGCGGCGACGACCTTGCGACCGAGGAGGTCGAGCCCCTGAATGCCGCTGGTGCCCTCGTGCAGCGTGTTGAGCTTCTGATCGCGCAGCCACGCCTCCGGCAGGTACTCGCTCGAATAGCCGTAGCCGCCGTGGATCTGCAGCGCCAGCGCGTTCGACTCGAATCCCGACTCGGCCGGGAAGGTCTTGGCGACGGGCGTGAGCAGGTCGAGCAGCAGCTGCGAGCGACGGCGCACCGCGGTCTCGGACGCGTGGCCGGCCAGATCGGCATGCAGCGACGTGGTGGCGAGAAGCGCGAGGCCTCCTTCGACGATCGCCTTCTGGCGCAGGAGCATGCGACGCACGTCGGCATGCTCGATGATCGGCACCTGCGCACCCTGCGCGCGCGACGACGGCGGGCGGCCCTGGGCGCGGCCGGCCGCGTAGGCGAGCGACTCGTGATACGCCACCGACGCGGTGGCGATGGCGTTCATGCCGACCATGATGCGCGCCTCGTTCATCATCTGGAACATCTGCGCGATGCCGCGATTGGGCTCGCCGACCAGCCAGCCGCGACAATCGCCGCGCTCGCCGAAGCTGAGGATGAGGCTCGGCAGCCCGCGCCAGCCGATCTTGTGGATGACGCCGGCGACGCGCACGTCGTTGTCCACGAGGCCGTCGCCCTCGCGGCGGTTGGGGATGGCGAACAGCGACAGCCCCTTGATGCCGGCCGGCGCACCGTCGATGCGCCCGAGCGTCATGTGCACGACGTTGTCGGTGAGATCGTGGTCGCCGCCCGAGATGAAGATCTTGCTGCCCGAGACGAGATAGTGCCCGTCCGCGGTCGGCGTGGCGCGGGTCGTGACGTCGGCCAGGCTGGAGCCGGCGTGCGGCTCGGTGAGTGCCATGGTGCCGGTCCACTCGCCGGCATACATGCGGCTCATGAAGCGCTCTTTGAGCGACGCGTCGCCGAACACTTCGATCAGATGCGCCGCCGCCGAGGTCAGCCCGACGTAGCCGTAGGCGCTCAGGTTGCCGGCCATGAGGTACGCCGTCGCCAGCGCCGAGACGGTGACCGGGAGCTGCTGCCCACCGACGGCAACCGGCCGGGTCGCGTTGGTCAGGCCGAGCGCGACGAGCTGCGGATAGATCTCGCGCAGCTTGGGATGGACGCGCATGCGGCCGTCGCGCATCTCGGGCGGGGCAGCGTCGATGTCGCGATACGATGGATAGAGCAGCTCGCGTCCGAGCCTGCGCGCGCTCGCCAAGAAGAGATCGAAGGTCTCGCGTCCGTGATCGGCGAACGCCGGCAGGGCGCACAGACGCTCGACGTCCAGCACCTCGTACAGCAAAAAGTCGACGTGGCGATCGGACAGGAGCGGATTGGCCATGGGCGCAGTCTATAATGAGGATGGAGGTTGCGATGTCGCGGATCCTCGTTCTTGTGCTGGCACTATCACCGCTCGGCTGTGCGTCGGGCGGCTCGACCGGAACGCACGAGCAGCATGTCGCCCCCGCACCGAGAGCGGCGGCTCCCGAGGGCGGGGAGTCGATGGGCGGCGGCAGCGGCGAGGCGAGCGGACCGGAGCACCAGCCGGAGGTCGTGCGCTCGGGGTCGAGCTTCCGCGTCAGCTGGACCGACGCGCAGGCGCGCTATGCCAAGGGAGCGCGCTGCTCGGGTGACGACGCGCCGGAGTCGATCATCGGCAAGCCCGATCAGCACAACGAGATGCAGGTCGGCCGCACCAAGGTCGTCACCTACGGCTTCCGCTTCCACGAGGGCACGCTCATGATCCGCTGCCGCGCCGATCACGTCGAGACCACGCGCACCATGAAGTAGCGGCCTCGATGTTCCTGCCGCTGCTCCTCACGCTCGGGCTGATCGCCGCCGAGGTCGACGTCCCCGTCGAGGGCAACGACTGCGGCGCGCCGAAGCGGCTGCACGGCATCGACGTCTCGAAGTATCAGGGGCAGATCGACTGGCCGCGCGTGGCCGCGAGCGGCATCAGCTTCGCGTTCGCGCGCATCAGCGACGGGACGACGGCGGTCGACGAGACCTTCGCGCGCAACTACGCGGCGATGAAGCAGGTGCACGTGCGGCGCGGCGCCTATCAGTATTTTCGCGCCAGCGTCGACGCCAAGGCGCAGGCCGACCTGTTCTTGAAGACGCTGCGCCACAACGGACGGCCCGATCTGCCGTCGGTGCTCGACATCGAGACCGACGACGGTCAGCCGGCCGCGGTGGTCCAGAAGCAGGTGAAGAAGTGGCTGCGGCGCGTCGAGAAGAAGAGCGGGATGCGCCCGATGATCTACACCAACCCGTCGGTGGCGGCGACGCTGCTCGCGGGCATGAGGCTCGAGCGGTACAAGCTGTGGATCGCGCACTACGAGGTCGAGTGCCCGACCGAGCCGGCGCAGTGGAAGCGCTGGACCTTCTGGCAGCACTCGTCGCACGGGCGGGTCGATGGCATCGTCAGCGACGTGGATCTCGACGAGTTCGCGGGCAGTGTGCGGGATCTCAAGCGGCTCAAGCGGCGCGCGAAGTGAGCGAGGTGCGCGGCGGCTAGCAACTTTTCCGGCGGTCGGGCGATAACCATTAAGATAGGCGCGAGACGATGCCGGGACAGGGGAGACTCGGGGACAAGGCACAGATTCAGTCGGACGCCCATGGCTGTCCGGGCTGTCCGCATCCCGGCGTGGGGCCGGCCATCGCCGGGTCGGCCAACGTCTTCGTCAACGGGCGGCCGGCGCTGCGCGTCGACGACGTCGGCATTCACGCGGTCTGCTGCGGGCCGAACATGTGGAAGGCGCAGGCGGGCGCGGCCAATGTGTTCATCAACGGCAAGGCGGCGTATCGCAAGAACGACGCGTCGAAGCATTGCGGCGGCAGCGGCAAGTTGATCGAGGGATCGGACGACGTCGTCGTCGGTGACGCGGGTGGTGGCGGTGGGGGCGGCGGATCGAGCAGCTCCTCGTCTTCGTCTTCACGTGCGTCTTCGTCGTCAGGCGGTGGTGGGGCTGGCGGGGGTGGTGGAAGCGGCGGCGGCGGCTCGCCCGCGGCGAACCCGGCGGCGGCGAGCAGCCCAGCGCCCGCGGCAGCGCCGGCAACCGCGGCAGCGCCGGCAGCCGCGACAGCGCCGGCGGCCGCGACACCGATCGATCCGCATCAGGTCGAAGTCGAAGTGTTCGGCGTCGACGGATCGGCGCGGCCGGCGGTCGACTTCCTACTCGAGCTTCCCGACGGCACGCAGAAGACGGGCCGCACCGGTCCCGACGGGGTCTTGCGACTGAGCGGCCTCACGCAAACGGGCAGCTGCAAGCTGACGTTCCCCAAGATCAAGGCCGACAAGCAGCACACCTCGGCGCAATCGGGTCGCCTGGCCTACAACGGCCAGCCGCTCTCGGTCGCCATCGGCGCCAACTCGAAGGTGGAGCTGCCGCCGCGGGTCGCACGGGCCGTTCTCACCGGGCTCTTCTTCGATACCGACAAGACCTTCCTCCGCCCCGAGGCGATGAAGGGCATCCGCGGGCTGGTCACCTTCTACAAGGAGCATCCGAAGTTCGCGGCGCTCTTCACCGGCCACACCGATACCCAGGGCGGCGACGGCTACAACGTCTCGCTCTCGATCGAGCGCTCGCAGACGATGGAGGCCTATCTCAAAGACGACGTGGCGGCGTGGGAGAAGCGCTACACGACGGCGCAGGCGGCGGGACAGCTGTGGGGCTTCACCGAGACGCAGCACATGTTGTCGGCGCTGCCCGAGGACTCGGACAAGTTTTACGTCGGCGAGCCCACGGGCGCGAACGACAAGAAGACCAAGGATTCGGTGACGAAGTTCCAGACCTGGAGCAACCAGGCGCGCGGCACCGCGCTCAAGGTCGACGGCGACTTTGGGTCGGCGACGCGCAAGGAGCTCATCACGGCGTACATGGCGCTCGACGGAACCAGCCTGCCCAAGGGCACGACCACCGACCATCACGGCTGCGGTCCGTTTCATCAGGCGGTGGCGACGGGGCCGAACGTCGACGAGCCGAAGAATCGGCGCGACGAGGTGTTCTTCTTCGAAGGGCCGATTACGCCGGCGCCGAAGAAGTGCAAGGCGCCCGGCTGCGCCGAGTACCCGCGGTGGAAGGACGCCGTCGAGGAAGAGATCGACCTCGACGTGCCGGGGAGCGATCCCAACCGGCAGGCGGTGACGCTCACGATCGTCGACGAGCTGGGACAGCCGGTCAAGAAGCGCGGCGTCCATCTCAAGCGCGCCGACGGGCAGGAGTTCGACGAAGAGACGAACGACGACGGCAAGGTGCAGGTCAAGCTCAAGAAGGGCGAGACCGTCGAGGTCACCGTCGACGATTGCCAGGAGATCGCCAGCGGCGACGGGGCCAAGACGCCGTCGGGCACGCACTTCAAGTCGACCGGCGGCGGGTCGCCGTGAGCGTCGAGCGGGTCATCTACGCGCGTCGCAACGGGCTGGCGCTGGAGTCGCCGCATCGTCTGCTGGGGGTCGCGGGCGAAGGCGCGTGGGCGGCGGTGAGCGACGAGACCGTGCACGCGCTGCTGGCGGCGTCGCGCCCGCTGCGAATCCTGTACTTCGGCGCCGAAGAGTACGCGCGCGCGATGCGTGGGCTGAGCGCGGTGGAGATCGAGCGCGCGGCGCGGCGGCGGCTCGACGTCTTCTCGGATCGCGTGGCGGCGCAGACGCTGGCGGCGCTCATGGAGCGCGAGGGCACCAGCCTCGCCGTCGCGGCGGCGGGCAAGCGGCGTGACTATGTCGACGCGTGCCTCGAGCGGCTCGCCAATCTGTACGGGCACGGCTATCTCGACACCATGCCGCTCGTCGACGCGGTGCGCATGGCGGTCGTGGACGAAGTGGCCATCGTCGAGGCCGAGACCGACGCGGGCCATGCAGCGGCGGCGGCGCGGCGGCGTGCGCAGGCACAGACGCTGGCCGAGGCGCGGGCGCAGCTTGGCGAGCCGGCGTTCGCGCGCGCCCTACCCTTCGTCGATCCGATCTTCGTGTTCGCGGTGGCGACGGTGAAGCCGGAACGCATCGCGATTCTGGACCACGACAGGACTCCGTACGCGCTGTTCGAGGGGCGGCTGATCGTGGCGCTGCCGCGGCGCATGCACGATGACCTGGCGCGCGACGGCGCGGTTGCTCGCGTCGCGGCCGACGCGGGCGACTTCGTCGAGGCGCTCGATCAGACCGAGGCGCAGCGCGACCGCGATCTGCGCGAGCTGCTCGCGGCGGCCGGGAGCCCGCTCGCCGATGCGGCGGCGTTGTGGCGTCGTCGCGCGGCGCAGTGCATGCACAAGCGCTGGCTCGCGGGTGACCGTCGCGCCGAGCCGGCCCTGGTGGCCACCGTGCGCGCGCAGCTCGAGGCCGACGTCGCGGAGCTGGTGGCGACGGCGCCGCCGGCGGGCGACGAGACGCTGGCGGCGAGCCACGCGCGCGCCGAGGTCGACGCGCGGCTCTTCGCGCTGCTGGCGCGGCAGGCAGGGTTATCGTCGCTGGCCGGCGATTTCGACGAGACGCTCGCCCAGCTGTCGGCGACGCGCGGGCTGGCGTAGGAGCGACCGTGGCGCGACCGTTCCTCTATCACATCCACGACTCCGACCTCTTCGACGGCAAGGCCGATTTCGAGTCGATCGAGAAGAAGGTCCCGATCAACCAATCTCCAAATCCCAAAAAGCTGCTCGAGTCGAAGAAGTTCTACAGCCTCAAGCGCGACCTGGCGGCGCTGCGCAAAAAGGGCGCGGCCAAGAACATCTGCGATGCCTCGGTGACCGAGATCGGCAAGAGCTTGAAGGGGCGCGAGCTCCTCGCCATCAAGCTCGGGCGCAACCCCGATCACAAGGTGCTGTTCGTCGGCTGCCACCACGCGCGCGAATGGATCTCGGTCGAGCTGCCCTACTACCTCGCCGAGTACCTGATCGAAAACTTCGACGACAATCCCACCGACGACAAAGGGCGGCGCATCAAGCATCTGCTGGTCAACCGCGAGATCTGGATCGTCCCCATGCTCAACGCCGACGGCCACACGCGCACGCACGAAGAGGACCGGCTGTGGCGGCCGAACCTGCGCGAGCTGGTGTTCGACGTCGCGACCAAGATCGAGGTGGCGAAGAACAAGAAGCGCACCATCACCGTCGCGCCCGGCACCTATACCGGCGTCGACATCAACCGCAACTACCCGACCAAGACCTGGGGGCAAGAGACCTATCGCCCTGGAAGCGACCGTCGCGCGACCAGCCGCGATCCCGCGGAGGGCGGCTCCAACAGCATCTTCTGCGGCGTGTCGCTCGACTCGAGCGACCCCGCGGCCGGACCCGACGTGGAGCCCGAGCCGCGCGCGCTCACCGACCTCATGCAGGCGCAGAAGTTCAAGGCGTGCATGAGCTTTCACAGCTTCTCGCAGGAATACATCATGCCGAACGAGGTCAAGTCCGACCCGTTCTTGCAGGACCACGCCGACGGCGTGAAGGAGCTCCTCGGCCGCGCCGAGAAGGAGCTCAACAAGCACTACAAGGTGTCGCGCTCCGAGGAGTTCCTCTACACGACGACCGGCGATCAGATGGACATGTACGCCGAGATCTCGCCGAAGCGGCCCACCTACACACCCGAGCTGCGGCCGGATCAGGGTGCGCCCGACCTGACGATCTTCAGCGGGCTGCCCGAGGCGGAGATCGAGCCCTGCTTCAAGGAGAACCTGCGCTCGATGCTGTCGATGATCAACGTGGCGCCGTTCGCGGAGAAGGCCAAGCGCGTGACCGCGACCGCGAGCGACAGCGCTCCGGTGGCCCAGGTGGTGGGCAACTCGTGGAAGGTATTCCTCGACTGGAAGGCATGACCCGCGCGCGGGCGCTGGCGGCGCTCTCGGCGCTGCTGCTGCTGCCGGCGAGCGGCGGTCGTGCGGCGGCCGACCCGCTCGACGCGGCGTGGAGCGCTGCGACGGCGCGGCAATCGCGGCTGGTGTGGCTGACGGCGCACGACGCGCCGGCCTGCACGCGCGCGTTGGCGCAGCTGGCGACGGTGACGGTGCAGGCGACCGGCGACGCCGGGGAGCGGCTGCATAGGCTCGTCGACGCGCGCCATGAATCGGCCGAGGAGCTGCGCGCGCTGGCGCGGCTGCCCAAGATGCCAGCGGAGGTCGCTCAGGCCGCGACGCGCGCGGCGCAGCGACTCGACGCATCGCTGACGCCGCTGGCCCACGGGCGTCCGCCGGCGTTCGCGCGCGCGCGGCAGGTCTACTTCGTCACGCCCGCGCCGCCCGAGACCCGCAGCCGCGACGGCGAGGATCGCGTCGTGCGCTGGCGGAGCGGCGCTTTCCGCGAGCTCACCGACGATGACGAGGTGGCGCGAAAGGCGACGCTCGTCTGGGTCGACGTGAGCCGCTTTCACGAAGATCAGGCGCTGCCCAAGGCGGCGTTCGATGCCGCGGTCAAGGCGCGGCTCGCCGCCGGTCCGCCGCGCGCCGAGCTGTGGACGTTCCTCGACGATCGGCTGCTGCGCGCGGCGGTCGACTCGTCGTCGCTGGCCGCGGCCAATCCGGCGGTGGCGCGCCTGTTCCAGGATGACCTGGCGGCGCTGGCGGCGCGGGCGCCGAAGAGCGACGCGCCGTCGCTGACGCGCGAGGCCGAAGCGCTCGCGCGCGAGACGGGCAAAGCGGCGGAGCTGGCCCGCAAGAGTGGGCGCGCGCAGCTGGCCGCCGAATTTTCGCATTGGCAGGAGCACGCGCGCAGCTTTACGCTCCGGCCGTGACCCTCGCGACCGTCGCGCTCACCGTCGCCGCGGCAATCGTGGGCGTGCCGCTCATCCTGGCGGCGCTTCTCGCTTCGGTCGTGACCGGGCTCATCGTCGTGCAGCGTGTGGGCGCAGCGCGACGCATGCGGCGCTGGCCTGCGCCACCGCTCCTCGGCCCGTCGTGGCCGTGCGACTACATCGACAAGGGTGGGCTCGCCATCACCGACGCGGCGCGCGGCTGCTCGGGCACGCCGACCTGGCTGCTCGTCGTCCGCGGCGCGCTCGACGCCGAGCATGTGCGGCGCGCCCTCGCCGATGTCGTGACCCGCTACCCATCGCTGGCGACGAAGGTGCAGCCGCTCGACGGTCCGCCGCTCGCCGCCACCCGCTTCCGCTACGCGCACGATCCCGCGTTCACCGTCGAGCAGATCTTCGAGGCGATCGATCTGCGCAGCGATCCCTCCGCGCTGCCGGCGCTCGCGCAGGCGCTTCAGAATCGCCCGCTCGACCTGTTCACCGATCCGCCGCTGACGCTGACCCTCGTGCGCACCGCCGACGACGGCTGTCGCCTCTTCTTTCGCCAGCATCACGCGATCGCCGACGGCCGCGCCTTCATCGGCCTGCTCGCCGACTTCGCCGCGTTCCTCGACGCCGCGCGCGCCGGCCGCCGTCCGCCTCCGGAGGCGCTGACGCCGATTCACCGTCGCGGCGAGCTCGAGCCGCTGTCGTTGACGCCGCTGCGTCGCGTCGGCTGGCGCCTCGGCGGCTACGCGAATCTGGTGCGCCGGATCTTCCGCGCGCTGGTGCGCCCGATCCTGCCGCTGTTGCAAAACCGCAACAACGACTACACCGGCGACAACGGCACCGTGCATTGGATCCTCGGCGACGACGTGCTGCCGTCGTGGAACGCGGCGCGCAAGCGGATCGGCGTCAGCCTCAATTCGCTCCTCACCGCCGCGCTCTTCTGTGCCAATCAGCGTTGGCACCGCGCGCGCGGCGTGCCGGTCGGCCGCACCAGCTCGACGCTGATCATG
>JAQBQH010000415.1 GCA_028287105.1 Myxococcales bacterium
TGCGAACGGTGCCGAGGTCTGCGGACAGCGCCAGCCAGCGCAACGGCGCCAGCCCACCGGCAAGGACGACCGGGTTGTGAGGCAGCTCTAACAGCCGGTGCAGCGGCCGGGGCGGGTCGTTCGCGCGGGTTGAGATCGACCCCAGGCCGGTGCCCCCCCCGATCGGCGCGGCGTGGAGTGAGAGTACGACCTTGGTGAGCCGGAACCTGGAGCCGCCTGGCGCGAACACTCGCAGGCCCGGCAGCTGCGTCAGGTGGCCATGGCGGGCTGGCGTCGGGGGGACCGCGGCGCCGAGGCCGAAAGCCGGCACCAAACGCTGAGCCCAACTCAACCAGCGGCGCGGTGGCGCCCGCGCCCGGTGCTCTGCGGGGCGCAGCATCGTCATCCTTACCGTGGGGGCCACCGCGGCCCGAGCGAAGAGCACCGGCCCGCCGCCGGAGGCCCACGCCAGCACCGCGGCCATCCCGCCGCCCACAAGTGCGCCACCGCTGTCGCCCTGCGGGTTCCGCGCCGCGACGCCGGCGTCCACCACGTCCGGCTCCATCGCAGATCTCCAGCTGGACCGCCACCGTTTCAGCCGATCCCCGACGCCCGAGATGCGCGGGAGAAGCGCCCCGAAGCCGCCGACGCCGGCGGCGAGGTGGACATCGGCGGCGTGCTGGGTGACCGTCGTCAGGTCGGGAAGGCGGCGGACGACGGCGCTCATGAGGACCGCCGCGGACAGAACGGTCAAGGCCTGGCCGGGCGAACCCGGAGGCGCCCGCTCCCGCCCGGACTCGCCGGCCTTCCGTGTGATCCTGACGACGGTCTCGGACAGCAGTCTGACCAAGGCGTGCATCGCGGCGTTGGTGCCGGCGTGCTGGCCCGGCGATGCCGCCTTGCCGTGGGTCACCCGGTTGCGATGCAGCACCGGACGCCCGTCGGCGTCGCGCCAATCCGTTCGCCACAGCACGTGGACTCTGTTGAACCAGTACGGCCGTGGGACGGTGTTCCACCAGACGGTGCGGCGCAAGGTCATCGTCGGGTAGCCGTGTTTCGCGACGATCTCCTGAATGTCCTTCCGGTTCGACAGGATGTCGGGCCTGATCGGGGCCACGAGCACGTCGAAGCCGCCGAGGTCGGCGACCTGAACGAGCGCCTTCTCGATCATCGGGTACAGCTGAGTGGTCTTGACCGTGGAGAGGAGCTCGATGCTGGGCTCGATCCCGGGAACGGTGAGGTAGCGGGTCCCGAAGATCTTTTTGCCGTACAGTTGGACGAAGCCGACGGTCTGCCCGCTGCGTCGGTCGATCATCGCCAGCAGCCAGAAGTCAGGGTCGTGCCACAACGGCATGTCGCCGACCACGCACACGCCTGCGCACAACGGCCACAGGCCGTAGCCGGGGCCCTTGACCAGGCGGAACTCGAGGTCGACGGCCGCTTCGCTCTCATCGACTCGTTCCACCTTGGCTCGCTCCGTGCGGATGACGTGCAGTGGCAGGCCGAACAGCCCGTTGGCTAGCTGCTCGCGGTTCATCGAGGGGCCGCGCCCACGCAGGAAGTCCTCAATCGCTTCCCTGAGCGTCGGGTCGAGGTCGCCGTCGGGGTGGCCCCCGGCGAGCAGCGTCTCGTGCACCGATGCCGGGTCGAAGTGCCGCAAGGCCGAGGCGATCACGCGCTGCTTCTTCTCGGGCGTGGGTGCGCGGCGCCAGTTGTCGACCAGCGTGGATCTCAGGTGATCGGGGTTCCTCACAGTTCTGTTGCCGGCCGGTTTGAGGGTTCCGGCGATCGCACTGGACAGGACACGCTTGAGCCTGTCCGGGTCGGTGAACAGCTCGGCGAGCACGTCCAGACCGGTGGGGTCGTCGGTCAGTAGCTCGATACGTGCCGCCATGCTCCTGATCCGGTCATCGTGGTTGGCGTAGCCGTAGAAGGCGTCACGAGCCGTGGTTAGCGCCTGCTCGGTGGGTGCGGCAACGTATTGGCGCAGCGCGTAGATGAAGGCCGCAAGGGCGGCTTCGGCTGCGTCGGATTGCAGGCCTCGGCTGAGGGATTGCACGATCGCGTCGAGCTCCCCGGCCGGGTCCAACCGCTCGCCCTCGGCCAACCGCCAGCGAACGAGCGCGATGAGCTGACGGTCGAGCTCGCCGTGCAGCGACGTTGGAATGTCGCCGCGGCGATCGCCAGCATGCACATACCGCGAGAGCAGCTTGTCGACGTCGACCACCGGCACGTCGGTGGCGCCGCTCGTGGGGATCGCCAACCGGGCGGCCGTCGCGACGAGCTGCCATCCCGACTCAGCCGCGAAGCCGCGCAGCTCGTCCGGCCCCACCTTGTCGGACAGCAGGTCATCGCGCAGCTGCAGCACCCGATCAAGCCCAGCCCGGCCGTGTTGGAGGTAGAGCTGGTACAGCGTGGGGTCAAATCCTCGGGTTCGGGCCACGAAGCCGTTCAGACTGCTCTTCTGGCCGGCCGGCAGGGTCGGGTCCAGGAGGTCGAGCTGTACAGCGAAGTAGAGTCCGTCGATGATCTGCAA
>JAQBQH010000336.1 GCA_028287105.1 Myxococcales bacterium
GGAAGCCCGCGACCGGCCCGTCGGCCATCAACCGCGTGAGCCGACAGCGTCAGGTCGTGGTGCAGGCGAACGTCGCGCCCGGGTTCGGTGACAGCGACATCCAGCTGGCGCTCGAGAAGATCATCGCCGATCTGCACCTGCCGGCCAGCTATCACGCCGCGCCGCAGGGTCGCTCTCGCGAGACTGCGCGCGCCGGCAAGAGCTTCCTCCTGGCGTTCGCGCTCTCGTTCGTCTTCATGTACCTGGTGCTGGCGGCGCAGTTCGAATCCTGGCTGCACCCGATCACGATCCTCTTGTGTCTGCCGCTGACGATTCCCTTCGCGTTCGTGTCGCTGCTCATCTTCCACCAGTCGCTGAACATCTTCACCGCGCTCGGTCTGCTCGTCTTGTTCGGCGTCGTGAAGAAGAACTCGATCTTGCAGGTCGATCACACCAACAACCTGCGCGAGAAGGGCATGCCGCGCGACCAGGCGATCCTGCGGGCCAACAAAGATCGTCTGCGCCCGATCTTGATGACGACCATCGCGTTCGTCGCCGGCATGATCCCGCTGGCGGTGGCGCGCGGCGTCGGGTCGGGCCTGGCGCGCGCGACCAGCGGCGTCGTCATCGGCGGTCAGACCGGGTCGCTCTTGCTCACGCTCCTGGCGACGCCGGTCGCCTACTCGCTGTTCGACGATGCCTCGGGGTGGCTGTCGCGAATGTTCCGGCGCAAGGACACGCGCGACCGCGGCGAGAGCGAGCTGGAATTCGAGCGTCCCGTCGACGCGGCGCCGATCACGACCACCGACGGCGAAGCCCCCGCGCTCCGAATCGAGCCCAACCGCTAGCCGTTCCGAATCGTCGCGCCGCCGCCTCGACACGGCGCCTACGTCACTTGCCTGGCGCGCCGATTTGGCATTGAGTGCAGGCACGCCATGCGTGCCCTGCTGTTGTCCGCCGCCATGCTCGCCGCTTGCGCTCAGCCGCCTCGTACGGGGCCGTCAGGCCCGCGCGCGGGGTTCGAATGCCGCCCCGGCTTTGGCGCGGCCGCCGTCTCCGTAACGCCCGATGTTGCCAGCGTCCTTCTCTTCGACGGCGCCTACAAAAGCGGTAAGGCGCTGATCGTCTATCAATACGCTCCGCCCGGCAGCGACGGGCGCTGGGTCATCGGCGGCCGCCTGTATGACGTTGCCAGCGCTTCGCTCGGGCCGGTGCTGACCATCTCTCCCGTCGAGGGCGGCCATCTGGTGCCGCAGGTCGTCGCGACCGAAGCCGGGTTCTTCGTCGCCTGGCAACGCGACGAGCCGCAGCACGCGCTGCTCGGTCGTGTCGTCGGCCTCGACGGCGGACTTGGCGAGGTCACCCGGCTGCCCGTCGCTGGTGAGCTTCGCCTCGTCGCCCACGCGGGCCAGGCCGTGGCGCTGACAGAAAGGTCGGTCAAGGACGGCTCCTGTCGGCTCGAGCGCACGATCTTGACGCCCCAGCCCCGCCCCGCGCAGCTCGTTGCCACCGCGTCGCATTGTCTGACCGCGCACCCCACCGAGCGTGCCGGCCCCGACGGCGCGCCCTGGCTCACCTTCGAGGCCGAAGAGGCCGGCGCCAAACGAATCTGGCTGGCGCGCCTGAGCGCCGAAGGCAGGAAGTTGGAGCCGCTGCATCCGCTCATCGACGCGCGCGTCTGGGATGAGCCGCGTGCGACGCTGCTCGGCGGCAACATGCTGGTGGCGTGGGTCGAGAGCAGCCCCGTCGCTGGCCAGCCGATGGCGAGCCACATCGTCGTCGGAGCGTTCGACAACTGGGGCCGCCAGCTCGGCGGGCGGCGGCCGGTTGCCGGCGCGGCGTCACCGACCGACATGCACGACCACGTCCTCGGGCGGATCGGCGGCCGCGACGCTCGGGCGCTGCTCGTGTGGGGCTACGAGGGCTACGCGCAGCCGCTCGACAAGGAGGGGCAACCTGCCGGACGCGCGGTGAAGCTCTTGCCGCAAGGCAGCGTGCGACCGCAGCTCGTCGCCACCGAGAGCGGCTCCTTGCTGTTGTGGATGGATCGTCGTCATGCGCGCGACGAGCTCTTCGTCGCGCCCGTCGGCTGTGGCGGCGTCGTGCCCGACTTCCCGCCGCCCGGGCCGATCGTGGCCCGCCACGCCGAGGCGCCGCCGCCGCGTGCCGCCGATACGACCTGCGCGGGCCTGTCGTTCGACTTTGCCATTCCGCCGCCGTCGACGCAGATTCAGCGCGCGGCGTCGCCGTCGATCACCGCGCAGAAGGGCGAGCAGTGGACGGCATGGCAGGACTGGCGCAACGTGCGCGACCCCAACGGCTTGCCGGAGCTGTTCGTGCGGCGGATGCACGATCGCGTGCCGGCGGGGCGCGAGAATCGGTTGCTGCCGGCCTCGGCGAGCTTCGATCTGGTGACACTGGCCGACGGTCGCGCGCTCGTCGTCAACGCGGCCAAACGCGAGGTTCAGGCGCAGCTCCTCGGCGAATCGACCACCGGCGGCGCCGTTCGCCTGTCCGATGGGCTCGCGCAAGTGGGCGACGTCACCGCCGTCGCCGGTGCGGACGGTGCGCTGGCGGTTTGGATCGCCGAGCAGCGCCTCCTGGTCGCGCGCGAGATCGACGCGAAGGGCGGGGCGGGTGTGGCCTGGACGCTCAGCTCGCTGCCCGAGCTGGCGTCGGAGCCGGTCGCCGCTGCCGCTCCGGGCGGCTTCGTCGTCGCCTGGCTCGAACACGAAGACGAGCTGCGTGTCGCCCGCATCGTGGATCATCGCGTGAGCTGGATTGCGGCGGGCGTCGCGCTCGAGCGTCTCGGCGACGGCGCGACCCTCGAGGCCGTCGGCGTCGTCGGCGATCAGGTCTACGTCGTCTCGTCGGCGCGCATCCTTCGCTTCGCCGCCGATGGCGCACGGCTCGCCGATCTGGCGATGCCGGCGCTGCGCCCGATCGCCGCCAGCGTCGGTGCCAACGGTCTGACGATGGTGACGCGCGAGCGCGCTGCCGATCACGAGACCGTGTGCGTGCATCGGCTCGACGGCGCGGCAAAGCCGCTCGACCGACCGGCGTGCGTGCCGCTCTCGGGGGTGCTCGAGCCGCGTGCGCCGTCGCCGCTGCATCTGCGCTGGACGGGCAATTCGCTCTACGCCACCGCCTCCGAGTGGCTCGCCGGTCATGGCGAAGCGCGCATCCTGCACTGGCGCTGCGCCGCGCCCGCCTCGGCGCAGGCGATCGCCACCGAAGCGCACGCGCGCGCCGAAGCGCAGGCCGAAGTGACCCGTCGCGAGAACCAGGCGCAGACCCGGTGGCCCGCGGTCTTGCCGTGCGCCACGTTCGCGGGTGTCGCGGCCGAGACCTCCGACGGCGACGAGCTGACGTGGCTCGCCGACGGCGGCGCGCGCCGTATCACCACCGACCGACTGTCGGGGCAGCCGAAGACCGAGCGGCCCATCGACGCCAAGATCGCGACCGATCGACCGGCGTGGCTCACCTGGCGCTACCCGTCGCCGCCCCAGGGATCGGTCAGGCTGTCGTGCGGTGGCAAGGGCGCCGGATCGGTCGAGTGGCGATGCGACGGAACGGGGCCGCGCGGGTGCAACGTCGAGGCGCACTACCCGCGACCTGGGAGCGCACCGTCGGGCGTTCGCGGTCGCGACTGTCCAGATCGATACAAGGCGCGTGAACGGCAGACACCGGTCGTACGCGCGGCTGCGCTCCTCGGCGATGCGCTGGCGCTCGTCGATCGCGTCTGCGCGGGCGGACGATGCAGCACTCGCGTCGCCGAGATCGCCGATCGTCTGCGCGCAGCGCGCGCGGAGAAGCACTGGCAGGTCGCTCCCGTTTTTCCTCCGCGAGAGATGAAGCTGACGGCGCGCGGCGGGCTGCAGCTCGAGCTTTCGTGCAACGCTGACGCGGCGGGGAGCAACGGGTGCATGCTCGAGCTTGGATCTGGAATCGCCTTTCAAGAGGAGGAGGGCGCGTCGAGCTGCGCGGTTGGTGGGGAGAATCTGCTGGCGCCCGACGGCCTCAATTTTCTGCGCGAGGACGCGAGCGGCTTCACTGTCGCAGGGGACACACTGCGTTAACGGTACCGGTCGCGCGAGCGCCGAGTGGGAGGTACACTTGGCGGATGCCGGCGAAGCGCAAGACGGAACCGGGCGCGCGGCGCCGCGGCAAGCGTGCCGACCGCGCCGACCGCGCCGACCGTAGGGGCCGCGTCGACTGGCTCTGGGTCGCGGGCTTTCTGGCGCGGCTGGGCGTCGCCGGCGTCGTCCTCGGCGGTGTGCTGGTCCTGCTCCTGCGCCACCGCGACGTGCGCGCGCTCGTGCACTATTCCGAGCCGCCCGAGGAGCTGACCATGCCGGTGCAGGGCGTGCCGCCGTCGGCGGTGAAGAGCACCTGGGGTGACCCGCGCTCGGGGCAGCGCACGCACGAAGGCATCGACATCTTCGCGCGGCGCGGCACGCCGGTGCTCACCGCCGCGCCGGGGGAGATCATTCGCGTCGGTCGCGATCGGCTCGGCGGCAACGTCGTCTGGGTGTCGGGGTCGGGCGGCTGCCTCTATTACTATGCACACCTCGATCGCTTCGCGTCGGGGCTGCGGGTCGGGCAGGCGGTGACGTCCGGCTTCACGCTCGGCCAGGTCGGGACGAGCGGCAACGCGCGCGGCACGCCGCCGCATCTGCACTTCGGCATCTATCCCGGGAGCAACGCGTTCCGTGCGGTCGATCCCGCGCCGCTCTTGCAGGCGCGCGCGCATGTGGTGCCGCTGCCGTCGCTAGTGGTCGTCGCTTCCCAGAGCTTCGTCGGGGACTGATTCCTCGGGGAGTCGCGGCAGCGCCGTCGCTGGCGTTGTCGTCGTCGGCGTCGCTGGCGTCGTCGTCGTCATCGTCGCTGCCACGCCGAGCTCCCGCTGCGCCTCGGCGAGGGCCGTTGCGTCGATCACGCCGGCACGGGCCATCGCGCGCACCAGGCGCTCCGCACGTCGCGCCAGCGTCCGCGACTTCACCGCCGGCGATCGCTTCAGCGGATTCGGCAGCGCCACCGCCAGCCGCGCCGCCTGCGCCGGACGCAGCTCCGCCGCCGAGCAGCCAAACCAGTGGCGCGCCGCCGCCTCGGCCCCGAAGATGCCCTCGCCCCACTCGGCGATGTTGAGGTACAGCTCGAGCACCCGCTTCTTGCCGAGGTCGCGATCGAGCCGGCGCGCGATGAACAGCTCGCGCACCTTGCGGATCGGATTGCGCGACGGCGACAGGTAGAGGTTCTTCGCTACCTGCTGCGTGATGGTGCTGGCGCCGCGTTCGAGCGAGCGCTCCTTCCAGTCGTGCTCTGCGGCGTCCTTCATCGCCTCCCAGTCGACGCCGTCGTGCTTCCAGAACTGCGCGTCCTCGGCGTAGACGACAGCGCGCTGCAGGAACGGCGAGACGCGCGCGATCGGCCGCCAGTCCCAGTGCAGCTTGTAGGCGTGACCGGCGGTCTTCGCCTGCTCTCGACGGAGGTCGATCATCGTCGTCGTGGTCGGGTTGCTGGCGGCCATGCGTCGCACGTCCGGCAGCGAGATCGCGACGACGATGGCGGCGGCCACGACGAGCGCCAGGGTGACGAGGAGGATCCGCGAGATGCGGCTGAGGCGGCGAGGGGCGCGCTTGCGAGACATCGCCCGCAGCTTACTTCGCGGATCGAGTCGTCAGGGAGCTGTCGACGACGCGGCTACACATTTGCCGTCGCACCGAGGAAGGACGCGTACTTGAGCGCACGCGCGGCGTGGTCCCGACTTTGCTTTGCCGAAGGCCATGATGAAGATGATGAGGCTGGCGATCGCAGCGCTGGGCGCGCTCCTGGCGGGATGTCACAGTGGCGGGCTGCCGAGCAGCGGCGGGCCGGACGGAGACCTGAATCCCGCGGTCGCGCCGACCGACATGGCCGCGCTGCTGCACTGCGGACGGACGAGCGCGCCCCCCGCGGAGCCGTTCAAGCGGGTGCAGTACGGAATGGTCGCGACCTGGCGCGGGACGGCCACGTCGCCCTGGGTGGCGCCCTACCAGGTCGAGATCGCGTTCGCGGCCGACGGCACGTACCTGGCGCGAACCACCGACGGGAGCGGCCAGCAGCCGTTCTATTACGACAAGGATCCGGAGCATGACCGCTACGAGGTGGTCGACCTGCAACCGAACGGCAAGGCGACGGGAAACCTGTATCTCGAATGGCTGAGCTCTGCAGACGCGCTGGCGCAGATCGCCCTCGACGACAATCTGACCCACCTGACGTTCGAGTACTCGCACTTCGGCGCCGGACCGGTGGTCTACGATCTCGCCTGCACGCCGTAGCG
>JAQBQH010000166.1 GCA_028287105.1 Myxococcales bacterium
GGCACCGGCGGCGGCGGCGCGGGCGGTGGCGGCACCGGCGGCGGCGGCGCAGGTGGTGGTGGTGGCGGTGGCGGCGGCGGCGGAAGCAGCGGCCCGGTCGTCGGAAATCTCCTGTGCACGGCGACGCTCTCGATCGCCGGTACCTATACGCGCGGCACGGCCCCGCCGGCGGACTTCCCCGGCGGCTGCTGGCCCGACGGCGACTGGACCTTCACCGCGACGATCACGGCCAACGAGTGCGCGACGGCTCCAGCGCTTCAGGCGTCCTACAAGTTCAAGGTCACCGAGGATCTCGATTACAACGACACCGTCGTCTACACCAACGACCCGGCGAACATGTACGTGACCACGAAGATCTCGGGCGGCGAAGGCGGGGTCTGCGTCGGCGCGTTCCTCATCTTCAGCGCCGACGGCAAGACACTGTGGAATCTCAGACCCGCGATGCAGGCCGACAACTCGATCAACGGCGCCGGCGACATCAAGATCTACGACGTCGATCAGCGTTAGCCATGAAGAAGGTCCTGGTCGCTACCGCGCTCTTCGTCCTCGTGGTCGGCACCTGGTGGCTGCGGCGTGAGCACGCACCCGAGCTCCAGCAAAGGGTGCCAACAGCGACGGTGACGACGAATCCGACGCAACAGGTTCGTTGGGCGCAAGCCGGAGCCGCGCAGCCCACCGCCGCGGCCCCCGCCGAGCCGACGCTCCTCGCCAAGAAGCTCGAGCTCAAAGACGATGCGCTGCGCTCGCGGCTCGACGAGGTGATTCCCAATCGCCTCTACGGCGAGGCCGCCAAGTGCTATCACGGCGGCGGCAACCGCGACGACCGCATCGATCTCAGCTATCGCATCAGCGTCGCCGACGGCAACGTGACCTTCTCGAACCTGCAGGTCACGGACTCGACGCTCACCGATCGCGGCCTCGAGCGCTGCATCAAGGATCGCATCCTCAGCGCCAAGTGGCGCGACGAGGAGCTCCCCGACCTCGACGAAGAGGACGACCTCTTCATGCGCGTCTACAACTTGCAGAAGTACGCCGCGAACGACGAACCGGCGACCGCCGGCCGCTAACGTCCGTCTCGCGGATGGAGGAGCTGAGCCGACATCGCCCCAGATGAAGGGTGGGCACCGCCTATCATCATCGCGGCGGTGCGCTATAATCGAGTCGGATGCACCGATACTTGCTGCTCGTGGTATTGGCGTCCGGTTGTAGCTTCCGCGTCGCGGGAATCGACTCCAGCGGCGCGGGTGGCGACGGCGGTGACGCTCCCGCCGGCGATGATCTCGCCGGCAACGATTCGACGAACGCTCCCGACATGGCGAGCGATCCCGTCGGCGATATGGCAATGAGCGCTCCCGATCTGGCGCCGATGCCGCTGCAGCTCTCGCATCTACCGCAGCACTACCTGTCCGACGCGCAGTGCGATCTGACGATCAACAGCTCGATCGACACGACGGCGCGCAAGGTCGACGGCAGCAACGTGCCCGCGGACTGCCTGTTCGTCCTCGACAGCGAGTCGGGCGGCCTGGCCGTCTCGGTGCTCGTCGTCAACAGCCTGACCATTCCGGCGGGCACCGTCACCGTGACCGGCGCCAATCCGCTCGTCATCGTCGCGCGCACCACGATCACGGTAGCCGGTGTGCTCGACGCCAGCGGCAAGAAGACCGTCCCCGGCGCGGGCGGCAGCCCGCCCACCGTCGGTGCCGGCGCGGGACCGGACGGCGTGCACGCCGCTCCGTACTCGGACTCCGGCGGCAACGGCGGAAGCTTTGGCAGCGCCGGCAATCAGGGCGGCGTAGGCAGCTACAACAACGTCACCGCCAGCCCGCTGCCGGTCTCGAGCGTCTACGGCAGCGCGTCGCTCGCCACCTCGGTCCCCGGCGGATCGGGCGGCGGCACCGGCGCGAGCGAGGGCTGCAACAGCAATAACGGTGGCAACGGCGGTGCCGGCGGAGGCTCGATCCAGCTCTCGGCCGGCGACTCGATCACCATCGGCGGCATGATCAACGTCGGCGGCGGCGCCGGTGGCGGCGGCTGCAAGACCAGCACCGTCAACGAAGGCTCCGGCGGCGGCGGCGGCTCGGGCGGCGCCATCTTCCTCGAATCGCCGACGGTGATGATCTCGGGCGGACTGTGGGCGAACGGCGGCTCCGGCGGCGGCGGCGCTTCGGGCCCCGACAACGCCGGCTCCGACGGCAGCAACGGCACGCTCACGCGCACCGGCGCGGTCGGCGGCCCGTCGGGCGGGACCTACGGCGGCATCGGTGGCGTCGGCGGCGCGGCGATGACGGTGGCCGGCGTGGGCGGCACGCAAGCCAATGGCGGCGGTGGTGGTGGCGGCGTCGGACGCATCGTCGTGCGCAGCCGCGGTGCTGCAACGCTGCCGGCGACGAACGCCAGCCCGGTACCGTATCTCGATCCCGCCATCCCGTAGCTTCCCGCGCATGCGGGTCGCGCGACCGGCGCGCCGTCAGTGCGGCGGCGCCCTCAGTGCGGCGGCGTCAGCGCGGCTTCGTCCGGCTTGTCGGACACGGCGAGCGACTCGAAGCGGATGACGCTCGGCTTACCGACCGCGGTGCGCGTCGACGACAACATGATCGAGCCGACCTTCTTCCAATCGGTCCAGGCGAACGTCGTCGGCGGTTTGTTCTCGCCGCCGAGCACGTACCTCCACTGCACGACGAGGTGGCTCGTCTTGTCGACGCAGAGCCAGTAGACATCCTTCGGCGTCAGGCCGACGTTGCCGAAGCTCAGCTTGAGGACGTCGCAGGTCTCGCCGGCCGCGCTCTTCTCTTCGCCGGCATGGACGAGTGTCACACCGGGGTCGAACACTTTGTACGGCGCCAGCAGCCAGTACATATCGTTGATGTACGCCCCGTAGGCGTCGTCGACGGCGCTCTTGGCGCGCGCGGCGTCGGTGATCTTGGCGCCGGCGCCCCAGGCCTCGCCCTTCTTCGTGTTGACGTCGAGATAGACGGTCGTGGGCCCGACCTTGTCTCGCGCATCCACGCGATAACGCCCCGTCCAACGATCCCAATAGTGCGCGCGCGTGACGAGTTTTTTTCCGTCGCGCTCGACGACGAAGTCGTAGCGGAGATAGCGCGCGCGGTTCCATCCATCGTCGCCGCCGAGGGCGTTCCACAGCTGTTTACCGACGGTGGCGGCCTTGGCGTCGGGCTCCGCGGCGGCTGGTGTGGTGGTCAGGCACAGCACGGACAAGCAGGCCAATAGTCTCATGGGAGGAATCACACGGCGACCGGCGGTCTATGTCAACCGTGACCTTGTCGCGAGAGTCGCGTGCATACAACTTGCACCAAGTGATCGTCGGATCCCAATTGACCAGGAGGACAGGATGGACGCAATCAAGCTGCTCAAGGAACAGCACCGCGAGGTCGAGGCGCTGTGGAAGAAGTTCGAGAGTTCCGAAGAGGACGACGTCAAAGAGACCCTCTTCAACGACATCGCCGACGCTCTCGCAATCCACGCCGCCATCGAGGAGAAGTTCTTCTACCCCGCGGTTCGCGCGCGTCAGACCGAGGAGGAGCTGGAAGAGGCGTACGACGAGCACCTCGAGGTCAAGAAGCTCATCCTCGACGCGATGAACGGCACCGAGAAGCCCGGCTTCGACGGCATGGTCGCGGCGCTCATGGGCGCGGTCAAGCACCACGTCGAGGAAGAGGAAGAGGAGCTGTTCCCGAAGGTGAAGGAGATCATGGAGCCGGAGGCGCTCGAGGCGCTCGGTCAGGCCATGGAAGGTGAAGCGTCGATCATGGAGGAAGCCGGCAACGCGCGCCTCATGGTGCAGGTCAAGACCGAAGAGCCCGTCGTTCAGGCCTGATCGCTCGGCGCTATCGGCTCGGCGCGTCGTCGCCGCCGTCGAGGCCGGCGTGCTCCGGGCCCGCCGACAGCCGCTCTTTGGCGATCACGCGCGCGCACGAATTCCAGCGCAGGATGGCGTCATCGCTGCCGGCCGGCTCGAGCGGATCGGCCTGTTCGTAGAGGCGCATCGCGTCGTGCATCCAGTCGTACGCCTGATGTCCGGGATCGCCCGAGACCAGGAGCGCCTTGGCCCAACGCTCGCGGATGATCCCCGCGTAGTAGAGGCGCTCGTACGCGCCCTCGACGGCGGCCAGCGCCGTCTCCGCCTCGCGCACGGCCGTGTTCGACGACGCGCGAAACTGATCGGTCAATGACAAGACCAGCGTCACCAACGCCGGCTGATTCCGCTCGTCGACGGCAAGCACATCGCGGCAGATGCTCTCTGCCTGCTCGGGCTCGTTGAGCAGGCGATACTTCTCCGCCTTGGCCAACGCCGCTGGAATCGCCGCGCGCGAAATCTGCTTGAGCTGCGTCGTCACCGCCGTCCTCCGAATACGCGGAACAGCTTCTTGATCGGATCATAGAACTCGTCGACGACGCGCTCCTTGAGCGGAATGATCGCGTTGTCGGTGATCTTGATCTCCTCGGGGCACACCTTGGTGCAGCACTTGGTGATGTTGCAAAAGCCGATGCCGCCCTCCCCCTTCAGATGCTCGATCCGCTCCTCGGTGTCGAGCGGCTGCATGTCGAGCGCCGCCGTGTAGACGAAGAAACGCGGTCCCATGAACTCCGCATGCTGATGGTGATCGCGGAGCACGTGGCACACGTCCTGGCACAGAAAGCACTCGATGCACTTTCTGAACTCCTGGACGCGCTCGATGTCTTCCTGCTGCATGCGCCAGGTGCCGTCGGGCGCATCGGGCTTGCGCGGCGAGAACTTCTTGATCGTCTTCTTGACCGCGTAATTCCACGACACGTCGGTCACGAGGTCGCGGATGAGCGGGAAGGCCTTCATCGGCTCGATGGTGACCGTCTCGCCAGGCGGAAGGTCCGCGATCTGGGTCATGCACATGAGCTTCGGCATGCCGTTGATCTCGGCCGAGCAGGAGCCGCACTTGCCCGCCTTGCAGTTCCAGCGCGCCGCGAGATCGATCGCCGACTCGGCCTGGATCTGGTGCACGGCATCGAGCACCACCATGCCCTCGGACACGTCGGTCTTGTACTCGCGGAACTCGCCCTTTTCCCGGTCGCCGCGCCAAACCTTGAATGTGCCCATCGCCATTACTTCATCTCCTCGATGATCTGTTTCAGCTCCGGAGGCATCTCGGGGATCGGCGCGGTCGAGATCTGCATCGAGCCGTCACCGCTCTTCTTGAGGATGATGTTCTTCTTCGACCACTCGTCGCTCTTCTTCTCGAAGTCGGCGCGGAAGTGGCCGCCGCGGCTCTCCTTGCGGAGGAGCGCCGAGCGCGTCACCGCCTCGGACACGGTGAGGAGGTTGTGCAGATCGAGCGCCGTGTGCCAGCCGGGGTTGTACTCGCGGTTGCCCTGCACGGCCACCAGGTCGGCCTTCTTGTTCAGATCGTCGAGGCCGACCAGCGCGCGCGACATCTCTTCCTCGGTGCGCACGATGCCGACCAGCTCCTGCATCATCTCCTGCAGCGCGTGCTGGATCTGATAGGGCCCGTCGGCCGAGCCGTGGCGGTCGAACGGCTCGAGCACCCGCTTGGCCGCCGACTCGATCTGCGCCTCGTCGATCTTGCCGCCCGCGCCGTTCTGCTGCGCGAACTTGGCCGCGTGCTCTCCGGCGCGTTTGCCGAAGACCAGGAGGTCCGAGAGCGAGTTGCCGCCCAGACGATTGGCGCCGTTGATGCCCGCCGCGCACTCGCCGGCGGCGAACAGCCCCGGCACGTTCGACATCTGCGTGTCACCGTCGACGCGGACGCCGCCCATCACGTAGTGCGTGGTGGGCCCGACTTCCATCGGCTCCTTGGTGATGTCGACGTTCGCCAGCTTGATGAATTGGTGATACATCGACGGCAGCTTCTTCTTGATGTGCGCCTCGCCGTCCTTGATGCGCTGCTTGATCCAGGCGATGTCGAGGAACACGCCGCCGTGGGGGCTGCCGCGCCCGGCCTTGATCTCGCGTACGATGCAGCGCGCGACGTGGTCACGCGTGAGCAGCTCGGGCGGACGGCGCGCCGCCTTGTCGCCCTGCGTGTAGCGCCAGCCCTCTTCCTCGTTGTCGGCGGTCTGCGCTTTGTAGTTGTCGGGGATGTCGTCGAACATGAAGCGACGACCTTCCTTGTTCTTGAGGATGCCGCCTTCGCCGCGCACGCCCTCGGTGACGAGGATGCCGCGCACCGACGGTGGCCAGACCATGCCGGTGGGATGGAACTGCACGAACTCCATGTCGATGAGCTCGGCGCCGGCGTCGTAGGCGAGCGTGTGGCCGTCGCCGGTGCACTCCCACGAGTTCGACGTGATCTTGTACGCGCGACCGATGCCGCCCGTCGCCACGACGAGCGCTTTGCACTTGAAGGTGTGGAAGTAGCCGCGCTCGCGCTCATAGGCCAAGCAGCCGGCGATGCGGTCGCCGTCCTTGAGCAACGATACGACGGTGTACTCCATGTGCACCGTGATGCCCTGGTGGATGCCGTGATCCTGCAGCGTGCGGATCATCTCGAGCCCGGTGCGATCGCCGACGTGCGCCAGGCGCGGATACTTGTGACCGCCGAAGTTGCGCTGAAGGATGCGGCCGTCCTTGGTGCGGTCGAAGAGCGCGCCCCAGGCCTCGAGCTCCAGGACGCGAGCCGGCGCTTCGCGGGCGTGCAACTCGGCCATGCGCCAGTTGTTGACGTATTGGCCGCCGCGCATCGTGTCCGAGAAGTGGACCTTCCAGTTGTCGCGCTCGTCGGTGTTGCCGAGCGCCGCCGCGATGCCGCCCTCGGCCATGACGGTGTGCGCCTTGCCGAGGAGCGACTTACAGATGAGGCCGACCTTGATGCCCGGCACGGTCGCCGCTTCGATGGCCGCGCGCAGGCCGGCGCCGCCGGCGCCAATCACGAGCACGTCGTATTCGTGGGACTGATACTGCGCCATCAGATGATCCTCCAGTCGTTGATCACGCCCATCGAGCAGAGGCGCACATAGAGATCCGCGCCCATGACGGCGAACAGCGAGCACCAGGCGAATAGCATGTGGCGCCGGTTCAAGCAGCTCACGCAGTCATAGGCGGCCTTGCGCACCGGGCGGCCGCTGAAGCGATCCATCCAGCCACCGACGAGGTGGCGCAGCGAGTGACAGCCGAGCGTGTAGCTGGCGATGAGGCCGACGTTGAGCGCCAGCACGAGCGTGCCGAGACCGATGCCGAAGTGGCGCGTGCCCGACGCGTCGGGCCACCACATCGCCTCCCACACGTCCCAGCCCAGAATGAAGATGAAGATGATGGCGAGGTAGAGGAAGTAGCGGTGCACGTTCTGGATGACGAGCGGGAACGAGCGCTCGCCCAGGTAGCTCTTGCGCGGCTCACCGACGGCGCAGGACGGCGGATCGGCCCAGAACGCCTTGTAGTAGGCTCCGCGATAGTAGTAGCAGGTCAGGCGGAAGCCGGCCGGGATGCCGAGGATCAGCATGGCCGGGGACATCCAGTGCGGGAACCAGCCGGGCGGCTTGCCGAACCAGCTCTTGCCCACCGACGCGAAGAGCAGCGGCGAGTAGAACGGCGACAGATAGGGGCCCCAGCTGTAGTGCTCGTTCTGGAGCGCTGCCCAGGTGGCGTAGCCGATGAACGACGACAGGATCGTGAAGACGACGAGCGGCGCTACCCACCACATGTCGCGGCGCTGGGTCTGGGCAAATTTCAATCGGGCGAGAGGCACGTCCACGCGAGGCATTCCACACTCCGCAAGCTGTTTTGAAGACGCGGCAGTATATGCGTAAGCCGTGGAAAATATCTACAATCAGCGACGGCGGCGCAGGAGCTTCAAGAGGGCGGTGCCGAGGGCGCCGGGATCGAGCGGGACCTCGAGCTCCATCATCGTCTGAGCACCGATGACCGCGGCGAGGAGGAGCGTGGCGATTTCGTGCGGCTCGACGTCGCTGCGCACCTCGTTGCGCTGGTCGCGCTTCACCAACTGCGCGACGTGGTCGCGGCTGGCGTCGATGAGCGCGACGTAGCGGGCGCGCACCACCGTCGAGCGCGCGCAGGCCTGCAGGAGCTGGTGCGGCCGCACGCCGCCCTTCTTGGTCAGCGGATAGCGGCCCGAGCGGATGGCGTCGAGGAAGCGGACCACGATGGCGGTCAGGGAGGGCGGCTCGCCGGCGAGCGGCTCGGCGGGGGCGAACAGCGCCTCGAGGAACTCCTCGCCCACGCGGTCCATGATGGCCACGAGGAAGTCGTCGCGGTCGCGGAAGTGCACGTAGAAGGCGCCGCGCGTGAAGCCGGCGCGCGCGCAGATGCCGTCCAGGCTGGCGTCGAGCCCCTCGTCGCCGAAGGCGACCATGCCGGCATCTATTAATGCTTCGCGGGTCGCGACCTTGGCCTCTTGGCGCGAGACCGGCCCTGCTGCGCTTTTCACCATCCCTATTGACATACGATACCGTATGTGAAAAATCAACTTCACATACGACGCCGTATGTGAAGTCCCAACCGGAGGCTCCCCATGGATGTCACTCAGGATTCGCCCCGCTCTTCCGACGCTGGCTCCGCCGCCAGCCGCGCCGCCAGCGTGCCGGCCCCTTTCTCGGGCACGCTCGACGATCTGCTCGCCCTCGACACCGACACGCTCGGGATCCTCTATCAGGGCGCGCGGGTTCCACAGCTGGCCGACGTCCGCGGCGATCTGCGTGGCCGCATGCTCGCCGTCGTCGATCTGCCGGATGCGCTCGCCGGCGCGGTGCGTGTGTTTGCCGGCTCGGATCTCTTCCCTTGGCGCGGCAAGTCGTTCACGCCCCAGACCACGGAGCGCGGGGAAGGCATCAACCGCGTCATCTCCGATCGCTGGAAGCTGTACCGCTTCGAGACCTTCGTCGGGCCTTCGCGCGCCGGCAGCTTCGACGCCGTGCAGCTCGACTACGACCTGCCGTCAAACCCGTTCTTCATCCGCGCCATCAAGGACGAGATCCGCGAGCTGCGCCCGGGGCTGTGGCTCGGTCAGGCGTGGCTGAACCTGGCGCAGCCGAAGCTGGTCCTCTACTTCGGCCTCACCACCGACGGCACGAGGTGAAAGCGCTGGTGACCGGCGCGGCCGGCTTCATCGGCTCGCACGTGGTGCGCGCGTTGGTCGCCGACGGCCATGCGGTTCGGGCCCTGCACCTGCCTGGCGAAGATCTGCGCAACCTCGCCGGGCTCGACGTCGAGCGCATCGCCGGCGACGTCACCGACGCGGCTGCGATGCTGCGCGCCGCCGCCGGCTGCGACTGGCTCTTCCACCTGGCCGCCATCTACGCCTTGTGGACGCGCGATCCGGCGCGCATGCGCGCCGTCAACGTCGGCGGCACGCGCACGGTCCTCGAGGCGGCGCGCGCGGCCGGCGTGGCGCGCGTGGTCTATACCAGCTCGATCGCGCGCTTCGGCGGCCAGGGTCGCGGTAGCCGCGCCACCGAGTCGAGCGCGTTTGCGCTGGGACCGACGGGCGACCTCTATTCGCGCACCAAGGCCGCTGCGCACGAGGTGGCGCTGCGGTTCGCGACGGAGCTCGACGTCGTCATCGTGGCACCGACGGGACCGATCGGCCCCGGCGACGTCGGCCCGACTCCGACGGGGCGGCTACTATTGCGAACCCTGTCGCTGCCGGTGGTGCCGGTGACCGACACGGTGACCAACTTTGCCGACGTGCGCGACATGGCGCGCGGCCACGTGCTGGCGGCGGAGCGCGGGCGGCGCGGCGAGAGCTACCTCCTCGGTCACGTCGACCTGTCGCTCGAGGATCTGGCGCGACGGGCGCTGACCATCTTCGGCCTCGACCGGCCGATCGTGCGGGCGCCGCTCGGGTTGGCGCGCTGGGCCGCGCGCGCTGCGGTGGCGGCGGCGCGGCTGAGCGGCAAGATCCCGATCCTGACGCCCGCCGCCGTTGCCATCGCCGAGCTGGGGCTGGCCGCCGACTGCGCCAAGGCGGTGCGGGAGCTGGCGCTGCCGCAGACCCCGATCGAGGTGGCGCTGCGCGATTCGCTCGGCTGGTTCGCGCAGAACGGCTACGTCACGAACGCCTCGTTGCGTCGCCGCATCGCCGCCCACGCCTGAGCGGCACGGTGCTACCGTGCCGGCCATGAGCGAGCGAACGACCACGCGCGGCGCCTGTCTCTGCGGCGCCGTCACCCTCGAGCTCACCACCGACGCGGGCACGGTGATGGTGCACTGTCACTGCGCGATGTGCCGCAAGACGGCGGGCGGCAGCTTCGCCACCTGGATCGACGTGCCGGCGGCGGACGCACGCATCAACGGCGAGCTGCGTGCATTCCGCTCGTCGCCGGACGTGGCGCGTAGCTTCTGCGCCGGCTGCGGCACGGCGGTGAGCTGGCAGCGCGACGGCGAGCCGATCATCACGATCCATGCCGGCCTCGTCGACGGAGATCCCGGCTGCCGTCCGCGCGCGCACATCTGGACCGAGCACAAGGCGCCGTGGGTGACGATCACCGACGGACTGCCGGCGTATCCGCGCTCGCGCTTCTGATCGCCGTCGCGACGGGGAGGGCGCGCTACTGGAGCGCGCAGTAACCGAAGACGGTGCAGCCGCCGGCGCAGCACTGCATGCAGCAGGCGTTGTCGGCGCAGGTGTGGCCGAAGGCGAAGCAGGCCATGTCCCCCGAGACGACCACCATGTCGGCGGGCGCGCCGGCCAGGTCGCGCGACATGCTCAGGTCGCCGGTCATGGGCAGCGTCATGTCGTCGGTCGAAACCATGGCGAGGTCGGGACCGATGGCGGTACCGGGATGGTCGAGGCAGAAGCCGCCGACGCAGTAGAAGCCGGCGGGGCAAGGAGGATCGTCGGTGATCTGGCAGGTGAAGCCGCCGCTCGAGACCTTCGGGCTATAGCAGCCGCCCGTGGCGACGCCGAGCAGGGCAACAAACAGAGTCAATATTCCAGTACGCCCCGACACCTATCGCAGAGACTAACACGTGCAAGAAAACCGCGCGAGCAGGCGAGACGAAGATCGCTCGCCTGCCCGCGCGTGGGGGGCTATCAGGGGCAGGTCTGACCGCAGACCGAGCCGACTTCGCCGACGCAGATGCTGTCCCACGACGTCGAGCAGCAGTAGGCGTCCGCGTTGCAGATCTTCGTGGCGCACGGGTCGCAGCCGGTCTTGAGCTTGGCGCCCGACTGGCAGATCGGATGGGTGCAGCTGCCGCCGCCACCGCCGCCACCGCCGCCACCGCCACCGCCACCGCCGCCACCACCACCGCCGCCGCCGCCGCTGCACTGGTTGCTGCCGCAGATCGAGGAGACTTCGTTCACGCACTGCGAATCCCACGAGGTCGAGCAGCAGTAGGAATCCTGCGCGCAGATCTTGGTTGCGCAGGGGTCGCAGCCGCTGGCGAGCTTGGCGCCGGAGGTGCAGAGGCCGTGGGCGCACTGACCGCCGCCACCACCGCCGCCGCCGCCACCCCCCCCACCCCCCCCCCCCCCCCCCCCCCCCCCCCCCCCCCCCCCCCCCCCCCCCCCCCCGGAGAATAGAAGGCCGTCTGTGGTTTCGAGCGCAGAGGAAAAAATGCGGCAAACCGCAAAACGTCACACCCCACTGGTTTGGGTAGGTACAATATCAGAGTGGAGTACACTCTACCAGTGGGAAAACTCAAAATCACAAGTCCTCGAAAAAAGTGAGAAGTAAGTAGCTGAGGGCGATGCACACACCCCACACACACGCCTCACACACTCACAGTGTGCAAAAGTCTGCTGTGTGTCAAAAGCAACTTTTTGGTTTTACTGGTCACAGTGGTCACAGGGGTGGCTACCTTGAGCCCCCTGATTGTGCTCCACTTTTTTGCCGATTGTGCCTTTGTGCCAACTAG
>JAQBQH010000170.1 GCA_028287105.1 Myxococcales bacterium
GCCGCTTGGTCCACCACAGGAGCGACGACGAGTTGCTCTGTTGCGCCTGCACGTTGGTCGCTTCGTAGTGATATTCGGGATCGGTGATGACCGGCAGATACAGCTTCTGCGGGTTGGCCTTGGAGAAGCCGGCGTTGCGATCGGCCGACCACTGCATCGGCGTGCGCACGCCGTCGCGATCGCCGAGGTAGATGTTGTCGCCCATGCCGATCTCGTCGCCGTAATAGAGGACCGGCGTGCCCGGCAGCGACATGAGCATCGCGTTCATGAGCTCGATCTTGCGCCGCCCCTTGACCAGCGGCGCCAGTCGCCGGCGGATGCCGAGGTTGATGCGCGCGTTCGGATCCTCGGCGTAGACGCGATACATGTAGTCGCGATCCTCGTCGGTGACCATCTCCAGCGTCAGCTCGTCGTGGTTGCGCAGGAACGTCGCCCACTGGCAGTTGTTCGGGATCGACGGCGTCTGGCGCAGGATGTCGACGATGGGAAAGCGGTCCTCGAGGTGGACCGACATGAACATGCGCGGCATGAGCGGGAAGTGGAAGTTCATGTGGCACTCGTCGCCGCCGCCGAAATAGGCCGCCGCGTCCTCGGGCCACTGATTCGCTTCCGCCAGGAGCATGCGATCGCGGAACTGCGAGTCGACGTGCGTGCGCAGCTTCTTCAAGAACGCGTGCGTCTCGGGCAGGTTCTCGCAGTTGGTGCCGTCGCGCTCATACAGATAGGGCACCGCGTCGAGCCGCACGCCGTCGACGCCGAGCGCGAGCCAGAAGTCGATGACCTTGAGGAGCGCCTTGTGAACCTCGGGGTTGTCGAAGTTCAGATCGGGCTGGTGCGAATAGAAGCGGTGCCAGTAATAGGCCTTGGCCACCGGATCCCAGGACCAGTTCGAGGTCTCGAAGTCCTTGAAGATGATGCGCGCGTCGGTGTAGCGCTTGGGCGTGTCGCTCCACACGTACATCTCGCGCGCCTTCGATCCCGGCGCGGCGCGGCGCGCCTTCTGAAACCAGGCGTGCTCGTTCGAGGTGTGGTTGAGCACCAGCTCGGTGATGACGCGCATCCCGCGCTTATGCGACTCCTTGAGGAGGCGCGAGAAATCCTTCAGCGTGCCGTACGCGGGGTTGATATTCGTATAATCGGCAATGTCATATCCGCCGTCGCGCAACGGCGACGGATAAAAGGGCAGGAGCCACAGCGCCGTGACCCCGAGGTCCTGCAGATAGTCGAGCTTCTCGACGAGACCGTTGAAGTCGCCGATGCCGTCGTCGTTCGAGTCGGCAAAGGCGCGCACGTGGATCTCGTAGATGATCGCTTCCTTGTACCAGAGCGGGTTCGGCGCCAGCGCCTCTTGCGGTTCCGCCTTACGACGTCTCATACGAAGTACTCGAAGTCATGCTCACTGCGCGCGTGACGACGCACGCGAAAGATGTGGGCCGGCATGGTGCGTGGATCGAGCTGCACGTAGTTGCGCCCGCTGCGCCAGCGATAGCGCGCCTGCCCGACGAGGTCGTGGACCTGGAAGGTCTCGTCGGCGGTGACGCCGAGCGCCTCCGGATCGATGTCGATCCAGGCCGAGTGCGCGTGCGTGACGTCGAGGTTCACCACCACCAGCACGGCGCCGTCCTCCGCTCGCTTTGAGTAACACAATATCTGGTCGTTGTCGGTCGCGTGAAAATGCAAGGTGGCGTTATCCTGTAGCGCGCGATTTTCGCGGCGAATGCGATTGATCAGCTTGACCAGCGGCGCCAGCGAATCGGGGCGCACCAGATCCCAGCTGCGCAGCTGATACTTCTCGTTGTCGACGTATTCCTCGACGCCGGCCCGCGGCACCTGGTCCATGTGCTCGTAGGCCGGTCCGTAGATGCCATAGCTCGCCGACAGCGTCGCCGCAAGGATGAGCCGCTGCACGAACGCCGGCCGGCCGCCCCATTGCAGATGCTCGGGCAGGATATCGGGTGTATTGGGCCAGAAATTGGGGCGGAAATATTCGCGCATCGAGGTCTGCGTCAATTCGTCCAGATACTCGATGAGCTCCCATTTGGTCGTACGCCAGGTGAAATAGGTGTACGACTGCGAAAATCCCGCCTTGGCGAGCTGCTGCATGATCTTGGGCCGCGTGAACGCCTCGGCGAGAAAGATGGTCTCGGGATGGCGCGCCTTGACCTCGCCGATGCACCACTCCCAGAAGCCGAGCGGCTTGGTATGCGGGTTGTCGACGCGAAACACGGTCACGCCCTGCTCCACCCAGAACAAGAAAATCGATTTCAATTCCTCCCATAACGCGCGCCAATCGGGGCCGTCGAAATGGAATGGATAGACGTCCTGATATTTCTTGGGCGGATTCTCCGCGTATTGAATCGAGCCGTCCGCGCGGTGCACGAACCAGTCGGGATGCTCCTGCACGTACGGATGGTCGGGCGAGGCCTGAAAGGCGATGTCGAGCGCCACGTCCATTCCGAGATGGCGGGCGCGAGCGACGAAACGGCGAAAGTCCTCGAGCGTACCGAGCGCGGGGTGGACCGATTTGTGGCCGCCCTCGGCGGCGCCGATGGCCCACGGGCTGCCGACGTCGTCGGGCGCGGCGGTAAGCGTGTTGTTGGGCCCCTTGCGATGCGAGCGGCCGATGGGATGGATCGGCGGCAGATAGACGATGTCGAAGCCGAGATCCGCGACGTATTCGAGGCGCTTTTCGGCGTCGGCGAAGGTGCCGTGCTGGCCCGCCTCGCCCGTCGAGCGGGGAAAGAATTCGTACCAGCTCGAGAAGCGCGCGCGCGGCGGCTCGACGGTCACCTCGAGGATGCGTCCGAAGGCGGTGGCGTTGCCGCGCTCGGGATGGCGGGCCACCGCCGCCGACAGCGACGGCTCGAGCGCCAGCGCCGCTCGCTCGGCGGGGTCCGCGGCCGGGTCGCCGATGAGCGCCGCCGCGTTGACGAGCATGCGCGCATCCTCTTCGGTATCCTTGGCGCGCTCGGCCGCGGCGCGCAAGAGCTCCGCGGCGCCCAGGAGCTCGACGGTGACGTCATTGCCGGCGTCGACCTTGCGACGCAGCCCCCACACGAAGCTGGCCCACTCGTCGACCCACGACTCGACGGTGTAGAGCCAACGTCCCAGTTGCGTCAGCGGCACCAGCCCGCGCCAACGGTCGTTGCCCAAAGGAGCGAGCGCTTGCTCGGTCCAGGTCCGTGCCGATTCATGACGATAGAGGACGCGCGCCGTCAGGAGGTCGTGGCCGTCGATGAGCAGATCCGCTTCGACTTCGAGCACATCGCCGACGATGCGCTTGACGGGCCAACGCCCGCCGTCGATCTCCGGACGCACCGCCGCCACCACCACCCGCCGCCGCCCGTCGAGTTGGGAGGGATGCGCCGGGCGCTCCATCCCATGGTCGGCGCGCGAAAACATGCTGTAGAATTAACTTCCGAGCGGACGATGACAAGCCCCGACAGCGCACGATGACGGGCTCTCCCTCATGGGAACGGCCTGCACACCAGGCCGCCGTCGGCGAGGCGCTGCAGGCGCTTGGCATCCATCGGCTGGTCTTGTCGATTCACGATGCCAGCTTCCCCGCCGGCGCCGACGACGTCGGTCGCGGCACGCCCTACTCCGACGCTGGCCGCGCCTTTTTGAGCTTCGTGCGCGCGGTCGGGTTCACCGGCGTGCAGCTCGGCCCGCAGGGGCTGACCACGCGCGAAAACCCGTCCCCCTATGACGCGATGATGTTCTCGAGGGAGCCGCTCTCCATCGCGGTCGGGCCGCTCCTGGGACGCGAAAAACTGCGCGCCCTCGTCGGTGACGTGCCCTGGACCACCGCCCGTCACTCCGACCACAAGGGCGCCTACGACCGCCAATATGCGGCGCTCGGCGCGTTGTGGCAGGCGCGGCGCGACGACTCGGGGCACGAGGCCGAGGCGTGGGCGCGCGCGCAGGGGCCGTGGCTCGACCGCGACGGCGCCCTCGACGCGATGCCGCTCGAGCAGTATCGCTTCGTGCAGTGGGTCGCGCATCGCCAGCACGAGGAGCTGCGCCGCTTCGTCGTCGGCCAGGAGCTCAGGCTCTACGGTGATTTGCAGATCGGGATCTCGTGGCGCGACCGCCAGTCGCTGGCGGGGCTGTTCCTCGCCGGCTACGCGATGGGCGCGCCGCCGAGCCGCACCAATCCCGAGGGGCAGCCGTGGGGCTATCCGGTGCTGGATCCGGCGCAGTACGAAGGCGCCGCCGGCGCGCTCGTCGCGGCGCGGGTCGACAAGATGCTCGACGAGTACGACGGGCTGCGCGTCGACCACCCGCATGGCCTGGTCGACCCGTGGGTCTATCGGGCCGACTCGCGCGATCCGGGCGCGGCGGTGCGCGCGGGGGCGCGGCTGTTCTCGTCGCCCGATCTCTCCGACCACCCGTCGCTGGCGCGCTTCGCGGTCGCGCGGCCCGACCAGCTCGATCGCTCGGAGGTGCGCTGGGCGGACGGCTGGGTGCGCGATCTCGACGACGCGCAGGTCGATCGCTACGCCGTCCTGTTCGCGCGCGTGGTCGGGCGGCTGCGCGCGCGCGGCCATCGGCTCGAGGATCTCCTGTGCGAGGTGTTGAGCACCTGGCCCCACCCGCTCCGCCGGGTCATGGAGCGCGAGGGGCTCGGCCGCATGTGCGTCACGCAGAAGGCCAACCTGGACGACGCGCGCGACGTCTATCGCAGCGACAACGCCCGCAACTGCGACTGGATCATGGTGGGCAACCACGACACCCCGCCCCTGTGGGCGCTGTGCGACCAGTGGCACGGCACGCCGACAGCGGCGCGGCGAGCGCAGCACCTGGCCGAGCGGCTCGAGCCCGACGCCTCGTCGCGCGCGTCGTTCGCCGCCTCCTTGGCGTCGTCGCCGGGGCGATTGGCGACGGCGATGTTCGCCGAGCTCTTCGCCAGCCCCGCGCGGTCGGTCTCGATCTTCTTCGCCGACCTCCTCGGCTATCGCGAGACCTACAACGCGCCCGGCACCGTCGGCGACCAGAACTGGAGCCTGCGCGTGGCGCCCGACTGGTCGGCCGAGTACGGGCGCGCCATCGGTACCGGCGAAAATCCGCGCGCGCTCAGCGTGCCCCGAGCGCTGGCGCTGGCGCTGCGCGCCGACCCGCAACGCGCACGCGTGCACGAGTCTCTACTGCTGCGTCTCGACGCCCTCGCTGACGAACACTGAGGTGCGCTTGGAGAGGTCGGCCTCTTTCTCGACGACGATGATGCCCTCGTCGGAGACGGTGAAGCCGTGGCGGCGGTCCTCCTCGGGGTCGAAGCCGATCTCCATGCCCGGCGGGATGTGCACGCCCTTGTCGACGATAGCGCGGCGTACGCGCGCGTGGCGGCCGACGTCGACCCCGTCCATCAGGATCGATTCCTCGACGTGGGCGAAGCTGTTGATGCGCACGCCGGGGGACAGGACGCTGCGATCGATGCGCCCGCCCGAGATGATGCAGCCCTCGGAGACGAGCGAATCGGTGGCGATGCCCATGCGCTCCTGGTCGGCGAAGACGAACTTCGCGGGCGGCAGGGGCGGCGTATAGGTGCGGATCGGCCAGCGCGGATTGTAGAGGTCGAGCACCGGGTCGACGGCGATGAGATCCATGTTGGCCTGCCAGTAGGCCTCGACGGTGCCGACGTCGCGCCAGTAGCCGCGCTCGCGCTCCAGCATGCCGGGGATCTCGTTGCGCGAGAAATCGTAGGCAAAGGCGCGGCGGCGGCTGGCGACCATGGCGGGCAGGATGTTGCGGCCGAAGTCGTGGTTGCTCTCGTCGCCCTCCTGGTCGCGCGCCAGCTCCTCGCACAAGGGGCCGGTGTTGAAGAGGTAGTTGCCCATCGACGCCAGCGCCCAGCCGGGGCGGCCGGGGATTTCACGCGGCTGCTTCGGCTTCTCGTCGAAGGAGAGGATCTCGCCCTCTTCCGAGACGGCGAGGACGCCAAAGGCGTGCGCCTCGGCGACCGGCACCGGGATGGCGGCGACGGTGACCTCGGCCTCGCGGTCGAGGTGCCAGTCGACCATCTGGTTCACATCCATCTTGTAGACGTGATCGCCGCCGAAGACGGCGACCAGGTCGGGATCCTCGTCGGTGATGATGTTGAGGCTCTGGAACATGGCGTCCGCCGAGCCGCGGAACCACTCCTTGCCGAGCCGCTGCTGCGCCGGCACGACCTCGACGTAGAAATCGAGCATGGCGGGCAGGCGCCAGCCGCGCGCGATGTGGGTGTTGAGCGAGTCCGATTTGTACTGCGTGAGCACTTTGATCTTGAGGAGCCCGGAGTTGACCAGGTTCGACAGCACGAAATCGATGAGGCGATAGCGCCCGCCGATGGGAACCGCGGGCTTGGCACGCTCGGCCGTGAGCGGGAGGAGACGGCGCCCTTCGCCGCCGGCGAGCACGACTGAAAGAATGTGGGGAGCGGGTCCGCGCGAGGAGAAGCGGCGAGGAATCATATCATCGTAAATAGGCTGTTGGCGGGGCTCGACAAGCGTCGCGGCCGATCCGACAATGCGGCGATGCGATTCAGGGTAACCCTGTATGCGGCCGCGTTGGCATGCGCCTTCGTGGGATGCAAAAAGAGTCAACCGCCGGGCGGCGGTGGCGCGAGCGGCGGGTCGGGCGACACGACGGTGGTGCAGACGCAGCCGATTGGCATGGCCGACCCGTTCTCGCCGCCAAAGAACGACGCGGCCAAACTATTGGAGACCGGTTTCACGGGGTTGCGCCAGAAGAAGGCGCCGGTGGCGATCGCGGCCTTGCAGAACGTCGTCGGCGACACGCCCGACTACACCGCGGCGCGTTGGGGCCTGGTGCGCGGGCTCGTCATGGGCGGGCGCTTCGAGGACGCGGTCAAGCAGTACGAGGAGCTCCTGGCGCGCGACTTCGTCGGCTACGCCGGAAAGATGGCGAGCGGCAAGGAGTTCGAGGCGCTGCGCGCGTCGCCGCAGTGGCCGAAGGTAGGAGAGCTGGAGGCTCGCTATCGCGGACCGTACGCGCGCGGGCTCGACAAGGGATTCTTCTTCGTGGCGCGCACGCGTAGCGCCGCCGAGCCGGCCTTCGCGGGCGGCGCGCTCGAGACCTCACTGTCGTTGAAGCAGGAGGTGTTTCACTACGATCCCGACACCAAGCGCTATCGGCGCGTCACCGACACCGACGGGCGCGCCTTCGCGATCGACCGCGCCCCCGACGGTAAGTCACTCCTGTTTCTGGTCGCGCCCAAGCTGCATCGCGAGAACGGCGTCGACAGCTTCGTCGACCCGCGCCTCGGCGTGATCGACCTGACGACGCTCGAGACCGTCGGTCCGTTCGTCGAGAAGGGGCGCTTCGATCAGGTCGGGCTCGGCACCAATCGCACCGGGCAGCCGATGTTCACGTTGATCGTGACCTCGGGGGCCTCGGCCGCCTACACCTTCGACACCGCGAAGACGGGGCTGGCCAAGCTCGAGGGTGACAACGTGATTCCGGCCGGCGGCGAGACGCGCGCCTGGCCCAACCAGGTGGCGCACTTCGACGACAAGGCGGTCCCCGGCGTCAAGATCCAGGACGGCGCCACGCAGTTCCTCGTCGACGGCGTGGATCAGCCCGTCATCGCCGCGCGTCCCATCGCGCAGAGCTCGCTCGGCTGGTCGCCCGGCCGGTCGCGCCTGACCTACGCGGGCAAGCTCGACGCGTGCAAGATCTTGAAAGGCGAATCGAAGGACAAGAACGAGCTCTACGTCTACGACAAGACGCGCCGCACGGCGCAGCGGGTCGCCGCGTCGGTGTCACCGTTCGAGACGCTGTGGCTCGACGATGACCGGCTCGTCTACGAGGGCGGCGTCGGCAAGGACGGCAAGATCCACATCTACACGTTCTCGTCGCACGCCGACGAGGCGCTCGGCACGCGGCACGGCGCCGGCCTCTACGGCGTGCCGACGCTCGCTTGCGAGCAGGCCGAGAGCGGCATCGACGAAGACATGGGCGAAGAGGAATCGCAGGGCGACTAGAACCATGTAGGACCGACCGTTTTCTGCCAACACTCTCGGCGGTCGCTGCAACAGTGTTGTCAGGGAATGGGACGGGACGACCACGACGTAGAGGGAATCCTGGCTCACGCGGCTTGGATTCGGCGGCTCGCGCGCAGGCTGGTAGAAGACGCCGCAAGCCGGGATGACCTCGTGCAGCAGGTCTGGCTCGAGGCACTCACGGGGACGCGACCCGTGGCGGACACGCGGCCGTGGTTGGCCGGTGTGCTGCGCAACCTCGTGCGGATGCGGTACCGCAGCAATGCGAACCGACGCGCTCGCGAGGAGGCTTCTGCGCCGAGCTTGCCTCCGGTCAGACCCGACGAGCTGGTCGAGCGCGTAGAGACGGAGCGCACGCTCGCCGCGTTGGTTCTCGAGCTTGCCGAGCCGTATCGCTCGACGCTGTTGCTTCGTTTCTATGAAGATCTGTCTGCCGCCGAGATCTCGCGCCGGCACGGAGTCCCAGCCGGCACGGTCCGATGGCGTTTGAAGCAGGGGCTCGATCAGCTGCGAAAGCAGCTCGATCAGCTGCGAAGAGGCGATCGACGTTCCTGGTCCATCGCGCTCGTGCCGACCGCGGTGGGAAACGGCAACGGCCTGCTCGTCAGGACACTGAATGTATTGCGTGGAGTGCTGATGATGAAGACTCCCCTGAAAGTTGCGACGGCAGCCGCGATCATTCTGGTCCTCGCGTCTTTGGGGACGAGAAGCATCCGTCGGCGACATGTCGCCCCTGTCGACGGCGGGGGCGCACGAGTGGGCGCGATCTGGACGGGTCCGGCGGTGGCGGGCGCGAACGGTCGAGCGGCGCCCGAAATCGGCGGAATCGGATTCCCGGCCTGGTTCGGTCAGCGCAATGCGCCGGTGCGACGCGTCGCTGGGCGGGTCTCTCTTGATGACGGCTCTCCCGTCGCTGCTGCCCACGTCGAGCTGGGCAGCGTGCTGTCGGACGCGGGCGTCCTGGCTCCGCTCGTCCGAACCACGCGCGCGGACGGACGTTTCGATTTTGGTGGAGTGCCGCCAGCGCGTTACACGATCGCTGCGAGCGCCGCCGGACACAGCCCGGAGGTGATCGGAGTCGACACCCGCGACCCGACAACGAGCACTGACCAGTTGCAGCTGCGCCTGGGCGACTGTATTGCGTCGATCTACGGCCAGGTGAACGACGCGTCGGGAGGTACCATCGCGGGCGCGCGGATCTGCTATGCGCCCACGCGCGACCTCGCCTGCGCCACCAGCGACGAGGCCGGCCGCTTCAGCGCGTGCTTGAGCCCACAACAGACTCACGTCGCAGTCTCGGCGAGGGGATACGGAGCCATCCACGAGCGCGTGGAGGGCAAGGGTCGCCGCGTCAAACGCGACTTCTCTCTCAGCCCCGAGGCGATCGTCAGCGGCCGCGTCGTCAGGGCGGATGACGGACAGCCCGTGGCCGGCGCCAACGTGCGCGCGCTGTCCGTCGGGTGGGGGCAGCGCTATCCGGCGCCGGCTGCGACGAGCACGGATGCGGAAGGGCGCTTCACCCTGTCAGGACTGGCGCCCGGACGTCATCGGATCGCTGCGTTGGCGGAACGGCTCGCCAGCAGCGACGCCGTGGACATCCTCGTCGGCGCGGGGCGCACCACCGCCAACCTGGTCCTTCGCGTCGTCGCCGAGTCGCGAGTCAGGGGCATCGTCGTCGACGGCGGACAGCCGGTGGCCGGCGCGACGATTACGCTCGCGGCGCGCGGCAGCCCCAAGCTTCTGGGCATCGACGCCGTCACCCAGGCGGACGGAAGCTTCGTGATGGAACCGGTTCGCCATGGCACCGCGCCGGTGCACGTCGAGGGCTACGAGCTGATCGCGCCGGCCACCATCGTCGTCGACAAAGCGGAGGTGACGGGCTTGAAGGTGGCGGTGGCATCCCTCGCGTCGATCGCAGGAAAGATTACGCGCGAAGGGAAACCGGTCTCCGGTGCCCACGTCTTCTATACCGATCGCTTGGAGCCCGTCGTTTCGGACGTCGACGGGAACTATCTGATTCGCGGATTGTTGGCCGAAACGTACGAGCTGTGGGCCACCGACGACGTGGCCGGCGCGTTCGGCACCGGCCCGAAAGTCACGGTGGGGAAAGCAGAGCACCGAACCGGCATCGACATCGATCTGCCTTGCGCGGGATCGATCTCGGGCGTCGTCGTCGAAGAAGACGGCACGCCTGCCGCCGGTCTGACGACCAGCTTCGGCGCCATTCACTCCGACGACGTCGGCAGCGACGTCACTGCCCCCGACGGAAGCTTCGTCGCTCGCAGCTTGAGAGGCGGCGACGACTATCAGCCGACCATACGAGTATCTGGGCGAAGTCGCATTCGGCTGCAGCCTACCGAGGCTGGTTTTCCAACCGTCAGCCTCAAGGACGGGGCGAGCCACGTGACCGGCGTCCGCATCGTGATTCGGCGCGCGCATCTGGCGATCGAAGGGCGCATCGTGGACGCAGACGGCGAGCCGGTCAGCGACGCGACCGTGAGCGCCGTTCGGGCGGACGGTGATGAGCCCGCCGACTTCCCCGAGTGGCGCGACTACCCGAGCGACATTTCCGGCGGCGACGGTCGGTTCACCATATCGGACCTGGACGCGGGCATGTTCGCGATCGAAGCGCGCGCGGGTGATGGCAGTCAGGCGTCGAAGCGAAACATCGCCGCGGGCGCGAAAGGACTCGTCATCACCCTGCAGGCATCGGGCGGCATTGACGGCGAGCTGGTTGGATTTCGCACGCCACCGACTGTGTCGACGATGCCCTATCGACCCGGCGCGTGGATGCCGGCGAGCCTTGCCAGCATCGACGCCACGGGATTTCACGTGCGCGGGCTCCCGCCCGGCATCTACCAGGCGCGGGCGATCGCGCAGGGTGAAGGCGACGCGCAGGATGTCGAGGTGAGGCCAGGCCGCATCGCCACGGTGAGCTTGCGGAGCCGCGGCACTGCCACGGTCACGGGCCGCGTACTTGATTGGCGCAGTCAGACGCCGGTGAGCGGGATTCGCTGCTACGCCGGCTCGAGAAGCGGCAGTGGACTGCCTGCGTGGGGATCCACGGAGACCATCACCGACGGCGATGGCCGATTCACGCTGGAAGGAATCGCCGCAGGAATGATCGCGGTCGCCTGCGTCGGGGACGGACCGTACTACTCGGATGGGCTCGCGTTTCTGAGCGTAGCCAATGACGAGCGAGCGATTTGCGAGGTACCGGTCGTGAAGAGTAAGGATGGCGTTTTCTCCGACTTCGGTGCGACGATCGATCTGACGCCGGCAGCCGGCCTGAGCGCGACGGTGCTGTCGGTTCAACCGCGCACGCCTGCAGAGCGCGCCGGGGTTCGCGCAGGCGACGTGATCACCGCCGTCGACGGCGTCTCGATTGCGAAGCTGACGCCTCTCGGTGTCCTGTTCGTAATGACCGACCGCGTGGCAGGCGAGGGTGCGCGGGTGTCGTTGAATCGCGGCGGGCGAACGATCGAAGCGACGGTCAGGAGTATGCGCCCGTAGCGCTCTCCTCCGTCGCGATCTCCCCCGTAGCAGTCTCCTGGGAGGGCTATCCGGCCTCTTCGCCGAACAGGCGGGCTTCGGCCCAGCGGGCGTCGAGGACGGTGCGGGTCATCGCGTGCGCCGGCGCTTCGAGCTTGGGATCGCGCTCGAGGAGCGCGAAGGCCTCGGCGCGCGCGAGGCGTAGGAGCTCGACGTCGCGGACGAGATCGGCGTAGCGGAGGCGCGGCATGCCGGCCTGGCGCGTGCCGAAGATCTCGCCGGGGCCGCGGATGCGCAGATCTTCCTCGGCGACCTTGAACCCGTCCGTGGTGTCGGCCATGACCGAGAGGCGATCGGCGGCATCGCCGGAGCGCGAGCCGGCGACGAGCAGACACGACGAGCGCCCGCCGCCGCGGCCGATGCGGCCACGCAGCTGGTGCAGCTGCGCCAGGCCGAAGCGCTCGGCCCCTTCGATGATCATCATCGAGGCGGCCGGCACGTCGACGCCGACCTCGATCACGGTCGTGGCGACGAGGACGCTGAGGTCTCCCGAGCGGAACGCCTTCATCACGCGGTCGCGCTCGACGGTCGGCAGCCGGCCGTGGACGAGGCCAATGGAGATGCCGCCCAGCTGCGTCGCCAGCCAGTCGGCGGCCTCGGTGACATCGGCCAGCTTGACGTCGGCCGACTCGAGCAGCAGCGACTCCTCGATGAGCGGGCAGACCCAGTAGGCCTGGCGGCCGCTGTCGAGCGCGCCGCGCAGATCCTTGAGAGCGCGCGCGCGGCCGGTCGCGCCGTAGAGCACCTTGGTCGCCGGCGGCTCGCGGCCGGGCGGTAGCTCGTCGAGGATCGTGAGGTCGAGGTCGCCGTAGGCGGTGAGCGCGAGCGTGCGCGGAATCGGCGTCGCGGTCATGACCAGGAGGTGCGGCGCCGCGCGGGTGCCGGCGTGCAGGAGGCCGCCCTTGTCGCGGAGCAGCGCGCGCTGCGCCACGCCGAAGCGATGCTGCTCGTCGATGACGACGACGCCGAGCCTGGCGAAGGCGACGCGCTCGGCGAGGAGCGCGTGCGTACCAACGACGATGTCGAGCTTGCCGGCGGCCAGCAGCGCGAGCTGCGACTCGCGCGCGGCGCGCGGCGTCGACGCGGTGAGGAGCGCGAGCGAGCGTCCGGTCGCCTTGGCCCAGGCGGTCAGCGTGCGCGCGTGCTGCTCGGCCAGGATCTCGGTGGGCGCCATGATGGCCGCCTGAAATCCCGACGCGCAGGCCAGCTCGCAGGCGGCGTAGGCGACGACGGTCTTGCCCGAGCCGACGTCGCCCTGGAGCAGGCGATGCATCGGATGCGGCTGCCGCAGATCGCCGGCGATCTCGGTGATGGCTCGCCTTTGCGCGCCCGTCGGCGCGAACGGCAGCGCCTTCCAGAACTTCTTCAGCGACTTGTCCGCGTCCTCGGCCGCGGGCAGCGACATGCCCGGCTCGCGGCGCGCGCTGCCGCGACGACGCGCGAGGCCGAGCTGCAAGAAGAAGAACTCGTCGAACACGAGCCGCCGCTGCTGCGGCGCGGTCCCGTCGTTGAGCGCGCGCAACGCGTCGGCCGGGAGATCGGGCGCGGGCATGTGCAGCTCGCGGAGCGCGTCCGCCTGCGACGGCAGCTCGAGCCGCGTCGCCAGCTCGCGCGGAATCCCGTCCGGCACTTCGCTCGCGAACTTCTCGACGACCGCGCGCGCCAGCTTCTCGATGGTGCGCCCGGGGACGCCCTCGATCTCGGGGTAGCGCACGCGCACGCCCGGCGTCGTCGCCGCTTCGTCACCGTCGGCGATGGTCTCGGGATGGATGATCTCGAGCATCTCCTTGCGCGAGCGGACCACACCCGAGATGAGGAACTTGGCACCGACGACGAAGCGCTGCGACATGCCGCCGCGGAAGTAGAACCAGCGCGCGCCGAGCTCCGCGCCCGAGTCATCGCCGAACGTGACGTCGAGGATGCGCCGCCCGCGCGCGAACGCCACGCGCGCCTTCTTGACCGTGCCGCGCGTGACCGCCATCTGCCCCGGAGCCAGCGCCGAGATCGGCACCAGCTGCCGCAGATCGTCCCAGCGGCGCGGCAAGAGGTAGACCACGTCACCGACGGTGGTGAGATCGCGCTCGGCGAGCTTGTGCGCGGTCGCCGGACCGACGCCGGGCAGCCCGAGCAGCGGCGTCCCGAGCGTCGCGGAGCCTTCGCGCGTCGACGGCTTCGACGGCGTCGGCACCTTGACGATCAGCTTCGGCGGTGCCGGCTTCGTCGCCGGCTGCTCGACCGCCAGCATGGCGCAGTAGCGCAGCCCCGTCGCCACCAGCCGCTCGCGCTCGCTCTTGGGCAGGACGTCCCAGCGCTTGATGTCGCGCGCCCAGCCGCGCAGCCGCTCCTTGCGCTCCGTGGTCGTGAATCCGGCCACGCCCGCCACCGCCAGCACCAGCCGGTCGCCGAAGTCGCCGGCGCCGGGATCGGCGAAGGCGTCGCGCAGCTGCTTGCGCCAGGCGTCGATCGCCGCGTGATACGTGCCGCTCGCCTCGCCGTCCATCAGGGCTGCAAATCTAGCGCGAGATACTCGTGCAACGCTCGCAAGACTTCGCAATCGACCTCCGACACGTCGTATAGCTCGACGCCGCCGCCGAACTGCGATCAGCGCTCAGTCGCGAGTCGGCCAGCCGCACCGCCGCCACGGACTAACGATAGGTGAAGCGGAGCTCGTAGTCGCAGATGTGGAAGATGTCGCCTTCGTCGATGCGCTTGTTGTCGATGCGCATCCCCTTGTAGTCGATCCCGTTGGTCGACCCGAGGTCCTTGATATAGAACATCCCGTTGCGCCGAATCACGGCGGCATGCTTGCGCGAGATGTTGCCGTCCTTGATCGCCAGGTCCGACGACTTCGACCCGCGACCGATGATGAACTGATCCTTGTCGATCGGGATGCGCTGGTTGTTGAACACCAGGTACAAAACCGGCGCGGTGCCGCTCGACGGCTCCGGCGTGATGCGCGGATTCGGCGGGGCCGGCGTCGCTCGTTGCGGCCTCGGCGGCGGCATCGGCGGCGCGGCACGCGCGCTCAAGGCCGGCTGCGACCCGGTCGCGCTCGGTGCCGGCGGGGGCATCGGCGGGCGGGCAACCGGCCGCGCCGCGGCGTAGCCGGCATTGCCACCACCGCCCGACATCGGCCCGTTGGCGTTGGCGTTGCCTTGCTGCGGAACCGCAGGCGACGACGGCGGCGCGGCGCCGGCGTTGTAATTCTTCGAACGTGCGTAGAACCGCATCGCCTCATTGATGAGGTAATCGATGGAACAATCGAAGTCGTTGGCCATCTGCTCGAACGTCTCCCACAAGACGTCCCGGCAGTAAAAATGGCGCATCGTCTTCTTACTTTGATCCATCTCCCGGTCCTGGCTCCGCTTCGTCAGACTGTGGTTCCCAGCCGCCTATCCTGGCCTAAAACGCGACTTTTCGCCACTATTTAACGGCCATTTACCGCTTTTGCAGCTGCGCCAGCGCGGCCTCTGCAACCTGTCGCGCAACCGCGTTTTTCGAGGTCAGCTCGCCACGCAGCGGAGGCAGCGCGGACGGGCCGATCAAGACCAGGTCGTGGACGACGTAGCTGTCGAGATCTTCTTTTTTATACCGCGCGCCCGGGCTCAAGCTCTCGAGCACCGGCACCACCGCCTTGTCCTTGCCGGCCGCCAGCGCCGCCTCGACCGCACGCCAGCGCGCCGTCTCGTCCGCGTCGCGCATGAGGTTGGTGAGGCCGGTGACCGCGGTCGGCATCTTCTCGAGCAGCTGGAACGCCGCCTCGCGCACCTTGCCCGGCGCCTTCTTGTCGCCCGCGATCCTGAGCGCCGCCGCCTGCGCCGGCGAATCGCCCTGCGACACCGTCCCCTGCGCCAGCGCCAGCAGCGCCTTTTCGCGCAGCGGCTCGGAGCCGTGCTCGGCGGTGTCGATCAAAAACGCGGTCGCGCGCGGCCCGCCGACCAGGCCGAGCGCCTGCAGCGACGCATCGTCCGGTCCGCGCCGCCCGGTCTCGCGAATCTTGCCGATGAGGCCGTCGGCCGCCCGCGCGCGCGTATCCGCGTCGGCGATCTTGCCGAGGATCCCCGCCGCCGGGAGGAGCTGCTGCGTCCCCGGCTGCAGCAGCTCCGCGAGGCGCGGCCCCGCCTTGGGCCCGATGGCGACCAGGATCTTCTCGCTCGAGTTGCCGCCCGACGACATGCGCCCGTTGAGGTCCGCCGTCGTCCACTCGATGAGCGCCGCGTCGGCGGCGTTGCGGTCCTCCGGCGTCGCGTCGGTGCGCACGGCGAACAGCGCGTCCTTGGCCTCGCGCTGCGCCCGCGTCGTTGCGGAGCCGACGATGCCCGAGCCGCGCGCCAGCTCCGTCAGCCGCGGCACGGCGGCGTGAACGATCGCGCCGCGCTCCGCCGGGTCGAGGCTCGCCAGATCCGCGAGCGCCTCCTGCGCCATGCCGACCTCGACGAGCGCCGCGAACGCCTGCGCCCGCAGCGACGGGTCGAGCCCATGCTTGACGACGGTCTCGCGCAGCCGCTTGGGCCCGCGCTCGGTCTCTTTCCAACGCGCGATCTTCTCGGGCGTCGGATCGCAGCCGACGCTCGCGCCTCCCGCCAGCGCCACGACGAGCGCCACTGTGCACAGACGTCTCAAGTTACCGAGGAAATTAGCCGGCAAGCCTTTGCCCGGTCAAGGCTTTCCGGTGTAGGCTCGGCCCTCGTGCGCGCGCGCGCCCCGCTCAGCTTAGCCCTCGCCCTCGCTGCCCTCGGCACGGCGGTGCCCGCGTTCGGCTACCCGCTGATGGCGCCGCGGCCGGTTCCCGACGCCATCGCCGGGCCCACCGACCCGCACGTCGCCGCGACTTTCTACAATCCGGCGGCCCTCGGCTACCTGCGCGGGATTCACGTCTTCGTCGACGGTGGCGCACGCGCCAACCTGGGCAGCATCCGGCGTGACAGCGGCGGCTCGGCACCGATCGGCTGGGCCAACTTCGACGGCTTCGTCGGCATCACCTGGGACCTCGGGACCGAGACGCTCAACCTCGGCCTGGCCATCTACACGCCCTTCACCGACCTCTCGTCGTACGCGCCGACCGGCCCGATGCGCTTCCACGAGCAGCACCAGTCGTTCGCCACCCTCGAGGAGACCCTGGCCGGCGCCTGGCAGATCGAGCGCCACGTCGCCGTCGGCGCCTCGCTCGTGGTGCACGAGACCTGGATCGACCAGGCCTTCGCGCGCGACCTGGCGCCCGCGGGCGGCTCGGCGGTCGTGTCGCAACCGAACGCGCTCTGCGGCGGCGCGCCGTGCGGCTACGAAAACCCGCTCGCCGAGCAGCAGATTGGCCTGCGCGGCTTCGGCTACGGCTTCGGCTTCGCCGTCGGGCTCATCGTGCGCCCCGACGATCGCGTCTGGATTGGCCTCTCGTACACCAGCCACCAGGCCGGCGGCGACGTCATCCTCGAGAACAACCGCCGCGCCCGCGTCACCACCGCTGCCGGCCAGATGCAGCCGTGCCGCGACGCCGCCGGCAACCCGACCGCCAACTGCTTCGGCGACGACCGCGTGCTGACGCTCCTGCCCGAGATGATCCAGGCCGGGGTGCGCGTCGTCATCAACCCGCGGCTCGACCTCGAGGCGAGCTGGCGCTTCATCCACTATGGCGCGCGCGTCGCCACCGACGTGTCGCTGCAGGGCGGCAACCTCGGCGCGGCCAACATCCCGCCGCAGTTCTTGATCGACCGGGGCCTGCAGAACAGCTACGCCGTCGAGGTCTCGACGCGCCACCTGGTCTCGCCCGCGCTGAGGCTGTCGCCGTCCTTGACGTTCGAGACCTCGGCCATCGCGCCCAGCGCGGTCACGCCGGCGGCCATCGACGCGCCCAAGCTCGACGCCGCGCTCACCGTCGAGTGGCGCGCCTGGAAGGCGGGCTCGACGGCGCTCTTCATCGGCGCCCACGTCGGTGGCACCGCCTATTTCCTCGGCCACGTGCGCTCCCGCTTCGACGCCGCCGCCGAGACCGCCTGCGTCGACGCCAGCTACAGCCTCGAGGCGTGCGGCAAACAGAATGTCGGCGACGCATTGCCCTCGGCCTCCGGCGACTACACACTGTTCGTCCTGAACGCCGGGGCCGCCCTCGGTCTCGTGTACCAACCCTGATGCTCACGAAGGAGTAATGATGCAGCTCGTTTCACAACACCCGTTCGGCGCTGGAGGGCTCGCGGCGCGCATGTTCCGCCTGGCCAACGGGCTCAAGGTGATCCTGGTGCGCGATCCGTCGGCGCCGGTGTTCGCCTATCAGACCTGGTTCGCGGTCGGCTCGCGGCACGAGCGCGAGGGCATCACCGGCATCGCGCACCTGTTCGAGCATCTGATGTTCAATCAGACCGAGTCGCATCCGCCGGGCGAGTTCGACCGCCTGCTCGAGACCGCCGGCGGCGACACCAACGCCGCCACCTGGGTCGATTGGACCTATTACCGCGACAATCTGCCCAAGGCGGAGCTGAAGCTGGCGGTGGAGCTCGAGGCCGATCGCATGGCGCATCTGACGCTCGGCGAGAAGCAGGTCGAGTCGGAGCGCGAGGTCGTCGCCAACGAGCGGCGCTTCCGCGTCGAGGACGACGTCGACGGCTTCTTGAGCGAGGAGCTGTACAAGGCAGCCTTCACCACGCATCCGTACCACTGGCCGACCATCGGCTGGATGCGCGACATCGAGGCCATCACCATCGAGGACTGCCGCACCTTCTACAAGACCTACTACGCGCCCAACAACGCGACCGTGGTCCTCGTCGGCGACTTCGCCGAGGCGGAGGCGCTCGAGCTGATCGAGAGCCACTACGGCAAGATCCCGTCGTCGGTCATCCCCACCGACGTGGCGCCGGCCGAGCCGGAGCAGAACCAGGAGCGGCGCGCGACCTGGGCCAAGCCGGTCAGCGCCGACAAGCTGCGCATCGGCTACAAGGCGCCCGCCATCGCCAACCCGGATTATGCCGCGCTCGAGGTGGCGTCGGAGATCCTGTTCGGCGGCAACTCGTCGCGCCTGCACCGGCGGCTCATCGTCGAGACCGAGATCGCCTCGTCGACGTTCGCCTCGACCGCGCCCTTCCGCGATCCCGGGCTCTACGAGATCTCGGTCGGGATGCAGCGCGGCCATGACGCCATCGAGGCCGAGCGGATGATCTACGAGGAGCTCGACCGCCTCGGGACGCAGCCGCTCGAGATGCATGAGCTCGACACCGCCAAGACGCGGCTCTTGACCCATTTCTGGCGCGAGCTCAGGCCGTCGTCGGGCAAGGCGGAGGCGCTCGGCCATTACGAGACCACCGTCGGTGACTACAAGCAGCTCTTTGCCGTGGCGGGCGGCTACAGCGCCGTCACCGCCGCCGACGTGGCGCGCGTGGTCAAAGCCTACTTGCGAGCGGAACGACGGACCGTGGTGACAGCGACGCCCTCGAAGGAGGATGAATGAGCCCGGCGGTGAAGCACGAGCGACTCGACGGGCCGGCCGGCTCCTCGCTGTTGATCGAGGAGAACCACGACCTGCCGCTCGTGCGCGTGCAGGTCGCCTTGCGCGTGGGCGCCGGCGATGATCCGCCGGAGCTGGACGGGCTCACCAACTTCGCCTCGGAGCTGATGGGGCGCGGCGCCGGCGGGCGCACCCGCGCGCAGCTCGACGCCGCCTTCGACGCGCTCGGCACCAGCCTCGACGTCATGAGCGACTACGACGCCGTCACCTTCGACTTCACGGTCTTGAAGGAGCGGCTCGAGCCGGCCCTGACGCTGATGGCCGACGTGCTCTTGCGACCCGACTTTCCGGGCGACGAATCGGAGAAGCTCAAGCGCGAGATCGCGGCCCAGCTCGACGAGATGCGCGACGACGACGGCCAGCTGGCGCGTCGCTTCTTCACCCGCGCGCTCTACCATACGCATCCGTATGGTCGCACCGTCATCGGCACCGAGCAGTCGCTGCCGGCGCTGTCGCTCGAGGGGGCGCGCCGCTGGCACGCCGAGTCGCTGCGCGGCGGCAACATCGTCTTCGGGGTGGCCGGTGACGTCGTTGCCGGCGCCGCGGCCGATGCCATCCTGCGCCACTTCGCCAAGCTGCCCGCGGGCGGGGGCGAGCCGGGCGCGCGTCCGCTGGTGCCGCGGCGCAGCGGCATGCGGATCACGCTCGTCGACAAACCCGAGCGCAGCCAGTCGCAGATCCTGCTCGGGCAGCCGGCGCCGCGCTGGCAGGACCCCGACTTTTTAGCGCTGCAGGTGGCCACGACGGTGTTCGGCGGCACCTTCACCGCGCGGCTCATGGACGAGGTCCGCTCCAAGCGCGGGCTCAGCTACGGCGCGTCGGCACGGGTCGGCCAGGGGCGCGGCGCCAAGGCGCTCGTGGCGCACGTGTTCCCGTCGCTGGACCAGACCGCGGAGACGCTGGAGCTGGTGCTCGCGCTGTGGCGCGACTGGGTCGAAGAGGGCGTGACCGAGAAGGAGGTCGCGTTCGCGCGCGGCTATCTGGCCAAGAGCTTCGCCTTCAGCGTCGCCACGCCCGAAGATCGACTGGAGCTGCGTACGGCGCTCGAGCTGGGCGGTATGCCGGCGGACTTCGCCGACACGTTCGCCGCGCGCGTGCAGAAGGTCGAGCGCGCCGACGCGCAGCGGGCGCTCAAGTCGAATCTGACGGCGCGCGACCTCGAGATCGTCATCGTCTCGACGGTAGACGAGCTGCGCCCCAAGCTCGAAGCGGCGGGGCTCTTGAAGGACGCAACCGTCGAAGTCGTCGAGTACGACAGCTACTGATCGGCCCTAACGCTTCGGCGTCCTCCTCCACCATTCGCTGATCGATTCGAAGTCGATGCGCTGCAGCGTCGCGCCCGTCGGCAGCGTCAGCTCGAGCTCGTTGACGCCCGCCTCGACGGCGCTGTCGGGAACTTGAATGCGCAGGCCGCGCGGGTCCTCGGAGACCGGCACCTCGACCCCATTCCAGCGCGCCGTCCAGGTCGCCGTCGGAATGGTGCCGACGAGGTGCACCACGATCGGCTCCTTGGCGAACATCGGCAAGAGCAGGCGCACCGGCCCCTTGACCGTCGCCGGCCCGCCCGGCGAGGCGATGCTCAGCCCCTCGACGGCGTAGGCGCGCGTCGAATCGTCGAACGCCGTGCCCTTCTGCTGCAGCTGCATCCACTGGCCGTCGCGATCGAGGAACCAGTTGCCGACGATCCCTTCGAACGCCGACGCCGGCGCGCGATGCCACAGCGCGAAGATCCAGCCGACCGGCTGCACGAACGGATAACCGATCACCCCGAACAGGCGCGCCAGCGGTTTGGGCGCGTGCATGTCGGTCAAGAAGCGCTCGGCCGAGCGTGCGTAGGCGCCCGACGACGCGATGACGCGAAAGCGCAAGAGCTCCATGGCGACGACGTTGAGGACGACGCAGAAGCCGACGAACCCGGCCACGCAGCGCCGCCACAGCCGCGCGTGCAGCGCGCTCTCGGCGCGCGCCCACGCCAGCCCCACGCCGAGCGCGAACAGCGTCGCGCCGTCGGAGAGCCGGCGCGCGCCGAAGCCGTAGCCGCCCGTGACCACCCAGGCCGACGACACCACGTAGACCTCGATGGCGAAGACCGCCAGCATCGCCAGCGCCGGTACGCGCGCCCGCCGCCAGAAGGCGAGGCCGATGACCGCGAGGTAGCAGATGGGCGACCAGGGAAAGAGGCCGGCGCGCGTCGAGAACAGCGACACCAGCATGAACGGCGTCGTCGGTCGGAACGGCTCCACCTGCGCCGGCGTGAAGTACGAGCCCGTGTAGTAGTGCCAGACGAGGAGCTGCGGCACGAAGGCGAGGAGCGCGGTCGCCGTCAGCACGGCGCCACCGACGAGCCAGCGTCCGCGCGCGGGACCACGCACGACGTGCCACGCCGCTTCGACGCCGGGCAGGAGCAGCCAGAGCGCCTCCTGTGGCCGCATCATCATGGCGAAGCCGCCGATGACGCCGAGCCGGGCCATGCGCTTCCACGACGGGTCGCCGCGCGTCTTGTCCCAGTGCTCGACGAGGACGGCGACGAAGCAGAAGGCGAGCCCGTGCTGATAGAAGGCCTGCGTCACGGCGTACCAGGCGATCGGGGTCGCCCACACGGCGGCGATGGTGCCGATGCGCGCGGCGACGCGGCCGCAGTAGCGCTCGACGAGCAGGTAGCTGTAGCGCCAGCCGACCAGCACGCCGCCGAGCGTGCCGAAGCCGGTGAAGAAGATGATGAACGGCGACTGGCCGTTGCCGGGCTTGGTGAGGTGCAGGAGCGACAGCAGCCCCTGCACGGCGTTGGCGACGAGGTAGAAGGGCATCCAGACGAACACCGGGCCGAAGGGACAGCGATTCGGCATGTGCCGCGCCGGTCCGGTCAGCCCGAAGAACTGGAGGAACTCGGGCAGCGGCGCCCGCATGTCGATGGTGTGGAAGAAGACGATGCCGCGCAGATACTGAAAGCCGAACCAGCCGTCGCCCGACGCCTTGCCCTGGAACACGCCGCGCTGGACGACGTAGTAGGCGACGAGCGCCAACATGGCGAACCCGACCCAGCGATCGCCGGCGGTGAGCCAGGTCACCGCACGACGCACCCTAGCGCGCATGCCGCACTCTAACAGGCAGCGTCAGCGAGGCAGCGTCAGAATTCGACGCGGTTGCGGCCGCCGTTCTTGGCTCGGTAGAGGGCGGCGTCGGCGACCTCGATCAGCTTCTCGCCCGTCTTCTCGGCCGATGCGTCGCTGAAGCCCTCGATGGGAAAGGTGCTGATGCCGACGGAGATGGTGACCGGCAGCGCCTCGCCGCTCTCCTTGGTCAGCGCCATCTCTTCGACCTCGCGGCGCAGGCGCTCGCCGAGCATGCCGGCGTTCTCGCGGCTCACCCCGCGCACCAGCACCGAGAACTCCTCGCCGCCGTAGCGGGCCAGGACGTCCTCGGCGCGCAGCGTGTCGGTGAGGACCCCGACGACGGCGCGCAGGACGTCGTCGCCGATCAAGTGGCCGTGGTTGTCGTTGAGCTGCTTGAACTGATCGATGTCGAGCATGAGCAGCGCCAGCGGCTGCGCGTGGCGCTCGGCGAAGCGCACCTCGGCCCCCAGCCGCTGGACGAAGTAGCGGCGGTTGAAGGCGCGGGTCAGGCCGTCGCGCAGCGCCGAGTCGAGGAGCTGTCGCTGCGCGGACTCCTCGACCTCGTCGAAGCGCGCGAACTTGAGCACCGTGGTCTGGCCGATGCGGATCTTCATGCCCTCTTTGAGGACCCGCTCCTGCACGCGATCGCCGTCGACGAAGGTGCCGTTCTGCGAGCCGAGGTCGGCGAGGAGCGCGCCATCCGCCACCGGGGTGACGCGGGCGTGGCGGCGCGAGACGCCTTCGTCCTCGGCCAGCCGGAGGTTCACGTCGGCGTCGCGGCCGATGATGATCTCCGACTCGATGGGAAAGATTTCACCCAGATGCGCGCCGGCGATGACGACGAGGCAGGGCCGTTTGGGCCCCTGGACGTCGCCGGTCAGGCGTACTAGCGGAGTGGCGTTGGTCTCCTCGGAGAAGCCGCGCGGTGGGCGTTCGGACATCGACGGTTATTGTATCACGGACCGCGCAATTTTTGGCCGGTTCGTGATGAGGCCATCGACGCCGAGCGCGGCGAGGAGGCGCAGCTCTGCCGGTTCGTCGACGGTCCAGACGTTGACGGCGCGACCGCGGGCGTGCCAGCGGCGCAGCGCGCGCGCGTCGACGAGGAGCGCCTCCGGGTTCATCGCCGCGGGCCGGAGGAGCGCCGCGGCCCAGCCGTCCCGCCACGGGCGCGCCTGGTCGTGCGCGAAGAGCAGCGCCGTCGCGACCTCGGGTGCGTGCAGGCGGAAGCGCGCCAGGAGGAGCGGATCGAACGACGAGACCAGCGCGCGCGCACCGAGGGCGTGGCGCCGCACGATGGCGGCGACGGCGGCGGGCAGCTCGGCGTCGAGGAGCCGCGTCGGCCAGTCGGGCGCCGACTTGAGCTCCACGTTGACCAGGAGCTCCCCCGTGGCGGCGAGGACGTCATCGAGCAGCGGGATGCGCTCGCCGCCGCCGAGATCGATCTCGCGCAGCTCCGCCAGCGACGTCTCGCGCGTCGCCCCGGCGCGGCGGCCGAGCCGCTCGAGGCAGTCGTCGTGGAAGACCACGACCTCGCCCGAGCCGCAGCGCATGACGTCGAGCTCCACGCCGTCGGCCCCGTCGCTGCGCGCCAGCGCGAAGGCGGCTAGCGTGTTCTCCGGCGCATCGGCCGACGCGCCGCGATGCGCGATCACGAGAGGCCGCCCGCGCTGAATGCCCCAGCCTAGGCGGTCAGTTCCCAAGGCGCTTGCAGGCGGCGCGCATCCACGCGCACGTCGAGTCGGGCGAAGGCCGCTTCCCAGCGCGCGCGCTCGGCGATGAGCAGGCGCGCCGTCGATTCGTAGCCGTAACGCAGGATGCGGCGGCGCGAGGCGAAGGCCATCGGGTTGGACAGAAAGATGTCGGCCTCGTCGGCGCGCGGCTCGACGAGCAGCACCTGCGACTTGGGATGCGACGCCTCGTAGCGGCGGATGCCCGACAGGAGCTTGGTGCGCGTCGACATCTTGCCCGCCTGAGCCCAGACCGCCAGCATGCCCTTGTCGCGGATGTGGTGCGCCCCGACGAGCGGCGTCGGCATCTCCTCGCGGTCGGGATCGTTGTGCACCGGCACCTGCGGATTGACGACGATGATGAGCTCGGCCTGACGAGCCAGCGCGATGTCGGCGTGCGCCACCTTGCCGACGGCGCCGTCGATGTAGTCGCGGCCGTTGTAGCGCACCGGCTCGAAGAAGAGCGGGATCGCCGACGAGGCGCAGATGGCGGTGGCGATGGGCGTGTCGACGAGCGCGCCCTGTCCGAAGATGGCGCGATGGCCGGAGTCGAGATCGTTGGCCGTGATGTAGAGCTCGCGCGGCACCTCGGCGAAGCGCGTCGGTAGGGCGTGGTGGCGGAGGAAGCGCTCGAGAAACTTCTCGTAGTGGCGCAACGAGAAGACGCCGGCCGGCAAGGCGTCGCCGAAGTCGGTGATGAGCTCGGCGAGATCGAGCTTGCGACGGAGGAACCGCGAGGCCGCCGAGAAGAGCACGCCGCCCACGTCGCGCAGGACGCCGAGGCCCTGCCGCACGTCGAAGCGATAGATGTCGGCGCGGCTGGCGGGGAAGAAGTTGGGATCGTCGTCGAGCGCCGCGCGAAAGAGCCGGCGCGCGCGGATGCCCGAGGCGAGGACCGTGGCCAGAAAGCTCCCCGCCGAGGTGCCGACGTAGATGTCGAAGTCGTTGACCGAAAAGACGCGGCTGCCGTCGCTGCGCGGGGCCGAGAAGAAGTCGTCGAGCGCGGCGAGCGCGCCGATCTCGTACATCCCTCCTACGATCCCGCCGCCGCACAAGCACAAGGCGGTGCGCATGGGATGATCGTATCATGCGCCCATGACCCCGGATAGGCCGAGCCTCACGGCGCAGTTCGTCGCGGCGGCTCGAGCGCTCGGCGCCCTCCTCCCCGACGACGCGCAGCTCATGGACGACCCCTACGGCGCGCGCGTGGCGGGCGAGCCTATTGCCAGCCTGGTGGCCCTGTCGCGGCGGCGCCCGCGGCTGCGGCCGCTCCTGCGCGTGGCGGCGCTGCCGATGTTGCCGAGCATCGCCTACATGCAGGTGCGGACCCGCATCATCGACGACGTCGTGCGGCGCTTCTGCGCGCGCAGCTCGGAGCTGGGCGGCGGGCAGCTGGTCATCCTGGGCGCCGGCTACGACGCGCGCGCGGCGCGGCTGGCCGACACGCTCGGGGCGACGCGCGTCTTCGAGATCGACCACCCGGCGACGCAGGCGCTCAAGCGCGACAAGTTCGGCGGCGCGCACGGCGTCGAGTACGTGGCGTGGAACTTCGAGTCCGACCCGATGGCGGCGCTCGCGTCGCGGCTCGAGGACGTGGGGCTCGACCGCGGGCGGCCGAGCCTGACCATCTGGGAGGGCGTGACGATGTACCTGACCGAGCCGGCCATCGAGTCGACGGTGGCGGCGGTGCGCGCGTGGTCGGCGCCGGGGTCGCAGCTCTGCTTCAGCTACTTCGAGCGCAATAGCCTCGAGCGGCCGCATCCGTTCACTCGGGTGGTGGCGGCGGCGGTGCGGGTCTGGGGCGAGCCGTTCCGCTTCGGCTGGGACCCGGCGACGCTGCCGGATTGGCTGGCGTCGCACGGCTTTCGCCTGGCGCTCGACGAGGATCTGCTCGCCGCCGGCCGCCGCCTGCTGCCGGCGCGCTACGCGGGCATGCTGCGCGTCGGCGGCCGCCACGTCGCCGTCGCCGAGCCGGCCTGAAACCTCAGCCTCGGCGTCAAATCAGGGCGGCGTGCAGCGCCCGCGTGACCTCGTCGACGCGATCGGGTTCCACGTAGACCGAGAGGCGCAGCGGCGCGCTGGTAAAGCCGCTGACCTGGCCCGCCGCCGCCAGCGCCCGTCGCACCGTCGCCGCGTCGCTGCCGACGCCGGTGCCGACGACGGTGACCTCGCCCTCCTCGGCGATGCGCGCCCCGTCGCCGGCGAAGCGCCCCTCGACGCGCGGCCAGTCGGGCACGTCGTCACGCGAAAAGCGCAACAGCCCCGGCGCCGCGGCCCGCAGCGCGATGGCCTCTTCCTCGGCGATGCCGAGCGCGTCGGCCCCGCCGTGCACCACCGTGACGCGCCGGGTCCCCGTGACCGCGACCGCGCCGCGCCGCTCGCGCACGTCGCCGCCGACGCGGGTCTGCTTGTCGTCGCCGCCGGCGGGGCTGCCGGTGGCGCGCGCGTAGATGACGATCTTCTCCTTCTTCGCCCACTCGACCGCCTGCGCGTTGAGCACCTTGGCGCCGTGCTCCGCCAGCTCCTGCATCTCGTCGTACGAGATCTCGTCGAGCCGCCGCGCGTCCGGCACCACGCGCGGATCGGCGGAGTAGACCCCGTCGACGTCGCTGCAGATCTCGCAGTACTCGGCCGAGAGCGCCGCCGCCAGCGCCACCGCCGTCGTGTCCGAGCCGCCGCGGCCCAGCGTCGTGATCTCGCGGCGGTATGACATGCCCTGAAACCCCGCGACGATGACCACCTTGTCGCGCGCCAGCTCGTCCTCGAGCCGCACCGGTCGGACCTCGATGATGCGCGCGCCCGAGTGGCGGTCGTTGGTCAGGATCCCCGACTGCGAGCCGGTGAACGAGATGGCGGAGAGCCCGCGCTGCTCGAGCGCCATGGCCAACAGCGCCATCGAGATGCGCTCGCCGCACGACAGCAACATGTCGAGCTCCCGTCGCGGCGGGGTCGGCGTCACGGTGCGCGCCAGCGCCAGCAGCTCGTCGGTGGTCCGGCCCATGGCCGAGACGACGACGACGACGCGCTTGCCCAGCGCGACGGTGGCGGCCACACGATCGGCCACCCGCCCCAGCTTGGCGGGGTCGGCGACGCTCGAGCCGCCATACTTCTGGACCACGATCGGCTTCACGGCTTCTCCCATACTACGTCGGCTCGACGCAGGAACATACCCGCGCTATTCTCGCCGGATGTCCGTTCGCCGCCTCGTGGCGCTGCTGCTCCCATTGTTGGCCGGTTGCGGCCCGCACGCCACCCATCCGGGGGCCGCCGCCCACGCCGCCATCGGCAACGCGCCGCCGCTGGGAAACATCGCCACCGAAGACGACTACAACAGCGCGCGCCCCGAATACGACGCGATTCCCGTCGGTGCGCCCGATCGCCCCGGCCGTCGCGCCGCGCTGTTGGCGTTCCTCGCCAAGCAGATTCGCGACGGCGTCGACCGCGGCCACGCCGAAGAGGCCTACGACTCGTTCAAGCAGGCGCTGACGCTGTGGGACGCGACCGAGCTGAGCGGTCAGCTCGACGACGGCACGCTCAAGGACAGCGCGGTGCGCATCGAGCAGGCGTTCAAGAAGCGCGGCGCGCACGAGGAGGTGCTCGCGGCGCTCGTCGTCGAGCTGACGCTCTCGCCCGGCGACGCCGGCGTCAAGGCGCGCTACGGCGGGGTCACCGGCTGGCTGCGCGCCGGCGGCGCCACCGAGAGTGAGCTCGGCGTTCCCGTCGACGGACGCGGCCGCGTGATCGAAGATCTGGAGACGGTGGCGCGGCTGTGGCCGGCGCCCTTCGTCGTCGACGAGCTGACGCGGCTCTACTTCGAGCGCCACGACGCGGGCCTTTCGTCCGATCCGCTCGGGCTCGGCCGGCGTCCGCGGCGCGGCGGCGATCTGCGCTCGATGCTGCAGGGCGGCCCGCGCGCGTCGACCGCCTACGATCTGACGCGCCTCTACCTGCGCGTCTCCAGGCCCGACGACGGCGTGGTGCAGCTGCACAAGATCAAGACGCCGCAGCCGGGCGACGAGCAGATTCGCCTGCTCATCGATCGCTACGCATCGAAGCAGGCGACGCCCAACGACGCGCTCAACATCGCCATGCTCCTGGCCCAGGGTCACGACGACGCCGACGTCGCCGAGCGCGTGTGCGTCGATTCGACGTCGCGCTTTCCGCAGGCGGCCGAGCCGCACCTGTGCGCCGGTCAGATCGCGATGGTGCGCGAGCAGATGGTCGTCGCCATGCGCGAGTTCGAGGCGGCGCGGCAGATCCAGCCCGCCAATCGCGAAGTGTGGCAGCAGCTGGCCAAGCTGTGGGAGCGGCGGCTGTTCGCGCTCGGCAGCGACGAGAAGCTCGACGTCTCGCAGCTCGAGCCGCAGCTCAAGAAGGTCGAAGCGTTCCACGCCGCCGCGCAAAAGCAGTTCCCGGGAGAGCCGCTCAAGCCGTCGCTGGCCGGCGCGCTCTTCGAGGTCGGGCGCGGCTACTACAACGCCGGCCATCTGCCGAAGGCGATGGAGTTCCTCGAGCGCTCCGTCGCCACCGAGCCGTCGGCGACGGCGCTGGAGCTGATGGGGCAGATCCGCGTCAAGAAGAGCGAGCCGAAAGAGGCGATTCCGCTCTTCGAGCGCGCCATCGCCGTGCGCAAGAGCGACAAGGCCGAAGAGGTCTATTGGAGCGGCCGGCTGCGCCGCAACATGGGAGACGCGTTCGAGGCGCTGGGCGACGCCGCCGCCGCCGAGACCTCGCGCAAGGCGGCCATGGCCGACTGGGACCACATGATCGCCAGCGGCAACCTCACGCAGGAGGGCAAGGCCGAGACCGGCGTCGAGAAGGCGAAGCTCTGGTACCTCCTCGGCGACCGCGATCAGGCGCTCGCCGCCTTCGGCGCCGCCATCGACGTGGCGCCGGATCGCGGCTCGACCTACGCCGACGTCATCGCCTTTTTAGTGCCGCGCGGAGAGCTCGACGAAGCGCTCGACGCCTACCATCGCGCGCTCGGCCGCAACGAGGTCTCCGAGTATCTCAAGGTCTACTGCTCGCTCTGGATCGTCGACCTCGCGCGCCGGGCCAAGCAGCCGATCGATCCGCTGGCGTCGTCGTTCCTGCAGTCGACCGACGGCGGCAAGTGGTACGACGATCTGGCGCGCTGGGCGACGGGGCGCGAGAACGTCGACACCATGATGTCGCGCGCCGACACGCCGGCCAAGAAGGCCGAGTCGTCGTACTACCGCGCCATGAAGGCGGCCGAGTCGGGCGACCTCGAGACGGCGAAGAAGCTGTGGCACGAGGTGGTCGCGACCGACATGATGGCGTTCTTCGAATACGACATGGCGCAGATGTTCCTGCGCCTCGGCAATGCGCCGGCGCGTCCGCTCTTGAAGTCGAAGGGAACGTACAAGCCGCCGGTGGCGTCGCAGAAGCCGCCCGAGGGCTCGATCTGACTACGGCGCGCTGAGGAAGGCGAGCGCTTCGGCTTCGTCGAGGAAGACGTTGCTGGCGGCGTGGTTGGTGCGCCCCTCGGCGCGCGCGAGCCGCTGCGACTGCAGCTTGCCGGCGACGGTGCGCACGAGGATGGCGACGCGGTCGGCGGAGGCGGCGAGCTGCTTGCGCCACACGGCGCTGCCCTGCTCGAACGCTTCGTCGTTGCGGCCCGGCGGTCCGGCGCGCAGGTCGAGCAGGATGCGCCGCACGCCGGCGCTCAGCATGGCGACCGCGAGCTGGCGATTGGCCTCGTGCATGGCGTCGAGCGTGGCGTACGGCGTCGCCGTGCGCTCGAGGCGCAGGATGCCGCGCTCGACGTGGACCCGGTAGTAGTCGTCACGGTACAGGTCGGTCATGGGCTCCCTCAGCAGAGGATGACGAGGCCGCGCTCGATCATCGCACACAAACGCTCGCGCGCGGTCGACGACAGGCCGAGGGCGCCGAGCGGCTCGCCGCGCAGGCGATCGAGGATGGCGAGGTCGTCTCCGTCGACGGCGACGCCGCCGAAGGTCGTGCCGAGCGGGCGGCGACCGCCGTCGTAGCGCTCCCGGGTGCGCAGCTCGAGCCAGGGCGCGGGTACCGGCGTGGTCGAGTCATCGACGGTGCGTGGGGCGGCGAGCGCGTCGAGGATGGCGCGCCGGAGGTGCGGGCAGGCCGGCGACAGCGGCACGGTGGCGCGGCGGCGCCCGGGCGG
>JAQBQH010000171.1 GCA_028287105.1 Myxococcales bacterium
CGTCTCCGGCCGGCGGCACGGGCGGCGGCAACGGCGCGGGCGGCGCGGCCATGCCCCACAGCTGCACGTACGCCAGCACCAGCCGCGCGCGAATCGGCTGTGCGCCCGCCACTTCGCGCATCAGCGCCGCCACGCCCTCGCGCGCCTCCACCGGAACGAGCGGCGCCAATGACTCCGGGGTCGCCTGCTGCAGATCGCCGGCGGTCAGGAGCGGCAGCGCCAGCCGCGTCAGCCCGCCGTTGACCCGCTCGATCTCGGCCGCCGTCGGCCGCCCGAGCGCGCACAGGAGCCCGCCGAGCGCGCGCGGGATCGCGCGCACGTCGGTAGCGGCCGGCCGCGGCGTGGAAGTCTGTGGATGAGAGGGTAAAGTTGCGGAAGGCTTGGGGCCGAACAGATCGTCATCGTCGCCCATGCCGCTTTCTACGCGACCTGGGCGACCGATCTGCCCAGCGGCTAGCGCTGGGTCAGGTTCGTGAGCGCCAGATCGGTCGTGTTGAGCGGCGAGACGTAGAGGTACGACTTGACCGGCATCGAGCCGAACACGGTGTCGTAGACGAGAATCCCCGACAGTGCCGTCGCCGTCGACGTCGCGGTGACTTCCTTGTCGTGGAACATCGCCGTGCACCTGCAGTCGCTCGCCACGTTGAAGTCCTTGAAGAAGTCCGTGCCGATATAAATCTCGGCCGCATCCGGCGCCGTCGCCGTCGCCGGCTGGGTCGTCGCGTCCGCGCACGAGAGCGCCGCCGCCGCGCCCGTCGTCCCCATCGGGGCGACCGCGAAGCCGAGCTGATAGGGGCACTTCGTCGCGCCCGAGAAGGCGAGCTCCGGCGGCGAAAGATCGTAGGCCACCAGCGTCCCGGGGTTCATGACCGTCACGTGCTGAAACCACAGCTTCTTCATCGCCGTGCCATTGCCCTTGATGACATCCGCCAGCATCACCGTCGCCGTGGCCGGTGCGGTGCCCGCGCCGTTGTCGGTGATCGAGTCGATGTAGAAGTCTTCGGTACCGCCGTTGGCCGTGCTGGACTTGATGAACGTTCCCTTGACCGTCACCTTGTGGCCGAGGGCCACGGTCTTGACCGTCGAAGAGACCTGGCAGGGATGGCTGGTGGACGTCGAAGAACAGTTCGTCTTGATCGCGGTGTAGTCGCCCCCGCCCGCGTCCTGGACGAAGAGGTGCGGCGAGGTCGACGAAGGCGTCAGGCCGATCGCGACGACGTCGGTGAGCTGGTAGTCGCCAGGCGCGCCCTGGCGCATCGCGGCCACGGTCGCCATCGTATAGGTCTTGGTTCCGCCGGTGGCCATGTCGCCGCCGGCAGTTCCGCCGTCGCCGCCGCCGCCCGTGCCGGAGAGATCGGCAGGCTGAAGCGTTCCGTTGTCACGGCAACCGGCCGTGAGCGCTGCGCAAGCCAAAGCAAACATCGAAACAGTTCTAAACGACATCGAAAAGCCTCCTGGATGTGGGTGTATGTCGCTCGTCCGGCGGCGCCTTCATAGTTTTTTACCATCGCGAGGAGTCCCAAAAGTTTGAAGGAATCGCCGTCGGACACGCATTCAACGACATGCGAATCGGACCCGTAGCGCTCGTCGCCGCCGCCCTCCTCGGCGGCTGCACGGTGGATGGACCGAGCCTCGACCTGCCCGCGATTTGCCACGCCACGCCGTCCGCCTCCGCCGGCAGCTTCCGCATGGCCGTCTTCGGCGACGTTCGCCCCGGCCAGCCCAACGACACCGCCAACTATCCCAAGGAGGTCGTGACCGGCCTCTTCCAGCAGATCGCGGCGCAGAATCCGCAGCTCGTCATCGGCACCGGCGACTACATGTTCGCGTCGACGTCGAATCAGGCCGGCATCGACGCGCAGGTGCAGATGCTGCTCGACGCCGAAGCCGGCTTCACCGGGCCGATCTATCACACGCTCGGCAACCACGAGTGCACCGGCGCCACCGCGTCCAACTGCCCCATGGGCAACGAGACCGCGAACATTCGCGCCTTCATGGCGAAGCTCACGCCGCCCGGCACCGCGATGCCCTACTACCGCATCGACGCCGACACGGGCCACGGCACCGCCAAGCTCGTCTTCGTCGCCGCCAACGCCTGGAGCGACGCACAGGCGACCTGGCTCGAGACGCAGATGGCCGACCCGACGCCGTACACGTTCGTCGTCCGCCACGAGGCGCCGGCAGTGACCGCCACCATGGGCGTCGCGCCGTCGGAGGCGATCATCCACAAGTATCCGCTGACGCTGGAGCTGCTCGGCCACTGGCACCGTTACGAGCGCATCGACGACAAGCACGTCGTCAGCGGCAACGGCGGCGCGCCGCTCTCCTTCGGCCACTTCGGCTTTCTCCTCCTCGACCTCCTCGACAACGGCAACTTCTCCGTGAGCGAGGTCGATCAGGCGACCGGCAACGTCTCCGACTCGTACACCATCTGCCCGAAGTAAAAGGTGATATGTAGCGGGCGATGCGGCTCGCCGTCGCGCTCGCTCTGGGCTTCGCGTGGTCGGCGACGGCGTATGGCGAGCCGGTGCCGATCACGATCGCGCCCTTCGCCGGCCGCTGCTTCGACGCCGCCGCGCTGGCCGAGCGGGTGCGGGCCCGGGCCGAGGCGCCGGTTCGCATCGGCCAGCCGCCGCGCGGCAGCCATCAGCTCGTCCACGTCTCCGAGACCGCGGCGCAGGTGCGCATCGATTTCACGGCGCGCGACGAGCGCGGGCGGATCGTCGGCAGCGCGCATCGCATGGTGCCGGCAGGCGACTGCGCCGCCGCCCTCGACGTCGCAGCGCTGATCGTCGCGCGCGCGGCCATGCCGCTCAACGTCGAGCCGACGGCCGAGCGCCACGAGCCGAGAGCGCCGAAGCACACGCCGCCGCCGCAATCGCCGTCGCCGCAATCGCCGCCGCCGCAATCGCCGCCGCCATCACCGCCGCCTGCCGCCGCCGAGCCGATTGCGCCGCCAGCCACGCCATCTCCGCCGCCGAAGCCGCAGGTCATCATCATCGAGCGCGTCGCGCCGCCGAGTCAGCCGCCGCCCGGCACCATTCTGCTGCGCACGCGCGGCCCCGAGCGGCGCCTCGTCGGCGAGCTGGTCGCCGCCGTCTACGGCGCCTTCGGCATCGACGGCAGCGGCGCCGACGAGCCGGCCGGCGAGCTCTCCCTCGGCCTCCGCCGCGGCCGCTTCGGCGTCGCGATCCGTGGCGCCGTCGAGGGCGGCTACACCGTCGCCGCGCCCACCGATGCCCACGTCACCCTGCAGCTGCGCCGCGCCGAGGTCGCGCTCGAGGCGCACCTCGACGTCCCCATCCGCGTCGGCGCGCTGCGCTTCGTCCTCGGTCCCGCCGTGCCGCTGTGGAGCGTGCGCCCCGACGGCGTGCCGCATCCGCAGCCCTCGATCATCGCCTCCGTCGCCGTGACCGCGCGCATCCTCTATCACCTCGACCTCGGCCGCATTTTCCTCACCGCCGGCGTCACCTGCGAGACCTCGCTCCTGCGCCACGAGCTGACCGTGACCGGCGTCGGTGCCGTCGCCCGCACGCCGCTCTTCGAGGTCGGGCCAATCCTCGGGTTTGGCGTGAACTTATAGCGACCTCCGTGTGACGCTTTTTTTGAAGCCGCTCCCCCCCATGAGGCATACAGTGGTGGGGATTGAGGAATGCTCTTCGCGTCCATCTTGCGGATCATGCCGGCCGACCGTGAAAAACCGCGGTCGCAGCCGACGGCCCCGCTTGCTCTAGAGGACGTCTACCGCGACCACTTCGACTTCGTCTTCCGCCAGGCCGCGCGCCTGGGCGGCCCGGCCATCGACGCCGAGGACGCCGCGCAAGAAGTCTTCATGGTCGTCGCCCGCAAGCTCGAGACCTTCGACGCCTCGTCGCTGATCACCACCTGGCTCTACGGCATCACCCTCAACATCGTGCGCGCGCAGCGTCGTCGCGCCCGCATCCGCCGGATCTTCGAGCTGGGCGAAGAGAAGTCCGAAGTGCCGGTGCGCTCGCTCGATCGCGCCGAGGTGCTCGACGCTCATCGCATCGCCTACGAAATCCTCGACAAGCTGGCGCCGAAGAAGCGCGAGGCGTTCATCCTCGCCGAGTTCGAAGGGCTCTCCTGCGAGGAGATCGCCCAGCTCACCGACTCCAAGACCGAGACCGTCTGGTCGCGCCTGCACTACGCGCGCAAGGAGTTCTCGGACCGCCTCGCTGCGCGGACGCGCAAGGATCCCTCGTCGTGAATCGCGCCTGGGAAGATCCCAACGCCCAAGAGCTCGTCCGCCGCGCCGCCCGCCTTCGAGTCGGTGCCAGCGCCAGCGCACGCGCCCGGGTCTGGAGCGCCATCGAGGAGCGTCGCACCCTCGAGCGCGACCGTCCGGCCCGCCGCCGCATCGGCTGGCTCATGTTCGGCGCCGGCGCCGCCTTCGCCGCGGCCATCGCCTTCGCGCTGGTGCCGCGCAGCCGCGCCAGCGAGATGACCATCTCCGCGTCGGCCGAAGCGGCCACGCTCGATCTCGCCGGCGAGGGCCGCGTCGTCGCAGGTCCGGGCACGCTGGCGCGCCTGAGCCGCGACGAGCGCGATCACGCGGTCCGACTCACCGTCGAGAAGGGCACGCTGCTGGCGCACGTCAAGCCGCGCCCCAAGAGCGCCCCCTTCGTCATCGAGACGCCGGCCTTCACCGCGCGCGTCGTCGGCACCGTCTTGCGCATCGCCGCCTACGCCGACGGGCGCGCCTCGATCGTCGTCGGACACGGCGCCGTCCTCGTGACTCCGCGCGGCGGCTCGCCCCGCGTCGTGCGCGACGGCGAGCGCTGGCCGGCCGATTCGACCGACGCACCGTCGAAGGACGAGCTCTCGCGCATGGGCGCCGCCGATCTGGAAGGCACCGACGCCGCCGCTTTCGCGCCGCCAGCACCGTCGCTACCGTCGCCGACGAGGCCGATCGCTCCCGAGAAGCCCGGCTGCGCCGCGCTCCACGGCGAAGAGGCGATCACTTGCTGGCTGCGCGTCGCCGACGAGGCCGATCCGCTGCGCGCCGAGACCGCGCTCTATCAGGCCGGCTGGATCCGCATGCACGAGCTGGGCGACGCCGCCTTCGCGCTCGGCATCTGGGAGCGCCAGCGCTCGCGCTTCCCGCAGGGGCTCCTGCGCGACGAAGCGCAGACCTCGATCATCGACGCGCTCGTCCAGCTGCATCGCACGCGCGCCGCCGAGACCGAGATCGCCGACTATCTGCGCACCCATCCGCACGGGCTGCGCTCGTCGGAGCTGCACTTCGTCCGCGCCACGCTGGTGCGCGCCAACGACGGTGATTGTCGTCGCGCCCGCCACGAATTCGACCTGGCGCTCGCCCATCCGGCGGCGCCATGGGCTTCGCGCGCCCGCGCCGCGCGCGCCACCTGCCAGTAGCATCGATGCGCCTCACGGCCGTCGCTGCGCTGGTCACGTTGGGCGTCGTTGCCGCGCTGGCGCCCGGCTGCAAGCGCACGGACATCGTCGGCACCCTCGGCTGCGCCACCTCGCGCGACTGCGCCCCGCCGTCGACCATCTGCTCGGCCGACGGCCGCTGCGTCGCCGGCTGCGGCGCCGATCCGAGCCTCTGCATCGGCGGCTCCAGCTGCGAGCTCTTCTCCGGCGAATGTCGCGGCGGCGGCCTCGGCGCCTCGTGCGCCGACGACACCGGCTGCGATCCACCCGACGTCGTCTGCCGCCTGGCCACCAACAGCTGCGAGCCCGGCTGCACCGTCAGCGCCGTCTGCGGCAGCGACGAAGCCTGCAATCCGCTCACCGGCCACTGCTGCACGCCCGGCGTCGGCGACTGCCCGCGCCCCACGACACCGACGATGACCTGCAACAGCGACTCGGAGTGCCCGAACTCGCCGAGCAACATCTGCCTCGGCGGCGTCTGCGCCCCCGGCTGCGCCGAGAACGGCCTCTGCGCGGCGCCGCTCCTGTGCAACCCGACGACCGGCCACTGCGAGCCGGCCACCGCCAGCTGCCTCCGCGACACCGACTGCGACACCGGCTCCTACTGCACGCAAGCCGGCAACTGCAGTGTGCTGGCCTATGCCGGGCCGACCGCCTGCCAGGGCGGCACCGTCGTCAGCTACACCTGCGCGACCAAAACGACCCCCACGACCTTCCAGAGCTGCGTCGGCGCATCCGGCCCAGCCGGCTGCCCGTACTGCATCAACGGCAGCTGCATGCACCCGGGCCTCTGCCGCACCTCCGACGATTGTCATGGCGGCGACGGCTGCGTCAGCGGCCTGTGCCGCGTCCTCGATCCGCCCTGTCCAGCGTCGGCGACGGTCGAGGTCGCCGATCTCAACAGCGGCCGCTACGCCGCCGGCAAAGAGGTGTGCGTGCGCGGCACGGTGTCGCTCGCCCGCTCCGGCTATGACGGCATGTACGAGATCAAGCTCGGGACGACCAACTTCCTCTACGTCGACATCGAGCCCATGTACAAGATCACTCCGCCGGCCGTGGGCCAGACCGTGACGGTGCACGGAACCGTGCGCTGGGATGACGGCCACAAGGACCGCGAGCTCCTGCCCGTGGACTGGGTAGGCCCCTGACGCATCGACTCGCCAGTTGCCGCTAGCGTAGTCGTGCCCATGACTCGCCTGATGGGCATCACCGACGTGGTGGCGGGTCTCTTCGGGCGACGGCGAGCGGTGCCGACCACGGCCACCGCGACAACAGCGGATGCGGGTGCGGCGGCCGCTGCGATTGCGCCGAGGCGGCAGCCCTGCGATCCCGCGGCTGTGCACACCGCCGCCGAGCTGAGCGCGTTCATCGCCGACGGCGGCCTTGGCGTGCACTGTTTGCTCGATCTGTCGCGCCGTCGCTGGGAAGGGTCGCGCTTCGCCAGGCCCATCGCCGAGTCGCCCGACGCGGCCGCGCTGCGGTCGCTGCGGCTGGCGCACGATCGCCTCGAGGCCGCGGGCGCGCGTCAGCTCGCCAGCTCGCCGCACCTCGGGGCGCTGGTCACGCTCGATCTCGGCGGCAATCCGCTCGGCGATGCCGGCGCGCGAGAGCTGGCCGCGTCGCCGCATCTGCGCGCGCTGCAGACGCTCGATCTCTCCGGCTGCGCCCTCGGCGACGAGGGCCTGAGCGCGCTGGCAGCGTCGCCGATCTTGTCGTCGGTGACGACGCTGAGGCTGTCGGGCAACGTGGTCGGGCCGCGCGGTCTGCGCGCGCTCCTGGCGTCACCGCACGCCGGCGCGCTGCGCCAGCTCGACCTGGCCGGCAACCCGCTCGGCGACGAGGGCGCGCGTATCCTCGCCGACTCGCCGCGCACCGCGACGCTCGAGTCGCTCGATCTCGCGCGCGTGCGCTTTGGCGCGCAGGCGACCTGGGCGCTCGCCGCGTCACCGCACCTCTCGGCGCTGCGCGAGCTGTCGCTCAAGCGCAACCACATCGACGGCGCCGCGCTGCGGGCGCTCGCCGGCGCGGCGCTCCCGTCGCTGGAGACGCTGGTCGTGAGCCACAACCCGCTCGGCGACGAGGGCGCGCTGGCGCTCGCCGAGGCGAGGCTCCCGTCGCTGCGCAGCCTCAACATCACCAAAGCGAGCGTCGGCAACGCCGGCGCCGTCGCGCTCGCCCGCGCCGCCACGCTACCCCAGCTCGCGGAGCTCTACCTCGGCGGCAATCGCATCGACACCGACGGGGCCGCCGCGCTCTACGCCACCCGCGCCGGCTCGTTGAAGCTCCTCGTCCTCGGCGGCAACCCGTACGACGTCGTCGAGGCGCGCCGCCGCGCCGCCCTGCCAGCGCTCACGCCACCCGCCTCCTCCGCCTCGGGCTGACTCCGGGAATAGCCGCCGCCCAGGCCGCGTTTCGCGGGGTACACTCTCGCCCCGAATAGGAGGGGACCAATGAACCCGAAGGGCATCCTCACGACGCTGCTCCTGGCGAGCAGCTTTACCGCCGCCGCGCCCGCCGCCGCCGAGCCGCCGCCGCTGATCGCGCGCGACATCCTGTTCGGCAACCCGGAGAAGACCAGCCCGCAGATCTCGCCCGACGGCAAGAAGCTGGCCTGGATCGCGCCCGACAAGAAGAACGTCCTGCAGGTGTGGGTCAAGACCATCGGCGCCAGCGACGACAAGGTCATCACCGCCGACAAGAAGCGCGGCATCCGCATGTTCCAGTGGGCCATGGACGGCCGCACGCTGCTCTACAACCAGGACGCCGACGGCGACGAGAACTGGCACGTCTACGGCGTCGATCTACCGACGGGAAGCGTGCGCGACTACACGCCGTTCCAGGGCGTGCAGGGCGGCATCCTGGACATCAACGAGAAGTATCCCGAGTCCATCCTGGTGGCGCTGAACGTCCGCGACAAGAAGCTCCACGACGTCTATCGCTGCGATCTCAAGACGGGCGCGCTCACCGTCGATACCCAGAATCCGGGCGACGTCGCCGGCTGGACCGTCGACAACGGGATGGTCGTGCGCGGCGCCCAGGTGTCGCTCCCCGACGGCGGCACCGAGCTGCGCGTGCGCGACGACGCCAAGTCACCCTGGCGCACGCTCCTCAAGGCGTCGCAGGAAGAGACCGTCGACCTCCACGGCTTCACGCCCGACGACAAGGGCGTCCTCATCGGCAGCTCGCTCGGCAGCGATACGACGCGGCTCGTCGAGCGCGACCTCGCGAGCGGCAAGGAGAAGGTGATCGCCGAGCGCAAGGACGTCGACGCCGGCAGCGTCGTCGTGCACCCGACCAAGCACCACGTGCAGGCGGTCTCGTTCGCGCGCGGCCGCACCGAGTGGCAGGTCGTGGACCCGTCGGTGAAGGACGACTTCGCCGCGCTCAAGAAGGTCTACGACGGCGACTTCGGCATCATCAACCGCGACCTCGCCGACAAGACCTGGCTCGTCGCCTACACGCTCGACCGGGGCCCGGTGCGCTTCTACGCCTACGACCGCGCGTCGAAGAAGGCGAAGTTCCTGTTCGTGCATCAGCCCAAGCTCGAGGGGCTGAAGCTGTCGGAGATGAAGGCGTTCACCGTCACCGCGCGCGACGGCCTCAAGCTGCCGGTCTACCTGACGCTGCCGGCCGGCTACGCGGGCAAGAACCTGCCGCTCGTGCTCAACGTCCACGGCGGTCCGTGGGCGCGCGATCGTTGGGGCTTCCGTCCCGACGTGCAGTGGTTCGCCAACCGCGGCTACGCCGTCCTGCAGGTCAACTTCCGCGGCTCGACCGGCTACGGCAAGAAGCACCTGCACGCCGGTGACAAGCAGTGGGGCAAGGCGATGCACACCGACTTGCTCGATGCCGTGGCCTGGGCAGTCAAGGAGGGCTACGCCGACCCGAAGCGCGTCGCCATCTACGGCGGCTCCTACGGCGGCTACTCCGCGCTCGCCGGCGCCGCCTTCTCGCCCGACGTGTTCAAGTGCGCGGTCGACATCGTCGGCCCGTCGAACCTGTTCACCCTGCTCAAAACCATCCCGCCCTACTGGCAGCCGATGGTGGCGCTGTTCCACTCGCGCATGGGCGACCCGGAGAAGGACAAGGAGCTGTTGAAGGCGGCCTCACCGCTGTTCTCGGCCGACAAGATTCGCATCCCGATGCTGATCGGTCAGGGCGCCAACGATCCGCGCGTCAATCAGGCCGAGGCGGAGCAGATCGTCGCCGCGCTCGAGAAGAACGGCCAGCACGCGGTCTACGTCCTCTACAGCGACGAGGGGCACGGCTTCGCCCGCCCCGAGAACCGCATCGACTTCAACGCCCGCTCCGAGAAGTTTCTGCACGAGCACCTCGGTGGGCGCTTCGAGCCGCTGGTCGGCGACAAGATCCCCGGCTCGTCCGCCGTGGTGAAGGAAGTCGGCAAGAAAGTCTCCGCGAACTAGCACCTCTCAGCGCCGGCAGTGGTTCTCGATCGCCTCCAGCAGCGCGTCCAGCCGAACCGGTTTTCTGAGGTACGCGGCCGCCCCGGCCGGCGGCGGCAGATCGCCCGCGGCCGAAATCACGACGATGGGAATGGCGCGCAGCTGCGCGTCGGCGAAGATCGCTTCCAGCATCTGCCAGCCGTTCATCACCGGCATCCATAGATCGAGCAGCACGAGGGAGGTCTCGGGCCGGGCGCGCAGCCGCTCCAGCCCCTCCGCGCCGTTCTTCGCCTGCTCCACGGCAAAGCCTTCGTCGACGAGCAGCGCAGCCATCGTCTCGCGAATTGCCTGATCGTCCTCGACTAGCAGGATGGTCTTGGCGCCCGACACCCCTGACATCGTAAGACGTTCGCGGTCATCCCTGCAATGCGGCAGGGAGTACTTGACTGACCAGTGGTCAGTGACCTAAGGTCACCCACGAAATGGCCGCCAACCGCACCGCCCGCCAAATTCGCGCCGACGATACCCGGGCGCGCCTGTTCGCCGCCGCCACCGAGCTCTTCGCCACCCGGGGGTACCACGAGGCCTCGGTCGACGCCATCGTCAAGCGCGCCGGCGTCGCCAAGGGCACCTTCTTCGTCCACTTCGCCACCAAGGACGCGGTCATCGTCGACCTGGTGCGCATGCAGACGCGCGCCGCCAAGCGCGCCCGCACGGCCGCGGTCCCGCAGGGTCCCGTGGCCGCGTTGCGCGCCGCGGTCCTCGCCCTCGGCGAGCAGGCGGGCCTGAGCCGCGAGCTCAGCCGCGCCGTCCTCGAGGCCACCCTGGAGAACGCCGACGTCTCGGGCGACGCCGACCAGATGTTCGGCGAGATCCTCGCCGACATGACCGCCGACGCGCGCGCCGCCATCGAAGCCGGCGTGCTGCACGCCAGTCGCGACCCCGTCCTGATCGCGCGCGCCCTCATGGCCTCGTACCTGGGGGCCGCCCTGCACTTCTGCTCCAGCCGCAAGAGCGGTCCGCTGCTCGAAATCCTGGCGCCGCTCGTCGACGCCAACATTCAAGGCTTCATGAACCCGGAGGCTTCGCATGACCCCTCGCCTCGTACTCGCACTCCTGGTCGCCGTCGCCGGCGGCTGCTCGACTAAGACCACTGCCGCGGGCGGAACCGATCTCGGCGGCAGCGGAACCGGCGGCAACGGCGGCGCCGGTGGTGGTGGTGGCGGCGGCGCGGGCGGTAGTGGCGGCGGCGGGGGCGGCGGCGGCGTGACCACGAGCTGTACCGGCAAGACGGCGCCGGCGATGGCCGACGACACCTGGACCATCGCCTCCGGCGGCCTCATGCGCACCGTCGAGGTGCACGTGCCGGCCAGCTACGACCCGGCCAAGGGCACGCCGCTGGTCCTCAACTTCCACGGCTACACCTCGAACGGCGCCCAGGAAAACCTGCTGTCGCAGATGTCGGCCAAGTCCGACGCCGCCGGCTTCATCGTCCTGTACCCCGAGGGCACCGGCTCCTCGCCGTCGTGGAACGCGGGCGCCTGCTGCGGCGAAGCCGCCATGAACAACGTCGACGACATCGGCTTCGTCAAGGCCATCCTCGACACCGCCAGCGACAAGCTCTGCGTCGATCAAAAGCGCATCTACGCCACCGGCATGTCAAACGGCGGCTTCCTCTCGCACCGCATCGGCTGCGAGCTGGCCGACCGCTTCGCCGCCGTCGCCCCCGTCGCTGGCGTCCTCGGCGTCGCCACCTGCACGCCCTCCCGTCCGATGCCGATCATCCACTTCCACGGCACCATGGACACCCTCGTCCCCTACGACGGCAACGCCAGCATGGGCTTCGCGTCGGTGCCGAGCACCTTCGCCGGCTGGGGCGCGCGCAACGGCTGCACCGACCAGCCGTCGGAGACCTTCCGCATGGCCGACGCCCACTGCAGCTCCTACCTCGCCTGCGCCGGCGGCTCCCAGGTCACCCTGTGCACCGTCGACAATGGCGGCCACACCTGGCCCGGCGGCACGGCCATCCCCGGCCTCGGCTACACCACCACGAACATCTCGGCCACCGACAGCATGTGGTCGTTTTTCCAAGCACATCCGCTTCCGTAGCGCCCGGCTCGCCCTCCTCCGGGAACCTCCACGCACCTTCGGTGTCTGTGATTCACTCGGTTCCCCGGGAGGCCTTGATGCTGTCGACGCCCGCCACGGCAGTAACGCTCTACCTCTCGTCGGCGGTGGTGCTCTCCGGCGCCTTCGCCATCCGCACCGACCCGGTCACCGATCCCATCCGCCCGCTCGAACGCGCCCACGCCCGCGGCGACGTCGCCCCGGGCATCCCGCTGCTCGACCCCGCCGACCCGATGGCCAACCAGGCGGTGCTGATGGAGTCCATCGCCGCCGTCGACGACGTCTCGGCCTGCCGCGGTCGCACCATCGCGCTGGCCACCGGCGGGCGCCTCTCGCGCGTTCGCTTCGACCGGCGCACCGTCTGCCAGCTCGGTCGGCTCAAGCAGATCTCGGTCGCCCAGCCGGGCTTCGGCGCCCGCGGCCTCGCCGAGGTCGCCGCCTTCGTCCTCGGCCGCCGGCACAAGGGCGACGTGACGGTCACGCGCATCGTCGTGCCGCCCTTCCGCTTCACCGGCGCCACGCTCTCGTTCGTGCCGGCGGATCTCGGCCCGCTCGCCGCCGACGAGCAGCTCATCGGCACCTATCACACGCACCCCGACGACGATTGGCATCAGGGGCTGCTCTCGCGCGTCGACCTCGGCTTCATGAGCACCGGCCACGTCGACTTCCACGGCCGCGTCGGCTGGCTCGCCTCCCAATCGGATGCGCTCGACTGGCTCTTCGACATCGTCGAGCCGCGCAACGGCGACTGGAACGTCTTCGCGCACGACCGCGAAATCATCGAGCAGCTGACCGCCCAGTGTGCCGGTCGCGATTGCCCGCTCGACGCGCTGCGGCTGCCCGGCACCGACTACTATCTGCTGGCGCGTTACTACGAGGAGCGGTCCGGCCTATAATGATGCTCATGCGTACCAGCAGCGTCCTCTTCGTCGCCCTTTGTCTCATCGGCTGCGCGCACCAGGGCGGACAGCAGCCGTCCGCCCACTGGGCAGGTCAGCCGTTCGATCTGGAGCAGCGCGGCTCGCGCATCACTGGTCAGGTCTGCGGCATGGATCTGACGCTCGACCAGCAAGCGACCGAGGACGGCTCGGTGGCGCTCACCGGCTTCATCGACGGCCGCTTCCCCGTGCACCTGGCGGCGCGCGACGACGGCAACGTGCACGCCATCACCGGCGGCTTCGGCACGCGCGCCGGCAACGCCGTCGTCGACCTGCGCCTGCACCCGCAAGCGCTCGAGGGGCGCCTCGGCTTCCGTCGCTTCGCGCTCGCCGCCGAGGGCGACCGGCTCACCGGCACCATGCAGATCTCCGGCGCCATCGAGCCGTCCGAAGCCGTCGTCGAAGGGCGCACGCAGCTGGCGTCGCTGCCGCTGGCGACGCAGGCCGCGCTCGTCCCGGCGCTGCTCAGCTGCAACGTCCAGCGCGTCGGCCACTACGGTCGCAGCTCGCTCTACGTCAAGGTCGGCGGCCCCGCCGGCGCGCTGCCGCATCAGTCGTCGAGCGTCTACACCGGCGACTGACGGTTGCATCGCTTCCGCCCCGAAGAGGCGCTGCTCGCGCTGTACGGCATCGCCCTGGTCGCCATCATGGCGACGACCGGTCACTGGACCTTCACCAGCACCATGCACGGCCGCTTCCTCGAGGCGTTCCTGCTGCTGGCGCTGCTGGTGCTCTTGCGCGGCTATTTTCGCGCGCGCGGCATCGGCTCGACCTGGGAGGCGCTCAAGGTCGCGGCGCCGCCGGCCGCGATGGTGGTGCGCGACTTCCTGCCGTTCCTTTTGGCGCTGCTCTTCTACGAGACGCTGCACGATCTGACGCCGCTCGTGCGACACGACGTCGTCGACGCTGCGCTGATCGCCATCGACCGCGCCGTCCTCGGGGTCGACGTCTCGGTCTGGATGGGCCGCTTCGCCACCGCCGGGCTGACGCAGGTGATGGTCTTCTGCTACCTGAGCTACTTCTTCGCGCCCGCGATCCTGGCGGCGATGATCTACTGGGCCGGACAGCGACAGCTCTTCCGCGATTTTCTCGTCTCGTTGTGCGTCACCACGCTGCTCGGCTACAGCGGCTATCTGCTGGTGCCGGCGGTCGGGCCGTATCTCTTTCAAGCGGAGCTCTTTCCCGATCGCTTGCCCGGCGGCGAGCTGCACCGCTTCGAGTCGATGATCCGCACCATCGATTCGCTCAAGGGTTTCGCGCGCGACTGTTTCCCGTCGCTGCATACGGCGCACACCACCGTCGTCCTGGTGTTCGCGTGGCGCTTCTCCAAGGTCGCCTTCGCCGTCTATCTTCCCATCGCGGTCGGGCTCTACATCTCGACGATGTACCTCCGCATGCACTACGCGGTCGACGTGCTGGCCGGGTTCGTCACCGCCGCCATCGCGGTCACGATGGGGCCGCGGCTCGAGCGCTGGTGGTATCGCCGCGCGCCGGCTATCCTCGCCGCATGAGCCCCGCGACCACCATCGAAGAGCGCTTCTCGGACGCGCAGGCGCGCGTCAAGACGCTCACCAGCGCCCCGTCGACGACCGATCTGCTCGAGCTGTACGCGCTCTACAAGCAGGGCTCCGCGGGCGACGTCGACGGCAAGCGCCCCGGCATGCTCGACATCAAGGGGCGCGCCAAGTTCGACGCCTGGAGCGGCAAGAAGGGGCTGTCCAAGGCGCAGGCGATGGAGGCGTACGTCGCCGTCGTCGACAAGTTGCTGGCGACGAAGTAGCCGCGACCCGCAGCCGAGCGCGAGGCCGCGCGCTACTTCGCGAACACCCACCGCACCATCTGCGCCAGCGACGCCGACTTGCCTTGCGCCAGGAGGCCCACGCGGAACACCTTGCCCGCCGCCCAGACACACAACGCTGTCGTCGCCAGCGTCAGCACCGCCGAGAGGACCACCTGCCAGCCCGGCGGCGTCGGGTGCAACCCCACGCGGAGCAGCATCACCAGCGGCGTCGCCGGCGGAAACAGCGACATCCCCACCGCCAGCGGGCTCGACGGTGACTCGACGATCGCGCCCATCATGAACATCGGCATCATGAGCGGCAGCATCATCGGCATCATCAGGTTCTGCGCCTCCTTGACGTCGTTGCAGGCGGCGCCGATGGCCATCGAGACCGCGCCGTAGAGCAGCATCGCCAGCACCAGAAAGACGAGGAACCAGATCACCAGCGACGGCGGAATCGCCGACGCGTAGCCCATGCGCGCGGCGACGGTGAGCCCGCTCGTCAGATAGAGCGCGCCCAGGAGCAGCGACACGCCCACCGAGCCGAGCAGCTTGCCGGCCATCAGCTCCGTCGGCGAGAGCGAGCCGAGCAGCACCTCGCTGATGCGGCTGTTCTTCTCGGTCAACACCGAGTTCATGAGCTGCGGGACCGAGATGACGACGAAGAAGAAGAGCAGGAACACCGGCACCATCGGCACCACGATCGCGCGCACCACGTCCTGCTTCTCGGCGGGATGGATGCGACCGTCTGGTCCGCGCGTCAGGAGCCCGAGCTCGTCGGCGTCGACCTTGCGCTCGAGCGCGACGCGCAGCTGCGCATCGAGATGGGCGGCGTCGTAGCGCTCGGTGCGAATGTTGGCGTCGAGCGACGCGCGCAGCCAGCTCGACAGATCTTCGTAGGCCGGGTGGTCGGAGTAGTAGCGCAGCTTCTCGACGTCGGGATGGATGGGAATCTCGACGAAGGCGAAGAGCTCCTCCTTGCGCACGCGATCCGAGAGCGCCACGCGCACCTCGTCGACGGGACGGCCGCCCAGCTCGACACGCTGCGGCTCGAACGGCGACTGCGGCCCCTTTAGCCGCGCCAGCTCGTCGAGCTTGGCGTTGCGCTCGCGCGCCGCCTCGGCGACGACGTCGTAGTACTTGCCGCTCGCGTCGATGACCGCGAAGCGGCGCGGCCGCGTGTCGGCGTGCTGCGCGAGCCGGCGCTGCGCGAAGCTCATCACCAGCATCACGATCGGCAGGATGAGCACGCTGACCAGGAACGCCTTCGAGCGAACCATCGAGCGCAGCTCGGTCTCGGCGACGGCGAAGATCTTCTTGAACGACCTCACGAAGACGCCTCCGGCTGGGCGATGCGCACGAAGATGTCGTGCAGGTTGGGCCTGGTCACCTCGAACTGATGCACCGTGGTGCGCGCGACCAGCGCCTTCAAGAAGAGCTGCGGATCGCCGCTGCAGCGCACCTCCTGCAGGTTGCCTTGATCGACGACGCGATCGACGCCCGGCATGCCCTCGAGGATCGCCGGGCCACCGTCGGTGCGCACGCGAATCGTGTCGGCGCCGTACTGCTCCTGGATCTCCGCCAGCGTCCCGTCGAGCACCTTCTTGCCGCGAAAGATCATGAAGATGCGATCGCACAGCCGCTCGGCGGTCGACATGTCGTGCGTCGAGAAGACGATGGTGGTGCCGCGATCGCGCAGCGCCAGCACCGCGTCCTTCAAGACCTCGGCGTTCACCGGATCGAGCCCGCTGAACGGCTCGTCGAGGATGAGCAGCTCCGGCTCGCTCACGACGGCCGCGATGAACTGCACCTTCTGCGCCTGCCCCTTCGAGAGCGACTCGATCTTGAGCTGCGCGCGATCGGCGATCTGCATGCGCTCGAGCCAGTGGTCGATCGCGTGCTCCAGCTGCGCGCGCGGCACCGACTTGAGCCGCCCGTAGTAGCGCAAGAGGTCACGCACCGACATCTTCTTGTAGAGCCCGCGCTCTTCGGGCAGGTAGCTGACGCGGTCGCGCGCCGCCTTGGTCGTGCGCTCGCCGAGGACGACGATCTCGCCCGCGTCGGGAAAGATGATGTTCATGGTCATGCGCAGCGTCGTGGTCTTGCCGGAGCCGTTGGGCCCGATGAAGCCGTAGACCGAGCCGCGCGGCACCGACAGGGTGAGGTCGTTCACGGCCGCGTAGTCGCCGAACCACTTGGTGACGCCGTTGATCGCGATCGCTTCGCCCGAATTCGTCATCGTGTCCCGAACGCGCGACACTGCTAGAGTATTCCCATGGCGCACATGCCGAAGCTGACCGCGCGCTTCCGCGCCGCCTCGCGGGTGTGCGGCGCGGTGGTGAGCCTCGTCGGTGCGCTGGTGTTCGCCGCCTGGGCGCTCGACAATCCGACGCTCAACCGGGCGCTGGCCGGCCACTTCATCATGCAGCTCAATACCGGCCTCGCCTTCATTCTCGCGGGCACGGCGCTGTGGAGCGGCCGGCGCGTGCCGTCGGTGTTGTGCGCCATCGCGGTGACCGGCGTCGGCGTCTTCATGCTCGTCGAGCACCTGCGCACCGGCAGCGTCGTGACCGGTCGCATGGAGCCGGACACGGCTTCGGGGTTCGTCCTCATCGGCACGGCGCTCATCCTACGCGACATCGGGACGCGACCGGCGGCGCGCGTCGCCGAGTGGCTGACGATCGTCTGTCTGCTGCTCGCGATGGTCGGCCTCTTCGGCTTCACCTACAACGTCAAGTTCTGGTACGGCATCACGCAGTACGTGCGCATGACGCTCGGTACCGCGCTCTCGTTCGTGGCGCTCGGCCTCGGCACGCTCTTCGCCGAGCCGGAGCGCGGCGTGATGGCGACGGTCGTGTCCGACTCGGCGGGCGGCGTGATGGCGCGGCGGCTCTATCCGGCGGCGATCGCGATCCCGATTCTCCTCGGGCAGCTCACGCTCATCGGCGAAGGGCTGCGGCTCTACAACGGCAAGTTCGGGCTCTCGCTCTTTCTGCTGACGTCGATCGTCGTCTTCGTGCTGCTGGTGTCGCTCACCTATCGCGCGCTCGATCGCACCGACGGGGAGCGCATGCGGCTGGCGGCCGTGCTGCTCGAGGAGGCCGAGCGGCGGCACATCGCCAAGGAGCTGCACGACGAGGTCGGTCAATCGCTGACCGCGCTCAAGCTGCGGCTGCAGGTCGCCGAAGGATCGGAGCAGGTGCTGCAGGCGCGCGGTCTCGTCGACGAGCTGTTGCAGCGCGTGTCGAAGCTGTCGCTCGATCTGCGGCCAGCGATGCTCGACGATCTCGGGCTCTTGCCGGCGCTGGTCTGGCTCTTCGATCGCTACACCTCGCAGACGAGCGTGCAGGTCCAGTTCGCGCATAGCGGCATCGAGGGGCGGCGCGTCTCGCCCATCGTCGAGACCGCGGCCTTTCGCATCGTGCAGGAGGCGCTGACCAACGTCGCGCGCCACGCGGAGGTCAAAGCGGTCGACGTGCGCGTCTGGCGGGACGGCGATCGCATGACCGTGCAGGTCGCCGACGCGGGCAAAGGGTTCGACGCCCCGCGCGCGCTGGCGGCCGGTCAGTCGACGGGGCTGTCGGGGATGCGCGAGCGCGCCGGCGCGCTCGGCGGCAAGATGGAGATCGATTCCACCGACGGGGGCACGCGCCTCACGGCCGAGCTGCCCTTGCCGGCGGAGCCGCCAGCGGCCAAACTGGCAAGTACATGAGGACCCCCATCTTGTTGGCCGACGATCACCAGGTGGTCCTCGACGGGCTCAAGGCGCTGCTCGCCGGCGAGGCCGACATGATCGTCGTCGGTCAGGCCACCGACGGGCTGGCGGTGCTGCCCAAGGTGCTGGAGCTCAAGCCCGAGGTGCTGGTGCTGGACCTCATGATGCCGGGGCTCAACGGGCTCGAGGTGGCGCGACAGGTGCGCGACAAGGCGCCCGAGACCAAGGTCATCGTGCTGTCGATGCACGCCAACGACGCCTACGTCGTCGAGGCGCTGCGCAACGGCGCGGCCGGCTACGTGCTCAAGACGGCGGAGGCGCGCGCGCTCATCGACGCGATCCGCACCGTGCGCTCGGGCACGCGCTACCTGTCGCCGCCGCTGTCGGAGGAGAAGCTGGCGCGCTGGGAGCAGGACGCCAAGGCGGCGCCGTTCGATCCGTACGACACGCTGTCGACACGTGAGCGCGAGGTCTTGCAGCTGTCGGCCGAAGGCTTGACGAGCGCCGAGATGGGCAAGCGGCTGCTCATCGGCAAGCGTACCGTCGAGACCCACCGCGCCAATCTGCAGCGCAAGCTCGGGCTCAAGACGCAGGCCGACCTCGTGCGCTTCGCCGTGAAGAAGGGCGTCGTCGGCGTCGACTGAGCTGTCCCTGCGCGGCGTCGCGGCAAAGCGCCGCCTACACGCCCCCACCCTTCACACTGGGGCGATCTCCCCCGATTTGGGGCGGTCCCACCCGGTGAGCAGATGTGCGCAGGCCGCGAGCTGCCGTCGCTGACCACAGTATGGGTCGGTGGCGTGAAAGTTGCTCGATGCGACGAGTGATGCGCACGCCAAACGCTGCAACGACGTCGCCCTGGGGCAATCAGGAGAGTCTCGACAACGGCTGGAAGGATCTGGTCGTGTCGTCGGCGCCGCCGCCGCCGCCGCGCGAGGCGGTCGAGCCGCTGAAGAGCCGCGAGCTGCCCGCCGATTTTCATACCTGGCAGGAGCACGGGTCGCGCGCCGCCGCCGGCGCGGTCGTCGAGCCGGGTGCGGGCGAGCCGAGCTTCACCGCCGGCGATCGTCGCCTGTGGGTCGTCGCCGGCAGCTTGATGGCGATGGCGACGCTGGTGCTGGGGCTGCTCGGCGCGTTGACCTTCGGCGGCAAGCCGTCGTCGAGCGAGCCGGTGCTCGAGGCGCCGCGCGCCGCTGTCGTCGAGCCGGTGCACGCGGTGGCGCCTTCACGCGCCGTCGAGCCGTCGCGCAGCGCCGTGCAATCGCCGAAGGGGACCAACCCGCGTCACTTGAGCGCCAAGGCGACCAAGCACGGCCGCCATCACAAGCGCACGCTCAGCGCCCAGCGCTGACCAGCGCTCAGCGCTGACGAGCGCGCTAGTAGCCGCGGTAGCTGTGTAGCCGCACGAACACCATCAACAGCATCAAGACGACGAGCATCGTCCCGACGAGCGGGATGACGAAGAATGCGCTCTTCGCCATGGGCGCGCGCATCGCCGCCGTGCGCGCCACGATGGTGCGATAGGCCGGCGCGCACACCTGCGCCGCTCGCCCCGAGAAGAGCGTGTAGGCGATGGCGACCGACCAGATGGTCGACAAGATGAAGGTGGCGATCGGTCCCGCCAGCGACGGGCGTGAGAAGTACATCGAGCCGCCGTAGAGGTCGTCGCTGACGCGGCTGTAGATGATCGCGGTGAAGACGAAGCGCCCGCCGGCCACGAGCAGGCTGACGAGCGTCAGGATCCCGGCGGCGATGCGCGCGCCATTGACGAAGCGCGCGAGGAAGTGGCCGAGCACCCAGCTGCCGGCGGCGGCGGCCAGCACGAACGTCGCGAGGTAGCCGATGGCGCCGGCCCACATCGCGCCCGAGCCGCGCCACGCCGACGTGTCGCGCATCACGGTGCTGCCGAGCCAGCCGAAGAGGCCGAGCAGCGAGACGCCGCCGGCGATGAGGAGGACCGCGCCCGCCCGATACCAGAAGGCGAGCGCCCTGAGGTGCGCCTCCATCGTCAGATCGCGCTGCAGCGCCAGGGAGACCTGGCCGGCGTCGGCGCCGGGTGCTGCCGCGCCGCAGGTCTCACAGATGAGCGGATTGGACTTGTTCGGTCTACCGCAGGTGTCGCAGCTCCACACGTTCGCCTCCTCCAGGTGACAGGGTGCTACGGGTGGGAGCCGCGATCCTTCTCGGCTAGTGGAGCTGCCAGGCGTCGACGTTGAAGCGCGCCACCGCCTGCGAGTCGCCGGTGACGCTCAGGTAGACCTGCGCCGGCGCCGTCAGCGTCAGCTTGCAGAGCTCGTTCGAGTTCGCGACGTAGGACTTGCACTTGTAGGTCGCCGTCAACGTCGGCGGCGCGCCCACGCGCACGCGCAGATCGGCATCGCCCGACGAATTGGACGTCTCGGGCGTCGACGCGAACACGTAGGTGCCCGCCGCCAGCGTCTCGGTCGTCCACGACAGCGTCTGCTTGTAGCCGACCTGCCCCTTGGCCGCGAAGCCGTTCCAGGTCGCGCCCGGGTCGTAGCTCGACGTGAAGACGTTGTCCTCTTCGCCGGTCACCACCGCCACCTGCGACGGGTCGACGTTCTGGAAGATCGCGCCCCAGCTCTTCGGCTGCGTCGGCGCCGACAGGCCGCGGATGAGCGCCATCGTCGAATCCGACAGCGAGACGAAGTACGCGGGCATGGCGTTGGTGACCATGTCGAGGTAGCGGGTGCCGGTCGGATCGTCGGGATTCAGGAGCGCGCGCGTCTTCGGGATGGTCTCGTCGTAGTAGGCGAAGGTGTCGCAGCCGTCCATGAACATGATCTGATACTTGGCGGGGAAGAAGTGGCCGAGCTGCGCGAGCGCGCGCACGTTGGCGCCGAGGCCGGCGTGGCCGTTGTACATGATGAGGTCGGCACCGGCGGAGAGCTCGCCGTAGCGCTTGATGAAGCCGGCGCCGGCCGACGGCACCGAGTCGACCAGGAGCGCGGTGATCGAGATGCGATCGCCGTTGGGCTGCGTCAGCTGGAACGTGACGTCGGTGGCGGCGACGCCGGGGCCGGGCGGCAGCGTCGCCGGCGTGGTGGTCGCGTTGGGAAACTGCGCGCGCACGGCCGAGACGAACTCGTCGTAGGCAGCGATGCCGGCGTCCGATTCGTCACGGCCACCGACGGCGTACTTGCCGAAGATGGCGAGCACGTCGAGCGCGCCGTCCTCCCAGATCTTGTGATACTCGGGATACTTCGCGACCGCGTTCTCCGTCGAGGTGGTCACGGTCGCGCTCATCGTCGCCACATCGGCGGCCGACAGGCTGCAGCCGCTCTCGGTTGGACGGTAGTGGTACCAGAAGTTGCCGACCGTGACGTCCGCCGGCGCGTCCGAGCAGCTCTGCCCGTAGCGGCTGGTGAAGGTCGACGCGGCGTCGGCGCGCAGCGGCAGCGTGAAGGTGAACGACGACGGCAGGTTGGTCTTCGAGCCCCACGCGACCGGCAGCTTGGCGTGGTACTTGTGCCGATAGAGCCCGCCGCCGATGTACGTCGAGCTGGTGTTGCTGAGCGCGAGGCGCTCGAGGCGCGCGACGCCGCTGTGATCGTTGAGGCTGCCGACCGTATAGAGGAGCTGCGCGCGAACCAGCCCCTTGACGTTGGTGCCGCTGGCGGCGGTGAGCTGGCCGTCGAACTCGAAGTTGAGCAGCGTCGCCACGGCGCTGGTGAACGGCTGCTCGTACTCGACGGGCGCCTCGGCTGTGGCGCCGCAACCGGCGAGCGCGAGTGAAAGACAGAGCGGAGCGAGTGTGCGACCCATGATTTCCCCCAAGACGTTGCGCGCGCCTTGAGCAAGGGTCGTACCGACACCTACACGCCTCCTCGCAACCAATAACGTACTGAAACTACTCGGGCGGTTCGGATTGGTGCGGTGGTCCGACCTGGCCAGAGGGGCCGCCGGTGTCGCAAAACAGGACAGCCCTATCTTTGCCGCCATGAGCGATGAAGACTCGATCGAGGAGCAGCCCGAAGCGCAACCGGAAGAGCTCGGCTCCAAGCAGGAGCTGCTCGCGCTCTTGGCGGAGTTCGACACCGCGATGCTGGTGACGCTCGAAGAGGACGGCACCATGCGCGCGCGCCCGATGGGGCTGCAGCACGAGAAGCTGCCCGACTGCGATCTATGGTTCGTGACCGCGGACGACACGCGCAAGACGGACGAGATCGATCACCATCATGACGTCAACGTCTGCTGCCTGCGCACGCGTGACCGCGCCTACGTCTCGATCAGCGCGCGCGCTCGCGTCGATCGCAACGCGGCGCAGGCGCGGCGGCTCTGGCAGCCGGGCTGGCGCATCTGGTTCGGCGACGACAAACCGGAGGACGGCCGCATCGTCCTCTTGAAGCTCGACATCCAGCGCGCCGAGTATTGGGAGCCCGAGGGCGGGCGGCTGCGCATCGTCTATGCGCTCGTCAAAGGGCTGCTCGAAGGCGAGGGCGCCGACGCCAACCTCAATCCACCGAAGCGCATTCCCTAGCACCACCTGCGCGCATCGTGGACGTCGGCGCGTCAGCCGGCGGCGGCGTTTTCGCGCACGATCTTGAGCGCGCCGCCCCACGAGACGACCTGGTCGAGCAACACCCCAATCGCCTTTTCGTGCTGCGGCTGCGGCTTGAATATCGTATAGCCCTCGAAGTCGTGCACCAGAGAGAGGCTGACATGGGCGCGCACGTCGGCGACCTTGAGCTCGGCCATGATCAGACGCAGATGCTCGACGGCGCGAATGCCGCCCGCGCTGCCGTAGCTGACGAAGCCGGCCGCCTTGTCGTTCCACTCCCGGTACAGGAAGTCGATGGCGTTCTTGAGCGCGCCCGACGTCGAGTGATTGTACTCGGGCGTCACGAAGACGAACGCGTCGAAGCTCGCGATCTTCGCCGACCACACGAGCGTGTGCGGCTTCGAGTATTTGCCCATCGACGGCGGCATCGGCTCGTCGAGCAGCGGCAGGTTGAACTCCGCGATGTCGACGACTTCGAAGTGCGCATCGCTGCGCTTGTCCGCGACGGCGTGAACCCAGCGGGCGACGGTCTCTGCCTTGCGACCGGGCCGCGTGCTCCCAACGATGATGGCCACTTTGATCATGCGGGGCAATGTAAGCCGGCGAGCGCTCGGGTTCCACGTTAAGCTGAAGCCTTGGCCGTTGCCCTGCCCGCAGCACCCGTCGTCGTCCCCGACACCGCGCCCGCGGCGCTGGTGGTGGCGCCGGTCGATCTGGTCGACCTGCTCGACGGCGGCAAAGAGGCCTATCCGCGCATGCTCGAGGCCATCGCAGGCGCGCGCGCGACCGTCTATCTCGAGATCTACAGCTTCTCGCCGAACGGCTGGGGCGCGAAGTTCGTCGACGCGCTCGTCGACGCGGCGGCGCGCGGCGTCAAGGTGCGCGTCATCATCGACGGCTGGGGCTCCTTGCTCGGCGGCCGCAGCGTGCGCGCGCGCCTCAACGCCGCCGGCTGCGAGTGCCGCATCTACAATCGCTTCCTCACGCTCTTCCTGTTCCGGCTGCGTCGCGATCACCGCAAGATCCTGCTCGTCGACGACCAGACCGCGTTCCTCGGCGGCATCAACATCGGTGACGAGTACGCGGCCGACGAGTTCCGGCGCGGCTGGGCCGACCTGGCGCTGCGCATCCACGGACCGGCGGCGAATCGGCTCGGCAAGATGCTCCGGCGCGAGCCGGTCGGCCCCTTCCCCGGCGGCGTGAAGTTCTACCTCTCGAGCGAGAGCGGCGGACGCAAGCTGCGCAAGCGCTACTTGAAGGCGTTCGCGGCGGCGAAGGAGCGGCTGCTCGTCGCACACGCCTACTTCCTGCCCGACGCGGGGCTGATCCGCGCGCTGCGCAACGCGGCCAAGCGCGGCGTCGACGTGCGCCTGCTCCTCGCCGGCAACAGCGACGTCCCGTTCGCACACGCCGCCACCATGAGCCTCTACCGCCGGCTGCTCGTCGCGGGCGTCAAGATCTTCGAGTGGACCCACTCGGTCCTGCATGCGAAGGCGACGACCATCGACCACCGCCGCTTTCTCGTCGGCAGCTTCAATTTGGACCCGCTCAGCCTCTCGAACCTCGAGACGCTCGTGGAGCTGGAAGACGCACGCGTCGTGGCGAGCGCGGAGGCGTGGATCGAGCAGCACATCTCGGAGTCGCGCTCGGTGACGATGGAGGAGTGCGCTCGCTCGGCGTGGCACCGCTGGGTGGGAGATCGACTGGGGTTGGTGGTGGCGCGCGCGGCTCAGCTGTTCGGGCGGCTCGTCAACATCCGTCGTTGACGAGCCGCTCGTCCAGCGTCAGGCGATAGGCGGTTGGTTCGGGATCAGGCGCTGAGCCGCTCCAGCTCGACAGCGTCGCCGAGCTGCGCGGTCAGGTACATCTTGAGACGCCCCATGAGGCGCATCTCGAGCTGGCGGGTACGCTCGCGGCTGATGCCGAAGGTGTCGCCCAGCTGCTGCAGCGTGCGCGGCTCGGCGGTCATCAGGCGCTCGTCGAAGAGCTGACGATCGCGACCCTTGAGCTTGGCGCCGAACGACGTCAGCACCTCGTGCAGACGCTCCTTGAACTCGCCGTTCTCGGCGGCGACGTCGGGGCGGTCGTTGGCCGCCTCGATGGTGTCGAGGCGCGTGCGACCCGGATCTTCGCGGTCGATGGGCGCGTCGAGCGACGCGTCGGGCGAGCCCATGCGCTGCTCCATGTCGAGCACCTCGGCCTCCGGCACGTTCATGGCGAGCGCCACCCGCTCGGCCGACGGCACGAAGCCGAGCCGCTCGAGCTTGGCCTTCTCCTTGCGCAGGTTGAAGAACAGCTTGCGCTGAGTCGCCGTCGTACCGAGCCGCACGATGCGTGCGTTCTGCAGGATGTAGCGCAGCATGTACGCGCGGATCCACCACGCCGCGTAGCTCGAGAGCTTGACGTTGCGGTGCGGATCGTACTTCTCGACCGCCTGCACCAGGCCGACGTTGCCTTCCTGGATCAGATCGAGCAGGTTGCGCGCCGCCCGCGAGTACTCGTGCGCCAGCTTGACCACCAGCTTCAGGTTCGCGGTGATGAGCGTGCGCGCAATCTTCGGGTCGTGCGTCGCCAGATATTCGACCGCCAGCTCGTGCTCTTCCTCGCGGTCGAGCCGCTTGACGTCGCGCAGCGCGCTCATGTAGGCGGCGTAGGGATCGCGCGAGGCCGGCGCGGCCACCTTGGCCAGCTCGACCTCGGAGTCCGCGTCGGTGTCATTCGCCGCGGCGACCGTGTCCTCGTCCGCTTCCGCCGTCGTCTCGTCTTCCTCGGTTTCGCCGGTCGGCTCGGCAGCCGTGTCGTCGCCCTCGACCCAATCCGTATCGAGCGCGGGTTCCACGGGGCCCTCGACGGCGTCGTGCTGATCGTCGGAGACGATCGGCAACGGCGTCGCCTTGCGTCGGCCATCCGCCGACTGCCCGCGACCATCCATCAAATACGCCGTGACAACTCGCATTACTCTCACCCCTTCCTCGATTCCGGTTTGGATGCCTGCGTCGCTCGTTTTCGTTCCTCCGATGTTTCGGGACCTCGCAACGTAACCACTACCTTCTACGCCGCCACCCTTTTTCCGTTACGGCCGTAAATCAAAAAGAAGTACTTCGCTCGCTGCCCCTCCGGCGAGGCTCACGGAGGTCTCGTCGGCGAGCGCCGCGCCGTCGCCGGTCGTGAGCTCCTGGCCATTGACCAGCACACGCCCGCGCGCCACGTGCACCCAACCCTTACGCTTTGCCGCGAATTCGTGCTTCAGCTCCTGCCCCTGACCGAGCAGCGCCACGTACACCCGCGCGTCCTGGTTGATGGTGACCGAGCCGTCCCGACCATCCGGCGAGGCGATCAGCCGCAGCTTGCCGCTGAGATCTTGGATGCCGAAGCGCTTCTCTTCGTATGACGCCGGGATGCCCTTCTTCGCGGGCTGGATCCAGATCTGAAGGAAGTGGACCGGTTCGGTGCGCGACCCGTTGAACTCCGAGTGGGTCACGCCGCTGCCTGCGCTCATTCGCTGTACGTCGCCGTGGCGGATGACCCCGCCCGAGCCGGTCGAGTCCTTGTGCTCGAGCGCCCCGTCGAGGACGTAGGAGATGATCTCCATGTCGCGATGCGAATGCGACGGGAACCCTTCCCCGGCCTGCACGGTGTCATCATTAATGACACGCAAGTCGGAGAAGCCCATGTGCTTCTCGTCGACGTAGTGGCCGAAGCTGAACGTGTGCTTGCTCTCGAGCCAACCGAAGCTTGCCTGCCCTCGATCGCCCGCCTTGCGAATCGTCATCATGTCGTCTCCTCCTTGAACAGGCCCCTATGAAGCATCGACCGCGCCAATATCCAACCTATTGATTTTATACAAAAACAAATCGTGGCTAGAATCATTTTGAGATACTACAGTCTCATTATGAAGATCGAGGATCTGGACCTCCGCGAGCTCATGGAGCTGCCTCCCAAGGGCGGTGTGCTGCGCTTTTCGGGCGAGCGCGCCATCATCCTCGATACGGTCGCGCTCGGCATCCTGCGCAAGGAGCTCATCGAGACCGTGGGCGTGACGGTCGCGCGCGGCGTGCTCACCCGCTTCGGCTACGCGCACGGCTGGCGCACGGCGCAGGCGATGCGCGACCAGTTCCCCTGGGACAACGAGCATGAGTGGAAGATAGCCGGCGGACGGCTGCACACGCTGCAGGGGCTCGTGCGCGTCGAGCCGCTGCCGACCAAGCCCGGCGAGCCGGAGCCGTTCGCCCAGGCGCTCTGGCACGACTCGTACGAAGCGGAGCAGCATCTCCTGCACTTCGGGCGCGCCGACGAGCCGGTGTGCTGGACCCTCATCGGCTTCGCCAGCGGCTATATGTCCTACTGCAACGGCCGGCAGATCATCTGCGTCGAGGAGCGCTGCGTCGGCCGCGGCGACGCCGTGTGCCAGGTGCTCGGCAAGCCGCGCGAGGAATGGGGCGACCGCCTCGACGAGGAGGTGAAGTACTACCAGAAGGGCTGCCTCGACGCGGGGCTGGCCAAGGTGACGGCGCAGCTCAAGCAGGCGGAGCAGAAGCTGCGCGCCAAGAAGCAGCAGCTGTCGCGCCACGGCGAAGAGGGCGAGCCGCCCGGTCTGGTGGCGCGCTCGGAGGCGATGCAGAAGGTGGTGGAGCTGGCGCGGCGCGTGGCGCGCGTCGACTCGACGGTGCTCATCACTGGCGAGAGCGGCGTCGGCAAGGAGCGCGTGGCGCGGCTCATCCACGACGACTCGTCGCGCGCCTCGCGGCCGTTCGTGGCGATCAACTGCGCCGCCGTCACCGAGACGCTGCTCGAGTCGGAGCTGTTCGGCCACGCCAAGGGCTCGTTCACCGGCGCGACCACCGACCGCGCCGGGCTCTTCGAAGCGGCGCACGGCGGGACGCTGTTCCTCGACGAGGTGGGCGAGGTGCCGGCGTCGATGCAGGCCAAGCTCTTGCGCGTCCTTCAGGAGCGTGAGGTGCGGCGCGTCGGCGAGAACAAGAACCGCGCGGTCGACGTGCGCGTCCTGGCCGCGACCAATCGCGATCTCACCGCCGCCGTCGACGCCGGCAGCTTCCGCAAGGATCTGTTCTACCGGCTGCGCGTCGTCGAGCTGCGCATTCCGCCGCTGCGCGAGCGGCGCGACGACGTGCTGCCGTTGGCGCGACAGTTCCTGACCGAGGCGGTGGCGCGCGCGCGGCGCAAGATGTGCGGCATCTCGCCCAAGGCGGCCGATCAGCTGGTGCGCTACGACTGGCCGGGCAACGTGCGCGAGCTGGAGAATGCGATGGAGCGCGCGGTGGCGCTATCGATCGGCACGCAGATCCAACCCGACGATCTGCCGGAAGAGATCCGGACGGCGCTGCCGACGGTGTTCGTGCCCGGTCGCGTGCACACGCTCGAGGACGTCGAGCGCGAGTACATCACCGCGGCGCTGCGCTCGAACGGCGGCAATCGCACCAAGACGGCCAAGCAGCTCGAGATCGGGATCGCGACGCTGCATCGCAAGATCAAGGAGTACAAGCTCACGGCTTGACGTCGAGCGTGAGCCCCTCGGACGCGACCAGCGTCGACATCGCGGGGGCGTGCACGCGGCACCAGGCGCGGGCGTGGGCGGCGATGAGATCGAGCGCGTGGTCGTCGCGCCACGGATCGTGATGGTGCAGCGCCACCGTGCGCGCCTCCGCATCGCGGCCGAGCGCCAGCACGTCGTCGACGACGGAGTGGCCCCAGCCGCGCTTGGCCGGCATGTCCTCGGGCATGTACTGCGCATCGTGGATGAGGAGGCCCGTGCCGCTGGCAAAGCGGGTCAGGTCGGTCGGCGCCGAGACGAGGCCGGCCGGCGGCGTCAGCTCGTTGTCGGTCAGATAGCAGACGCTGGAGCCATCGGCGTCGTCGATGCGGAAGCCTTCGCAGCCGCCGGGATGATTGAGCTGGATGCAGCGCACCGTCGCCGAGCCGACCCGCATCGTCTCGCCGGCGAAGGGCGGGCGCTCGAGCCGCGCCGGCAGGTCGGCGATGCGCACCGGGAAGTGCTCGCCGTCGAAGAGCACCCCCTTGGCGATGGACGACTCGGCGCGCGGCGACATTGCGTGCAGGATGACGTGCCCTTCCTTCTTGTAGATGGGCGCGAAGAAGGGCGCGCCGATGATGTGATCCCAGTGCGCGTGCGTGACGAAGACGTGGATCGGCGCGGGCAAGACGCCGGCGGCGACCAGCTCATCGCCGAGGACGCGCGCGCCGGTACCGATGTCGAAGACCACGAGCGTGTTGTCGACCGTGCGCACGGCGACGCAGACGGTGTTGCCGCCGTAGCGCACCGTCGACGGGCCGGGGGTGGCGATGGAGCCGCGTACGCCGTAGAAGGTGACCCGCATCAGCTCCGCGGCCCCTGCGGCGTGCCGCTGCCGAACGCGCGCTGATATTGCGGCGGCACCGGGACGCGCTCGGGATGGCGCAGGGTGGCGGCGGCGTGGAGCGGCCAGTAGGGATCGCGCAGCATCTCGCGCGCCAGCAGCACCAGGTCGGCGCGGCCGTTGCGGACGATCTCGTCGGCGTGGGTGGCCTCGGTGATCATGCCGACGGCGGCGGTGAGCATGCCGCTCTTGCGAATGGCCTCGGCGAAGCCGACCTGATAGCCGGGACCGATGGGGATGCGCGCGCCGGGGGCGATGCCGCCCGAGCTGCAGTCGATGAGGTCCACACCCTCTTTGGCGACGCGCCCGGCGAGCGCGACCGAGTCTTCGATCGTCCAGCCGCCCGGCAGCCAGTCGCTGCAGGAGAGGCGCATGGCGAGCGGCAGGCGCTCGGGCCAGACGCGGCGCACGGCTCGGGTGAGCTCGAGGGCGAAGCGGATGCGGTTGTCGAAGCTGCCGCCCCACTCGTCGGTGCGCTGATTGGCGAGCGGCGAGAGGAACTCGTGGAGCAGGTAGCCGTGCGCGCCGTGCAGCTCCAGCCACTCGAAGCCGGCGTCGCGCGCGCGCACGGCGGCGGCGGCGAACTGCGCGATCACGCCGTGAATCTCGTTGCTACCAAGCGCGCGTGGGACGCGCCAGCCGGGGGCGAACGGCACGGCGCTCGGCGCCACCGTCTGCCAGCCGCCTTCGTCGTCGGCGAGCGGGCGATCGCCCTCCCACGGGCGCGACGTCGACGCCTTGCGGCCGGCGTGCGCCAGCTGAATCGATGCGACGGCGCCGTGCGCCTTCAGGAACCGTGCAATTCGCCCGAGCGGCTCGGCGTGCGCGTCGGACCACAGCCCCATGTCGGCCGGCGAGATGCGGCCGCGCGCCTCGACGGCGGTCGCCTCGACCGACACCCAGGCGGCGCCGCCCACCGCGCGGGCGCCCAGGTGGACGAGGTGCCAGTCGTTGGCGAAGCCGTCCTCGGACGAATACTGGCACATCGGGGAGACGCCGATGCGATTGCGCAGCGTGATGCCGCGCACCGTCAAAGGCTCGAGGAGATGGGCCATGTCTCGCGATATTAACGCAAATTCGCGGCTTCGCGTGGTCACGCAATCGTCACCAAGCCGCCTCGCGGACGCGTGCTACACTTTCTATTTCCGATGGAACCGAGCACTCCAGACGATCTGCTCTCGCGCCGGACCGACCATCTAAAGATCGTAAAACCGGCGGACGCTTCGCATACCGAGTCGGAGCCGCGGCTCTTTTTGAACCGCGAGCTGTCGTGGCTCGCCTTCAACGAGCGTGTCCTCGAAGAGGCGACCGACCCGAGCCTGCCGCTCTACGAACGGCTCAAGTTCCTCGGCATCGCGTCGTCGAACTTCGATGAATTCTTCATGATTCGGGTCGCCGGGCTCAAGCAGCAGATCCTCGGGCGGGTGGTCGAGACCCCGGCCGACGGGATGACCCCGGCCGAGCAGCTCGCGGCCATCACCGCCAAGGTTCACGCGCTGACCGCCGAGCAGGACCGCATCTGGCGCGAGGAACTCTGCCCGCAGCTGGCGGCGGCGGGGGTCGCGGTGGTCGCGCCGGAGGCGTTCAGCCCCGAGCAGCGGACGTTTGCGCGCAACCACTTCGCCGTCAACGTCTTCCCGGCGCTGACGCCGCTGGCGGTCGACCCCGGCCATCCCTTTCCGCAGCTGCGCAACCGCTCGCTGAACATCGCGGTCATCCTGTCGAAATCGCAGGGGCGCCGGCGGGCGCGCGCGCCGAAGGAGCAGCTGCTCGCGGTCGTCCAGGTCCCGATGGTGCTGGGGCGGCTGGTGCGGCTGCCCTCGGAGCCGGGCAAGCACTCGTTCGCGCTGCTCGGCGACGTCATCTCGGCTTACGTCGGCGACCTCTTCCCCGGCTACGAGGTGCGGCAGACGGCTCGCTTCCGCGTCACGCGCAACTCGGATCTGCTGGTCGACGAAGAAGAGTCCGAAGATCTGTTGTCGACCATGCAGGAGGAGCTGCGGCGACGGGAGCTCGGCGCCGCGGTGCGCCTGGAGCTTTCGGCGACGGCCTCGCCCGAGGTCGAGCAGATGTTGTCGACCGCGCTCAAGGTCGAGTCGGTGGACATCTACCGCACCGCCTCGCCGATGCAGCTGCAGGATCTGATGGCGCTCGAGAAGCACGATTCGCGCGCGGAGCTGCGGGCCGAGCCGCTCGTGCCGGCGGTGCCGCCGCCCTTGCGCGACACCGACACGCCGATCTTCGACATCATCAAGAAGCAGGACATCCTCCTGCACCATCCGTACGAGTCGTACGATCCGGTGGTGCGCTTCATCGACGAGGCGGCCGACGATCCCAACGTCCTGGCGCTCAAGATGACGCTCTATCGCACCTCGGGCGGCGATTCGCCGTTCGTGCGCGCTCTCTCCCGCGCCGCCGCCAACGGCAAGCAGGCGACGGTGCTGGTAGAGATCAAGGCGCGCTTCGACGAGGCCAACAACATCGCCTGGGCGCGGCGGCTCGAGGAGAACGGCGTTCACGTCGTCTACGGGCTCATCGGCTACAAGACCCACTGCAAGGTGGCGCTGGTGGTGCGGCGCGAGGGCGAGTCGATTAAGCGCTACGTGCACATCGGAACCGGCAACTACCATCCGCAGACGGCGCGGCAGTACACCGACCTGTCGCTCCTGACCACGCGCAACGAGCTGGCCGAGGATGCCTCGGCGCTCTTCAACATGCTGACCGGCTATTGCGAGCCGCCGCACTGGAAGCGGCTGGCGGTGGCGCCGTTCGACCTGCAGGCGCAGGTCATCGGGCTCATCACCAAGCAGGCGGAGCGGGCGCGCAAGGGCGAGCCGGCGCGCATCATCGCCAAGATGAACTCGCTCGTCGACCCGTCGACGATTCGCGCGCTCTACGCGGCGAGCCAGGCGGGCGTCGACATCGACCTGCTGGTGCGCGGGATCTGCTGCTTGCGGGCGGGGGTCAAGGGGCTGTCGGAGCGCATCCGCGTCATCAGCGTCGTCGACCGCTTCCTCGAGCATGCGCGCGCGTTCGCGTTCGGGCCGCCCGAGGCGTGCGACGTGTTCATCGCCTCGGCCGACTGGATGCCGCGTAACTTCGTGCGGCGCATCGAGATCATGGCGCCGATCGAGGACCCGCAGCTCAAGCAGCGGCTGTACAACGAGGTCCTCGGGACGCCGCTGCGCGACAACGTCAAGGCGCGCATGCTGCTGCCGGATGGGCGCTACGAGCGGGTGCAGCGGCCGGGTCCGCCGGTGCGGTCGCAGACCGCGCTGCTCGATACGGCGCGCGCGACGGCGCAGCTGCCGCTGCCGCTGGCCAATCCGAACGAATCGGCGCCCACGTTCCGTTCCGTCAGCTGACGTCGGTGCGCTGACGTCCGTGAGCTGACGTCGGTGCGCTAGAGCTGGTCGAGCGCGCGGCGCAGCTTGGCGTGCTCCATCACCACGTCGGGATCGTTCTGCAGGATCTCGAGATAGCGCGAGACGAAGCTGTCGGGCGACGGCTCCTGCCCTTTGTGACCGACGAGCTCCTCGATGGTGGAGCGCACCGCCTTGACGGCGACCGGGTCGAGCGGCTCCTTCTGATCGTAGAGCTCGTCGACCTCGGCCATGAGCGCCGACATCGGGTGCAGCCAGGCGAAAAAGGGATCCTGGGTGACGAGATGGAACAGGTGCACGGGGCCGTTGATGTGGCCATGGCGGCGCTCGTAGTCGGCGCTCGTCAGGTCCATGAGCGCCTTGTGCACGGGGCGGAGCGCGTGGCTCAGCGTATCCAGCTTCTTGCGGAGCTCCGCGTCGGTGGGCATGCCGTCTACCGATGTAGCGA
>JAQBQH010000414.1 GCA_028287105.1 Myxococcales bacterium
GCTCAGGCGCCGACCTCGAAACGGGCGAAGCGCTTCAGGGTCGTGCCGGAGGCGTCGAGGACGGCCTGCACGGTCTTCTTGTTCTCGGTCACCGACGGCTGCTCGAGCAGGACGACGTCCTTGAAGAAGCCGTTGAGCCTGCCCTCGACGATCTTGGGCAGGGCCTGCTCGGGCTTGCCCTCCTCGCGCGCGGTGGCCTCGGCGATGCGCCGCTCGTTGGCGAGGGTCTCCTGCGGGATCTCCTCGCGCGTGGTGAACCGCGGCCGGGCGGCGGCCACGTGCATGGCCACACCGCGCGCCGTGTTCTCGGCGGTGCTCGTGTCGCCGTCGCCGTCGCCGTCGTACTCGACGAGCACGCCGATGGCCGGCGGCAGGTCGGTGGCGCGACGGTGCAGGTAGACGGCGGCGGGGCCGTCAAGGTGCACGTAGCGACGAAGCTCGATCTTCTCGCCGATCCGTGCCGACAGGGCCGCGACGGCGTCGGAGACGGTGCCGCCGTCGAGCCTGGCGGCCTTCAGCTCGTCGAGGTCGGCCGGCTGGGTGTCGACGGCGACGTCGAGGATGCGGTCGGCCAACGCCTGGAAGTCGGCGCTCTTGGCGACGAAGTCGGTCTCGGAGTCGAGCTCGACCATGGTGGAGCCGCGGGCGGCCACCAGGCCATTCGCGGTGGTGCGCTCAGCGCGCTTGTTGACGTCCTTGGCGCCCTTGATGCGCAGCAGCTCGACTGCCGCCTCGATGTCGCCATCGGTCTCGGTCAGCGCGTTCTTGCAGTCCATCATCCCCGAGCCCGTGAGCTCGCGGAGCTTCTTGACGTCGGTGGCGGTGTAGTTCGCCATGATGCTGTGCTGTCCGTTCTGTTCGCTGGGGAAGGTGAGCTGGTCGGGCCCTATTCGGCCGGCTGGTGCGTTCCGTTGGTGGTACTGACCGGGGTGGTGGGCAAACCGGCCCCGGCCGGGGCACCGGACTCGGCTGAGCCGGCTGCGGCGGTGCCGCTCGCCCCTGCGGTGCCCAGCTCGGCACCATCAGAACCACTTGTGAGCAGCTCTTGTTCCCACTCGGCCAACGGCTCGTCCGTGCCGACACCGGCCTCCGGCTTGTCCTCGCCGTCGGCACCGCGAGCCCGCGCGGAGCGAGCCATCAGGCCGTCGGCGACCGCCCTGGCCACCACCTTGGTGAGCAGCGCGGCGGAGCGGATCGCGTCGTCGTTGCCTGGAATCGGGTAGTCGACCTCGTCAGGGTCGCAGTTGGTGTCGAGGATCGCGATCACCGGGATGCCGAGCTTGCGGGCCTCGCCGACCGCGATGTGCTCCTTCTTGGTGTCGACAATCCACACCGCACTCGGGACCTTGGCCATGTCTCGGATGCCGCCAAGGGTCTTCTCCAGCTTGTTCTTCTCCCGGGTGAGCATGAGGACCTCTTTCTTGGTCCGGCCCTCGAACCCCCCGGTCTGCTCCATTGACTCGAGCTCCTTGAGCCGCTGCAGACGCTTGTGGACGGTCTGGAAGTTGGTGAGCATGCCGCCCAGCCAACGCTGGTTGACGTAGGGCATGTTGACCCGCTGCGCCTCCTCGGCGATGGCCTCCTGGGCCTGCTTCTTGGTCCCGACGAACATGACGGACCCGCCGTGCGCGACCGTCTCCCGGATGAACTCGTATGCCCGGTCGATGTAGGACAGCGTCTGCTGCAGGTCGATGATGTAGATGCCGTTGCGGTCGGTGAGGATGTAGCGCTTCATCTTCGGGTTCCAGCGGCGGGTCTGATGCCCGAAATGCACGCCGGACTCGAGCAGCTGCTTCATGGTGACGACGGCCATGGCCTGGGTGACACCTTTCGTGTGGCGCGGCACGTGTCCGAGCCGCGCGCGGCGGTTGCTGTCATGCCCCGTCGGCAGCCGTTGCGAGCACTGCCTGCGGGCACTGTCCTGGCGCCGCGCCGCCGCCCGGACCCGGTTCGCTGCACGGTGAGGTGGTTGTCTCGCCGTGAGCTTCGCGGGACCGCCCGGGCGACGTCCCGACCTCGAACCGCTGCCGGTCGATGAACGGGGACGCGCGAGCGCGCGAAGTCGTCCCGGTGCTGCATTGGGACGCTCCACGAGTGTACGCGCTGGTGGTGACGGGTTTGCGGGTGGGCGACGCCGGCCTGCGGCGGGCGACTGGGCGCTGTCCACAGGGTGGCGATTGTCCCCAGCCTGAGCGCCCATCCCCTGGTCTCGTGGGCCATTCCGGCAAGGGTGGGCGGCGTGGGTGCACGTCCGGGACGGCGGTGCAGCCGGGCGCTGGTGGCGATACTCGGCGGCGCGGTGCTGTCGGTGCTCGTCGCGCTCACCGCGCTCGCGTGTGCGCCGGCAAGGGCTCAGCCCGTGGATCAGGCCGTGGCTCAGCCCGTTCAGCCGCCGGGAGCGCAGCCGACTCCTGGCTCGGGGTACTCGTGGCCGCTGGCGCCGGTGCCGGTGGTGTTGCGGCCATTCCAGCCGCCGATGCAGCCGTACGGGCCGGGGCACCGCGGCGCCGACCTCGCCGGCGCGGTCGGGCAGCCTGTGCTGGCCGCCGACGACGGCGTCGTCGTGTTCGCCGGC
>JAQBQH010000016.1 GCA_028287105.1 Myxococcales bacterium
GGCCGCGCATGTGATCTCGTTGGACAGGAACCGAACCCTAGCAACTTTTCCGAGGGATGGGCCTCGTACGCTTGGAGAATGGGATGGCGTACCACAATCGCGGGTCGGAGTGCGCGCTGACGTACACTCGACGCATGCAACGGTGTCTCGACGTCTTATCGCTCCGGTGCTCATTTCAGATTAGCCCACCAACGTGAACGCGCGTTCGCAGGGCGTGGCTGCGGCCAACTTTGGTTCGCCAGCTCCGCGGCCCGCACTTGAGCAGAGGTACACGCCGGCGATCGCCTCGTTGTTCTCCGGCAGCCGTCGCTGGTAGCGCGGCAGCAGCTTCGACTACCACTCGTGCTTGCGCCGCTTCTCGTCGAGGATCACGCCGGGCGGCACGCGCATCGTGAACGGTCCGCTCTGCGCCGTCAGCGTCCGCGCCCTCGTGCCGTTTCGATAGCCCATGGTCTGCGTCGTCGAGCCAGATCGTCCCGTGGTGTCCCTCGACGATGCGCGCAGCGATGTGCTGCGTGACGCTATCCTCTCGTGTCGGCGGAGTTCCTCGTCCGCCTTCGCGTCTCCTACGCGCACAGCCTCTCTCGAGAGAAGCCGCCCAGGAGCGATCTCAGCTCGTCGAGGCCGAACGGCTTCCGCAGTAGTCGCTGCGCGATCCCCGACGACAGTAACCGCGACGAGATCGAGCCTGATGCCGCGGTCATGAGGACGCGACATGCATCCGGATGGAATACCGCTGCGAGGCGAAGGATCTCCTCGCCGGTTCCATCGCCGAGGTTGAGATCGCAGATCACCATCTCGGGCGACTGCACGCGCAGTACGGTACGTCCCTCGCGCTCCGAATTTGCGATCGTGACCGAGTGCCCAAGCAGGGTCGCGAGCTCACCGAGCGTATCCGCAACGTCGACATCGTCGTCCACAATCAAGATCCTCATGGGCCATGTCATGAGCAACAGGCGTACCGTTTGTGCCCTCGTGCGAAGCACCGCAATCGGAGCGAAGAGCTATCCAGATTCGCGTCGCTGTGTCGGGTTTCGACCCAATCCCTGTCGACGAAACCAACAGGGGGAGCGAAGTCTTGGGCACGTCATCAACGGTACGTCGCTTCCTGGTGAGTGCGACCTCATCGGTGCACTGCAGTCGTAGCGGTTTCAGGTCGAACAGCATCTATGGGTTGCGTGGCAGCGCTACCCATAACGTCGTGCCCTCTTCGGGGGAGGAGTGGACCGAGATCGATCCGCCGTGCGCGATCACGATCTGCTTTGCGATGTGCAGGCCAAGCCCTAGCCCGCGCGGACCGTGGCCGTCGGGCGTTGATCCGCGACGGAATGGCTCGAACAAGATCGGGATCAACTCCGGCGCGATCGCGGGGCCATGGTTGTGCACCTTGAGCGAGACCTCGCGCTGCTCACCATCGATCGACAAGCGCACGGGCGCGCATGGATCGCCATGTGTCAACGCGTTGCTCGCCAGATTGGATATGACTTGCGCGAGCCGGGCTGCATCCCACTGGCCGCGCAAGTCACCGCGAACCTCCAGCTCGATCACGCGACGAGGATGACCGGCCGCCAGCTCTGCAACAACCCGCCGGCACACCTCGCCCAGATCCATGTTGGTGGGCGAGATCGGCAGCTTCCCGGCGAAGCGCGTTTGCGTGAAGTCGAGCAGCGTCTCGATCATCTCGGACATGCGAAAGACGGCGTTCTCGATCTGCTGTCTACCCGCAGCGGACACGTTCCCTTTGAGCTTCGCAAGCCCGATAATCCCGAGCACGGCACTGAGTGGGTTGCGCAGGTCGTGCCCGAGAATACCCATCACCTGCTCGCGGAAAGCGAGCGCCTGCGCCATCTCCTTGGCGGCGCTGATATCCATCACCGCGCCCACGAAGTCGCTCGTACCAGGGCCGCCGACGGCGTGCCCGACGATGCGCACGTGCTTGACGCTTCCGTCGCCGAGGAGCAGTCGAAGCTCGGACTCGAAATCTTCTCCGTCACGCTGCACCCGAGCGACGAGATCCCGCGCGCGCTGAATGTCTTCGGGATGAATGAGTTGGAAGAAGCGCTCGAGCGTCGGCGTCGTATCGCGTTCGTAAGCGAAGATGCGATACGTCTCGTCCGACCAGACGATCTCGCCGGTCTTGAGATTCCAACCGAAGCTTCCCGTCAAGCTCAGCCGTTGCGCTTTGGCCAGGAAGGCTTCACTCCGTCGCAGCGCCTCCTCGGTGCGCTTGCGCGCATCGTTCTCCTGCTGCAGGTTGGTATAGAGGCGCGCATTCTCCAAAGAGATGGCCGCCTGCGAGACGACGAGCCTCAACACTGCGGTGCGGCGAGGCGTGAAGACACCGGGCGCCAGATTGTTCTCCAGGTACAACACGCCTTCGAGCTCTCCTCGTTTCACCAGTGGCATGCAAAGGATCGATTGGCTCTGTCTGGCGACGATGTGCGGATCCGTCGAGTAAGCGGAGGTCCGGGCAGCGTCGTCGAGAAGAACGGTCTGGCGCGTCCGCTCGACGTAGCGGAGCACCGATTGGGCAACCGCAGGCGGTTCGTCGGTCGGCGTCGGCATGCGAACTTCTATGCCGCTCTGCCCCGTCACGGCCTCCGCCAGGCACTGCAACCCGTCAGGGCTTGGCACGAAGAGGATCCCCCGCTGCGCGCCCGCGTCCTCGAGAGCAATCGTCATCAGCTTGCCGATCCACGTCTCGAGGACGATCTCGCTGGCAAGTGCTTGCAGCACTCGGACGACGGTCGCCAGATCGAGGTCCTCGACGGACGCGCCAATCGTGGGGGTCGAACGCGCCTGGCTGCCCTGTTCGCGCAGGTACGGGCGGCGACCTTCGAGCTGCCGAACCTTGCCGTGGGCGCCCCAACGCGCGTAGCGATGGCGGGCGTCGCGAAAGTAGGCGCGCGCAGTGGTCTCGAGGCCGCGCGCCTCGTAGAACTGTCCCGATAGCTCGAGGGCCACCGCCTCGTCATGGAGAGCGCCGTATTCGCGGGCGGATCGACACGCCGCTTCGTAGAGAGTCATCGCCTCGAGGTCGCGCGCTTCCAGGCGTGCGATCTCGGCCAGCAGAAGAAGGTGGCGTGCCTTGAAATTCTCAGGACACGAGGCCGCCCACCGCGCGAACCTCGCCGCCTTCTCAGCGAGCGTGCACGCGTAGGAACGCTGCTTCTCGGCGGTGGGCCGCGAGGCTAGCGCCGCCATCGTGAGGCCCTCGTAGAAATGGTGGGTTGCCTCGATGGGCACGGCCATGATCGAGGGGAGAAGTGGCTTGGCCGCATTCGCCGCCGCGTGGGCCTCGTCGTACCGCCCTTCGTGAAAGGCGAGAATCTCCTTCATGATTTGATACATGGCGATCCCGGTCCCGAACGTCGCCTTGACCACGACGCCGATGCTTGCCGACTCGTCGAACGACGCGTCTTGCATGCCCAGGGGATCGTCCGTCTTGCCCTGCAGGCTCGCGACGAACTGCTGTTCCAGCCGGATCGTCTGATAGACGGCGTCGTTGTTCGTCTGTCGTGCGACCGCGGCGAACCTGGCGGAGCCCGCCAGGACGTCATCGAGCGTATCGCCGTTCTCGACGAGCTGCCAGACGCTGCAGAATGCGACGTAACCGGCGTATGCAAGATCCCCCACTTCGATGGAGGTCGAGAACGCCTGTTGTTGTATGGGGAGGACCTTCGCGAAGGCGTACTTCCAAGGAACGACCATGCTCCCGTGCATGTGCAAGATCGATCCGCGGTCGCGCGCCTTGCCGAGCTTCTCGTTCAGACGCAGCGCCATCTCGGAGAACTCGTACGCCGCCGGGATGTCCTCGAACATCGACACCAACATCACCGCGAAGGCAGAGTAGGCACGGCACGAGACGTCGGTGTTGCCATGGCGGAGCGACAGCGTCACCGCCGTCAGGGTCACGAGCGGGAAATGGCGCGGGCTCCCGATATACGCGCAGGGCGCCGCGTACACGAGGAGATCCATGAGCGCGCGGTGCGACGGATCGGCGATCTGCGGCGCCTCGACGACGTCGGCGATGGCGCGCCCTCCCAAAAGAACCGCTACCTGAGCGTACTGTGCCGCCACGGCCGCCTGAATGTCCGCGTCGGACTCGGGCAGCACGATGTCGAACAGTCGCAGCGCGGGAAGGGCGGCCAAGAAGCCTTCCTCGTACCTGCCCGCCACCTGATAGAGCTGCAGGCGAACGCAATGGGCTTCGGCGCGATCGACCTTGGTGCAGGCCTGGTCGAGGACGATTCCGAAGAGCTCGTCGGCGATCTCGAAATGGCCCACGAGAAACTCGCATTCAGCCAGCAGTAGATAGAGCTCGAAAGTCTCACGATAGTCGACGCTCCATGCATCGGGCGCCAGGAGGGTCGCCGCCAGCGCGAGGTAGTTGCGCGCGTTCACAAACGCAATCGACGCCTTTGCTCTTTTCGCCGCCTGAATGTTGAGGCGCCGGAGAGTCGCCTTCTCGTCGGGATCGTCGATGAGATCGACCGCGCGATTCAGCTGACTGACGACGTCGAACAAGTTGGCCGCTTCCCGCGGCACTTGCTCGCCTTCGGCGCAAGGAGGGTCGTCGGCTTGCGCGTCGCGGGGCAACATCGACAGGAGCAGCCGGCCAATGCGCAGATGGGCTTGCGTCCGAAGGCCCTCGGGAATGAGCGAATAGGCGGCTTCGTGGACGCGATCGTGGGGGAATGCATACGTGTCATCCACGCGGAGGACGACGCCGGAACGGAACGCGTCCCAAAGGTCAGCCTCGACACTCTCGTCCGACGCATGGACGAGAGCGAGCGTCGAGATCGCAACGCGGTTGCCGAGGCAAGCCAACTGTTTGAGCACATGCTGAGTAGCCGGGTTGAGGCGGGTCAGCTTTCGCGCCATCAGGTCGACGACGTTGTCCGTGTACCCCTTGGCCAAAATGCGTTGGGCGTCCCACGTCCACCCTGACCCGCTCGCACTGAACGTGAGCAAGTTCTCTTGCGCGAGCTCGATGAGAAACTCGATGATGAAATATGGATTGCCCGCTGTCTTCGCGCATACGAGATGTGCGAGCGACTCCGCCTGCGCCGCATTGGTGTGTAGGGCATCGGAGACGAGCTGGCCAACCTGCTCGGGACTCAGCGCCGCGAGCACGACATCATGCACGCGGGTCCCCGACTTGCGGATCGCATCGAGCGCCGCCGTGAGGGGATGAGCGGCATGCACCTCGTTGCTTCGGTACGCGCCTACGAGCAAAAGAGGCAAGCCCTCACGCTTGACGAGCGCTTCGACGAGCTTCAGCGTCGCGGCGTCGAGCCACTGAAGGTCATCGAGAAAGAGCGCGAGCGGATGCTCCGGCCGCGCGAATACGGCGATGAGCTCACGAAAGACCATCTGAAAGCGGTTCTGGGCCTCTCCCGGCGGCAGGTCCGGCACCGGCGGCGACGGCCCAATGACCAGCTCGAGCTCCGGAATGAGATCCGTCATCAGCCTCGCGTTGATACCGAGCGCGGCTGTAATCGCGGCGCGCCATCGCCCGAGCTCTGCCTCGCTCTGCGCGAGGATCGACCGGACGAGGCCCTCGAGGGCGTGCGCCAACGTGGCGTACGGGATGTCGCGCTTGTATTGATCAAACTTCCCTGAAGCAAACAGCCCGCGCGACGGAACGAGCGCCTTGTGCAGCTCGTTGACCACGGATGACTTTCCGATGCCCGAGTACCCTGACACGAGGACGACCTCGAGCTCCCCGCTCGCGACGACACGGTCGAACGCGCCGAGCAGCGTCGCAATGTCTCGTTCCCGCCCATAGAGCTTCTCGGGAATCAGCAGCCGGTCCGGGACGTCTGCCGCGCCGAGCGGGAACGAGTCGATGCGCCCCGTCGACTCGAGCGCGCCAACGCATCGCCGGAGGTCCGCCTCGACGCCAGCTGCTGTTTGGTACCGGCTCTCCGCCGGCTTGGCGAGGAGCTTGGCAACGACCGCTCCGATCTGATCGGGAATGCGCCCGTTGCGGTCACACACCCGCGGTGCCGGCCGAGCAATGTGGCAGTGGACCCACTCCATCGGATCGGACGCAGCGAAAGGCAGCTTCCCGGTCAGCATCTCGAAAAGGGTGATCCCAAGCGAATAGAGATCGCTGCGCGAATCCACCGAGCGATTCATTCGCCCCGTCTGCTCAGGCGCCATGTATGCGAGCGTACCGGCGATGGTCTCGGGCGGCTCCGGCACGCGCCGTTCGCGCTGCAGTCGGGACGCAATGCCGAACCCGATCAACCAGGACTCGCCAGTTGCCACGTTCGTCAGGACGTTGGCCGGCTTGAAGTCTTTGTGGATGAGCCCTCGCTCATGAACACGACGCAGGCAGACCGCCATGCCTATGGCAATGCGCAAGAAGGTGGCGAGCTCCCATGGACCGCCAATGAGTCGAGCGAGAAGCTGCCCGCCGGGATCGTCGAGCTGCAGCGCGGGACGCCCGTGCTTTCGCGTGAGCGCAAAAGGCTTGGCCGCGAACCGCGAGTCCAGCTGGTCGCGGAGCAAATACTCGTGCTCCAACCGCTTCACGCTGGCGGCGGCGGGCGCATCCGAAGTCGCAGCGAGCAGCAGGAACGAAGCATCCCTCCCGTCGGACGCGAGTCGCGAAAGGACGAACTCGGCGTCTTGTCGGAGTACCTCGGTCTTGTACGTGGCGGGCGCGCCGCGCGCTGGCGGTTCCCGACTGTCCGACAGCAACCTCGCGGAAGACATTGTCACTCTCCTGTTCTGCCGATGGTCAACGAAACGATTGTGGAGATCGGGGAGCATGCGCACGAGTTCATTGTTGTGAAGAGGCGTGAAGGCCGTGTGCCTCTAGAGAGCAATCTCGGGATGGTCTTGGGCAACGCGGCGAAGGACACCCTCTTGTGGATGACCTAGCGTTCGCCGCATGGGCGAATGGGTGTGTGCGGAATGGGCAGAGGGTCTGGCGTCGTCGATCGAGCGATGACCCGTTATCTCGGCGTCGACATCGGCGGCACCGTCAGAGCGATCGGATCGAAGCCGACATCATCCTCGCGGTGCAAAAGAGGGAGACGCGGGCTGAATGTTCTTCCCGAAGAGCGATGATTATCGGGCCATGCGTCGAAAAGCCGTTGGCGAAACGCCGAACACTCGACGGAACGCGGAAGCGAAGTGCGCCGAATTATCGTAGCCACAAGTGCTGGCGATCTCGGTCACCGACACGTTCGTGCGCGCTAACCGTCGTTGGGCATCTTCCATACGCAGACGTGTCAGGCGCTTGAATGGCGTTTCACCATAGGCGTGCTTGAAGAGTCGCAGGACGTGAAAACGGCTGAGACCCGCCTCACGTGCGATGGCCTGTAGCGATATTGGCGAGCCGAGGTTCTCACGAATGAATCGATCGACGCGACGCAGGCGCGAGTCTTCGCTTGCCGTGAAGCGTGGCGCGCGAAAGCCGGCGTGGCGGACGAGCGCGCGCCGCGCCATCTCCCGGGCAAGGGCGAGATCCTTCGGGCCCTGGGTGAGCCCCGATTCGGCGGTGCGATTGAATGAGGCCACGGCGATCGTCGTTCCGAGCACGACGAACGGAACGAGAAGTACCGACGTCGGCGCGAGGCAACGAACGATTTCGGACATCACCGGAGTATCCAGCGCAGGCTGTCGGGCGGTCGCGCCGGCGAACTGGAACACCAGGGATTCGCCGGCGAGAGCTCGACGCCCTTCCGCAAACTCGTACAGCTCCACCCCCTGGTCGAGGAGCGTCTCGACCGCTGCCGTTTTCTCAGGGTCCCGATGCGAGAACGCTCGCCGCACGCACTTGTCACCCTCGACGACGAAGACCGCGCAGTGGTCCGCCAGCTCAGGAACCGACAGCCGTGCGACGGCGCGCACGACGTCCTCCTGTTCCAACGATTCAGTCAGCATCTCTTCGAGGTTGCGCGCAGAGTCCTCCAGGGTCGCGAGCTGCTCGCGCCAGCGGGGCTTGTCCGGCGTCGGAAAAATGAGCTCGGTTCGCACTGTCCGGTTAGCTTACTTCGCCCGCTCGCTCTTGTGAATTGCTACACGGACCCGTCGCCTTTACTTCCTGACCGAGGCCTCCAGGTTGCCCAGCACACCGATCTGGCCGAGCAGGATGGTTCCGGCGTAGTAGCAGTCGAACGCGCTCACCTTCCCGTTCTCAATACGGAAGATATCGCAGGAGGGGGCGTGGAACTCCTTGCCGGTAGCGGCGATCGTTCCCAGCGCCGTGGGAAGGTCACCTTTGTGCGTTCCGTGCAGCGTCAGCCGAACGACGACGATGTCACCGTCGAAGTAGAGGTCGTGGAGCTCGCGGTGCATGTCCGGAAATGCAACCGAGTAGATGTCGGCCGCACGAGCGACTTCGTCACCGTGGTATTTGACGCCGGCAGGGACATCCCACCAGTAGCCGTTCTCGGTGAACAGTGACCGAAACCTCTTGGGTTCCTTCTCTGCGACCGCGTACAGATTGCGGATAATCTCTTCGTTTGAAGCCATCGTGGTCTCCTTTTCATTCGTGCCGGGTTTTACGACGTGCACTGCACGATAGGTCTTCGCCGCCATGATCTTCTCCTCGGGTTGGATCGAGCGTTTCGCAGCATCTGCACCGCGCGTGCCGCCATTTCGAAAGGCTGCGATCCTGCGCGCTTCCGTCTTGAACGAACGAAGCGCTCATCGAAGCGGCGGCTGCTGTCGACAAAACCGGCAGGCACTGTTGTCGAATCGAACAGCCGCGGCCCATGGATCAGTCGGCGAGCAATAAAGGAGATCGCGACCGGCGGAGTGTTGGCCCGCGCCCAGTTGGTGACCTAACGGGACATGCTAGTCTGCGCGCCGTGGAAACGTGCGTCGAGCGTGGCGCCGCGGTCGCGACCGCGGACGCCGAGTGGAGCGAGGCCGGCCTGCGCTGCCGTCCGTGCGGTCAGCGCGCCGAGATCATCGGACACGTTCGCACCGCGGTGGCGAACGACGCCGCCGTCGCCGAGCGCAAGCTGCGCGGTCGCGCGGGCAACGTCGCGCGAGCGCACGGCCTGGTTTGGTCGGTCACCGCGATCGTCTTCGGCTGCAGCTACGATCACGGCGCGCACGCCGCTTGGCTCGTACCGCTCTTGGCCGTGCCCGCCGTCGTCGTCAGCCTCGCGATCGTGGGGCGTCAGGCGTGGGCCTATTGGACGGCGATCGCGATCGACGTCGCCGCGGTGGCGCTGCCGCTCGGCGCGGCGGCGACGGCTGGCAGCGGGGACGCGTGGATGGTCGCCGGACTTGCGGCGACAGTGCCGGCGCTGCTGCTGATCGTAATGCTCTCGCTCCGACGACGGCAGCGTCAATGAACGACGACGACGAGCGTGTCCCCCGAGGACGGATCACCGTCGCGGGCGCCAGCTGCCTGGTGCAATGACATTCGCGCGTCGCGCCCCCGCCTGTCAGGCACGGGTCGCTCTCGGCGTCTTGCTGTCGACGCTATTTCTCTGGGCCATCATTCGATATGGATGGGTCGCCGAAGACGCATATATCACCCTCCGCACGGTCGACAATTTCGTGCACGGGTTTGGGCCGCGCTGGAATGTCAGCGAGCGAGTGCAAGCGTATACGCATCCGCTGTGGATGCTTCTTCTCTGCCTGGTGTATGGCGTTACACGAGAGGACTTCCTCACACTCGTTTTCACGTGCGCGACGATATCCGTCATCGCTTTCGCAATCGTGCAACGACTGGCCGGCTCGGCGACGCAAGCGATCTCTAGCGGCTTGATCCTCATTCTCTCGCCCGCCTATGTCGACTTCTCGACTTCGGGGATGGAAAACGCCCTTTCGCATCTCTTGCTGGTCGCGTTTGCATTCGTTTATCTCCAGGATCGCGAGAGCGAATTCGCGTTGCGGCGGCTGACATTCGTCGCCGCGCTGTGCATGACGAATCGGCTCGATCTCGGCCTGCTTCTCGTGCCGGCCCTCGCGTTCGAGACCGCGCGCGCGCCCTTGGGCTGGCGAACCAAAGTGGCGCAAATCGCCATTGGATTGTCACCGGTGATTGCCTGGGAGCTATTTTCAATTGTTTATTACGGATTTCCTTTTCCGAATACAGCCTATGCGAAGCTCAATACCGGGGTGTCCGCGCGCGAATCGCTGCGTCAGGGGCTGGGATATCTTGCGAGCCATCGAGACAACGACCCGCTGACGCTGGCGGCCATGGTCGCGGGGCTCGTATTCGGAATCTCGAGCCGAGAGTACAAGCTGCGCGTTCTCGCCGTCGGAGTGACGATATACCTCGTTTATTTGCTGAGAATCGGCGGCGATTTCATGCTCGGTCGCTTCCTGACAGCACCGCTCTTGATGGCCACGATCTTGATTGGTCGTTGCCAGGTCCTGCGAACGCGAGCTGCCATCTCGATCCCATTCACCGCGGCCATCCTGGCGCTGGGCGTTTGGGCGCCGCGCACTCCGCTGCGCGCGCCGCTGCAACCGAAGCCGTCGGTCGACGTGCACGGAGTGGCCGACGAGCGACTGATCTACGCCCTGCACTCGAGCCTGGCGGCGCGTCACGGAAACGCGGTGATGCCAGACCATTACTGGGCGGAGAGCGGACGCGCGCTTCGCCGCGAAGGTAGCAGCACCGTCCTGGTCAAGCCGAACGTCGGCTTCTTGGGATACTTCGCGGGACCGCTCGTCCACATCATCGACGAGAACGCGCTCACGGACCCGCTGCTGGCGCGATTGCCGATCGCCTCCGGAGAGTGGCGAATCGGACACTTCAGGCGCGCCATCCCAGTCGGCTACGTTGAAACCGTAGCGACCGGAAGCAACAAGATCGACGATCCGCGCGTCGCGCGCCTGTATGAGCGGTTGGCTCTCGTCACTCGAGGTCCGCTGTTTCGCTGGAGGCGAATGGTTGCCGTCGTTCGCCTCCATTCGACTCAGCTGGTGGCGCGCTGACGAAGCAGGCTCGCCAGCTTCTCGTGTAGCAACCCCAATGCCGCGCCTACGAGGATGAAGCAGACCGGATAGATTGGGATGAGATAGCGCGGCAGACAAAACGCCGACCATGCGAGGACTACCGTGCGCGCGATGATGGTCGCGACGAGGATCGCGGCCGCGGTGCGCGTTCCTCGATGAACGAGTAGCGCAACGGCGGATGCGATCACGGCCGCCAACAGGAGCAACGACAACAGGCGCAAGTGCGGGAGCAGCCGGTTGGACAGGCTCGGCCAGGGCCGCCACGCTGGGTTCTCGAGGACCTCGCTCTGCGGCGCCAACCACATCTGCCATGCGCGGCGCAACGGCAGGCTGATCTGCACCCGCCACGGGTGCGTCACGCGCCGCCGTCGCGCGAGCGACATGAACCCCTCGGATACTCTCTGCGAAACGCCCTCTCGCTCGCGCAGCACAAACAGCTCCTCGACCTTGCCACGCTCGTGGTCGCTATTGCTCGCCGGCGCGATGAACGCGCCCTGCTCCTCGACGAGCTCGAGCGTCGGCGCGCACTTGGTATTGTAGAAGCAAGACTGCAGCTGGCCGGCTGGGCGGTCATCGCGCGCCCAGGTTTGTAGCCAGCGCCAGAAGCCGGCGTAATGCGGAACGTCGTGGCCGTAGCGATCGATCATGCCGTCGGCAACATGCGGAGTCGCGAAATGGATGACGTTGCGAATGGGCCATGGCGCGAATAGCGCGATGAACACCGATAGCGACAGTGCCGCCAGCACGCCACGTTGTCTCCCCCCGTCGACGTACAGGAGCGCCGGAATGAAGGCGATGCCGTTCACCGGACCGTCTGGTCGCAGATACGACGCCAGCGCCAGGAATATGGCAGCGATCGGAAACCAGACGAGTGGCCGACGGCTGCCGAGGATCAGACACGCCAGCATCGCCACGGTCAGGAGCGCCATGATCGGTTCCGTCAGCACTGCGCACGAGAAGAGCACCGTCGGCGGGTAAAGCATCGACAACGTAAGCGCGGCGATGCCGGCCAATCGGCCGCCGATGCGACGGGCGATCAACAGCACCAAGAGGCCCGTGGCCAGGACGTCGAGCGCGATCTGCGCGTCTTCGATGCGTCTCCAGGCGGCCCAGCCCGAAGTGTCGCCGCGTGTCCCGACCCGAACCGCGTTCAGCAAGAGCGGATAGAGAGGCCGTCGGTACCACTCGAGCGGCTCGGATGGGCCGAGCGCAAATCGTCCATGGTCGGCCCATTCGTCGCCGAGCTTGAGATAGCCGTACGAGTCCGAGCCCGCGTAGACCCACACCCTGGCGACGCGGAGCCGGGCCGCCGCCCCGACGAAAAGCAGCAACACGATGACGGCCATTTCAAGAGCTCGCCGTCGGGGCATTCGCAAGATGATCTTGTGCAAGACGATCCTGTGATCGAGAGCGCACCGTCGCAGGTGCCCGCACCATGTGTCTTGTCGAATCTGTGGTGCGCTCGCTCGTGCCGACGTTCGCGCGTGCCGCTCAGCGGGTCACCGTAAGCCCATCGGGGGAAAGAGTGAGCTCGCGGCCGTCATCTCACCGGAGGCCCGCGCCATGGGCACACGGATTGAAAGAGGGGAGGTCATGCGTGGGGCAAATGTTTTCCTGATTTTGGTAATGGGTTGTGGCGGACAGGGAACGTCGACGCCTCCGGTGGATCCCGGTACGACATCGACCCAGCCTCCGCCAAACGATATGGGCGTCGCACCTGTGGTCTCCCCTCCACGGGGCGGGCCATGGATGCCGCCAGCGACGGTCGATCCTCCGGTAGCACACGCGCCGCCATCGCCCCTCTCGGGTGCGACCTCGATGCTCGCCGGCGTCAACGTCGCCGACGTGTCGACGGATCAAGGCGGCGGCATCTGGGCGGTCTCGGACTCGATTGTTTACTACCTTCCGCCGGGTGCGACGCAGCCGTTCACCTACGATCAATCAAAGGGTTTGGCGCGCGGCTGGCGCACCTGGCAGGACCCGTACTTCAACGGTACACCGGAGAAGCCGGCAACCTTGCCGCTCACCTTTTCCTCCGTCGCGGGCGCAACCGCAGGTCAGGCAGTCGTCGGCAACATCGGTGCGATCGCCGATCGCCTCCTCGTCGATCCGAACACCGGCGCCGTTCAGCGCGTCGAGAATCTCGCGATCACGCACACGACCACCACAGACGACTTCTACGAAGATCACCTCGTACGCGTCATCGCCACTCACAAGATCATCACGGCCCTCGACGGGAACCTGAACGGCACCGCCTATATCGGGGGCTGGCACGGTTTCACCGCGCTGCACGGGCTGAAGGGCGATTGCGGTGGCTGCACATCCGACTTCGAAGAGCATCAGCACTACTACGGCTGCGATTCGTCGGGTGAGCAGTTCGGCTGTTGGGACGGTGACGTGTGGGGCCTGGCCATGTCGCCCACCGGTGACGTATGGGCGGGCGATCGCCACTTCGTTCAGTTGCTGTCACAAGGATCGCTCGGTCCGAACGGCGGCCTCATGGATGGAAGCTTCGTCACTCACGTCGACGTCTTCCCCGGCTTGCGCGACGAGGTGCACGGCCTGGCAGTCGACGCCGCCGGCGGCGTGTGGGTCGCGAGCGACGGCAACGGCCTCGCCTACCTGACGCCGGATGGCTTGACGCCGATGTACTGGTCGGCGGCCACGACGCTGCCGAAGAACCACTTGCACGGGGCTGCGATCGATCGGGGAGGCGACCTCTGGATCGGCACCGACGGCGCGGGCGTGGCGCGATACAACGCCACGGACGATCGCTGGACCTACTACACCGCAGCCTCGGGGCTGCCCGACGACAGCGTCAACACGGTCTACGTCGATCAGTTCGCGCCGGCGCACCGCGTCTTCATCGCGACACACAAGGGAGTCACGGTGTACGAAGGTCAATGAGTCTTGCCGGCGCAGTCGCGGAGACCTCGCGGCAGCTTTCGAGGCTCTCGATCCAGTCGTCGATGACGGCGACGCCCTTGTCGTCGACGACGCTCGAGGCGAGCGGCGGCATCCGGCCGACCGCCGCCGCGTGCGCCCGGATCGAGAGCATCGACCGCTGGGGGGCGCCCGGTACGAGGCGCTTGGCGCCGGCGATGCCGAGATCGCCTTCGGTCGGCTCGACGTTGCACGTCCGCGTCTCGTCGAGCGCGCTCGAGATCCGTAGATCCATGTCGACGATGCCGGGACCGTCGGGTCGGTGGCACATCGAACAATTCGCGTGCAGGTAGGCGCGGGCCCGCTGGTCGATGGGCGCGGTCCCGTGCGGATCCGGATAGGCAACGATCGGCCCGGCTGGGAGCGGAGCCGAAAACATGCCGACATGCTCCAGCGTCTCGAGCTGATCGGCAACACGGCCCGTGGTCGCATACACGAAGTCGCCGCCGAGCTGCCGGAGCTCCGGTCCGAGCGACTGCCCCGCGGCCTTGTTGTGGCAGAGCAGGCATTGGCCGCGCGCCGGGTAATACCAGGTTTGCTCGCCCACGCGCTTCTGCTTGCTCGACGACAAGAGGAGCGCGTCGCTCTGATCGTCGAGCCATTCGTATGAATAGCCTGCCCAGGCACCGTCGTCGTGGCGCATCAGGAGTCGTGTCTCGACGAGCTTGCCACCGAGGCGAAAGCTCTTCATGAGCACGGTTCCGATGGGAAACTCGAAGTGGCCATCGTCGCCGATGGCGATGGTCGTCGCATCGGGGAGCGCCATGAATCGTTCCTTGTCCGCGCCGTCGCTCCACAGAGGAGAGCTCACACCATACGGAATGAGACCCGGGGCCGGCGACCGTGGAGCGTTCGGATCGACGCAGCCCGTCTTGGAGAGACGATCGGGGAACGTATCTGGCTGGGGGCGCGCTTCGACCAACTTGTAGATGACGCCTTCGAGGCCGAGCACGTAGATCTCCCCATCGACGTCCTCGGCGACATCTACCCAGCCCGCCTGCGGTGTGCCCGACTCGTTGAGCCACGTCGAGGTCGCTGCTCCTGTCGACGACGGATCGATCTTCGCCGCCCATAGCTCCCGGCGCGCGAAGTCGCCGTAGACGTACGATCCGACCAGCGCTGGGAGCGCTTTGCCGCGATAGACGACGCCACCGACGACCGCGCGCGTGCTGCCATCGTGCGCCTGCTCTGCCACCGGAGCGACCAGGCCCGCCGTGCTCGGACAGCGCGGGTCCGGCGGCAGGACGTGATCGTGAGCGCCTTCTCTGCACGGCCAGCCGTAATTGCCCCCAGCCTCGACGACGTCGATCTCCTCGTAGCGATCTTGACCGACGTCGCCGACCCAGAGCAGGTTGGTCTGGCGATCGATCGAGAAGCGGAATGGATTGCGAAATCCCCAGGCGAAGGTGGTGTCCTGACCGCCGCCGTCCTTGAAGGGGTTGCCGTCGGGGATTGCGTACGGCTTGCCATTTTCCTGGTGGTCGACGTCGATGCGGTGAATCTTGGCGAAGAACCCGTCGCCGCTCTGGCCATGCCGGAGCCTGTCGTCTTGCGTGCCGCCGTCGCCGAACGACGCGTAGAGCAGACCGTCGGGGCCGAACTGGACGCCGCCGCCCTTGTGGTAAAGCGACGCGGTCTGATCGAATGCGAACACGTCGCGGTAGCCGCGGAAGTGCGCGCCGCCGTCGGTGCTCGTGAGATACCCGACCGCCGAGCGCGCGCCGTTCGGCGCGGCCGGATCGGCTTTCACCCATGACACGTAGACGCGTCCATTCGCGGCGAAGCGCGGGTGGAACGCCATGCCGAGGAGACCGCCCTCGCCGTCGGCTTCGGTCACATCGGCCAGCGGGCCGAGGGTCGCGACGATGGACGGCTCGTCTTCGGGATGGGTCGCGTCGAAGGAGACGATGCGAGCGTCGGTGCCGCCGGGGCCCTTGCGCTCGGCGACGAACCAGCGAGAGCGGTCGCCCGGGGTCTGCGCCATCACCATCGCGCTCTCGAGCTTCACGTTCGCGAAGACGCGCTCGAGCTTCACCGGCACCGTCGACGGCGGCGGACGCGCCGGCGCCAGGCACCTGGCGTTCGCTGGTCGCACATCGAGACCGAACTGGGCGGGCCTCGGCGTGGATCGCTGCGAGCCGTCACACGCCAGCAACGCGACGAGCGGAAGTCCCGTCGCCAACCGCATGCCTCGTTGGGTTCGCATTCAAGCTGCTTGAAGGCTGCATCCCCTGGGCCCGTTCGCTCGATCGCGCCGGAGAAACAGGTCAGCGATGTACGGGGCTGCCTCGGCTTCGACTACGGTTTCGCTCTACGGAACGTCCGCGAGCGGTGCGTCCAGTATCCGGTGCACGTGTCCGGTCCGCAACGCCGGCGAGACAGGGCCGCACCACCCGTCAGTGCCATCGCGGTGCGTCAGCTGCGGCCGTAGTCAGATCCGCGGGAGCGCGTGTACCTCCGAACCTGCGCGTCCATCGTGCGAATATGGAAAGGTAGCAAACGGCGAATACCATCGCGGGCAACACGACGCGCCCGCCGAATCCATCGGAGATCATGCCGGCGGCCCGCGCGGGCAGGTACGCCCCCACGCACACGAGCGCGGTGCGCGCGACGGCGTCGGCATGCAGGATCTCGCGCCAACTCGCGCCTATGAAGTGACGGCCGCGAGCCAGGAAGACGACGCGCGCGATCGTTTCCGACGCAACAGCGCCGATGATTGCTCCACCGAGCGCAAACAGACGAATCCCGACCAGCACCAGGCTGATGGTCATGATCACGCGGATGCCGTTGAACCAGAACATGAAGCGAGTGTCATTGGCGGTTCTGAGCAAGGCGTCGCAGGGATAGATCCAGACTGGGATCTCGCACGTGGTGAGTACGAACAGCGGAATGGCGGCCGCGTATCGGTCGGTGAATAGAATCGGAATGAAGGCGCCGCCGACGAGCCATGACCCAACCGCCACGGGAAACAACACCGTCGCCAGCTTGCCAACGGTATCCTGCCACTCGCGCAGCGTTTGGCGACGGTCGATGGGCATGCTTTGTCCCATTCGGACCATCAACACTTCGCTCGCCGACGTGAATACGATCGTAAGAATCGGCATATGGAACGCCGCGACCGTGAATAACGCAAAGGTGGCCGTGTCGAACCGCGAAGCGACTACATATTGCGAGCAGTAGCGTTGCGCGATGTAAAGCACCATCGCGCCACCGAACGGCAACGCGTACGCGAGCTGGCGACGCCAGGAGGCGACCGTTGGGCGGGCCGCAGGCAGGATGCGTGCGAGCATCAGCGTCCAAAGAGCGACGACGCGCAGTGCGGCTACCATCACGGCAGCCCAGAACAGTGCCGCGCCTGGGAACCGCGTCGCCGCGACGACCAGGGCGAGCGCGCGAACGGCGTCTGTGACGACCAGACAAATCGCGGATCCGGTGATGCGGCCGCTCGACGTCAGCGCGGGCTCGAGCGGACTCGACGCGAGCATTAGCATCGCATAACAAGCCAGCGGAACGCGCAGAGTGATGAGCGTGCCGTCACCGACGAGACCGCCAATATGCGGCGCCAGCGCGTAGAGAATGGCACCGGAAACCACCCCTATACCGGCGAGCGTGATCGACGATTGCGGCAGAAACGCCGCCCGAGCGGCGTCGTCCTTGCGCGGCAGGAAGTAGTAAAGGGACTGTGAAATGCCGAGCTGCATCACGTACAGGACGGTCAAACCGACGAGAAAGAACTGTTTGTAACTGCCATAGCCGGCGGGGGTCATGACTCGCGCGAGCACAAGCGGCAGCCCGAAGGTCAACAGCGCCGACGCGAGTCGAGCCGCCACCAGCGGCGTGGCCGCGCCCATCACGTGGCGTGCGAGAGCCGCCGACCGACCCACCGCCGCGCGCACCGTCATCATGCGACGCGCTCGCGACCGGCGACGACGCCTTCGTTTCCGGCGACGACGCGTTCGTCTCCGGCGCGCGGCCATCCGCGCTCGCGTGCGACCCGAGCGACCATTTCGGCGTACTCCGCGGCGAGGCGGCGGCGCGCGGCCGGAGCCGGAGCGAGGATGCTCCAGAGAAAGTCGCCGCCGCCGGCGGAGAACCGTTCCACTCGTACGGCTGCGGCGAGTAAGCGAGTCAGCTCGTGCAGGACGTGCAGATCGGCGAAGCAGCTCATCCGGTGGAGCGCCTCGGGCCAGAGCGCGATCGTGGCCGAGGCTGCAGTGGTTGTACGTGCGTCGAGAACGAGCTGGGCGGCGTAGGCTTCGACCCAGAAGGATGCGGCTACGCCATCCGCACCTCGCCCCAGCTCGCGTCGAAGAAGCGAAGCCAACGACGGGATGTCGCGTCCGAGCACCGGGCGCGAGCTGCAGTCGCCGACGTGGACCGCCAGCGGTGTGGCGCGCGCTAGAGAAGCTTCCGGCAGCGCCGCGAAGGACCCGACGGAAGGCTTCGTGCCCACGTTGGCGACCGACAACGTCTCACGCGCAATGCGCGCAGCGTTGTCGCCAAACGAAGCCGTGGCGTCGAGCACCACGTCGGCGGGCGAGGTCGACTGCGCGCGAAACGAATCGGCATATCCGGCCAGTCCCACGGCGTGCTCATCCGCCGACAGCCTCGAGCCGCGAGCATGCAAACGACGCAGCGCCTCGGCCGGATCGACCTCGAGCCAGAACGCCCGGTCCGCCTCGGGAAAGATGGCGAGGGCTGGGTGGTGTCGCAGATTCCATCCCAGTTGCGAGGCGGCGGCCGCACGATGCGTTTCGACATAGCGGTCGAGGATGACGGCGTCACAGCCTTCGAGCGCAGGTTGCAGCTCGTCTCGATACACCCGGATCGAGTCGATCAGCTTGACGATGCGGGACACGCGGAATGAAGCGAGTGGCGCGCCTCGTCGCGTGCGCGCGCTGAGCTCATTCGCCAGCTCCAGAAATGCGCCCTGCCGATAGAGCTTGAGCGACCCCGTCCGACGGCCCGCCGACGTCAGGGTATCTCGGAGCGCCTCGACGTGTGAAGACTTGCCCGATCCATCGAGGCCCGTAATGGCCACGACGCATGCACGGGGCGTCGCCGGCTTCCGCTCCGGCGGCTCGAAGAGTCGGCGCTCCAACTCGGAGTCCAGGCCCAGCGCTGCTTCTCGGACGTCGCGCGCGTACCCGCGCTCGCTCCAGTACTGTCGCCAGGCTTCGCGGATGCGATTGCCGGAGGCGGTCGCGTAGAGGGCCGACGGCGGCAGGAACCCATGGTTTGCGCCCGCGAATCGGTGCGGGTCGCGGGCATACGCCAAGACTGCGCCTTCGCCGCCGGCCGTTGCGACGACGGAACGCGGATCGGAATCATCGTCGATCGCCACCAGGAGCCGGCTGCCAGGACCGAGTCGACGGGTTCGCTGCGGATCGTCGTGCAGCACGTTGGCAAGATCGGCGGCCAGATCGGGCGCCCGCGATTCGAGATCGAAACACAGCTCGCCACTCCAACGACAGGCGATCTCGCGCGCGAAACCGGGCTGGTCGCGCGCGCCTGCGACGTACAAGCGCTGTGAGCCACCATGCTCGAGCGCTCGGAGAATCGTTCCCAGGCTTCGCGCGTCTTCGTCGAGGTCGACGACCGGCAGCGGACCATCGCCGCCACCGAGTCGCTCCGCCCAGGCGTTGGTCCATCGTGTCCGAATCGTCGCGACCTCGTGACCGAGCAGCGCCCGCAGGATCGGCGGCGTCGGCAGCGCCAGCAGCGTCGCTGGCTGCTCTAAGTCCGGGGGCGTCAGGTTCGACTGATGCGCCTCCAGTTGCTCGACGACATCGTAGCCGTCTACCACCAGCGCTCCTCGATCGGTTCGTGCAGCAACAGCGGCGCGAGATGGCGCACCGCCTGTCGAACGCCTTCGAACCGGCTCATCGTCGGGTCTTCGTGCTCGATGGCGATCACGCCGTCGTAGCCGGCCAGGTTCAGCTCGGTGATGATTCGACGCCAATCGAGGTCGCCCCATCCGGGCACGCGGAAGCGGAAGCCGCGTCCGGGACGGTCCCAACTCCCATGCGCGAGCATTCCGGAGCGGTCGACTGCATGTCGGACGCGCTCGCCGTCCTTGCCGTGCACGTGACGGATTCGCGCGCCCAGCTCCACGATGAATACGACGGGATCCATTCCGGCCAGCATGAGATTCGCGGGATCCAGGTTGAATCCGAACGACGGATGGTCGTCGACGAGCCGCAACGCCCACTCCGCGGTTTCCAGGTTGTATGCGAATTGCTTCGGATGGCATTCGTGGGCGAAGCCGACGCCATACTTCGCGAACACGTCCAACAGGGGCAGGAGCCGCTCGCGGAAGACCGGCGCCATGCGCTCGTATCCGTCGGCCGCCGGCCAGGGAAACCAGCGCGAATAGTCGTCGCACCCGGTAAAACCGCAGACGGTCGTCACTTCGAGTCGCTGAGCCAGAGCTGCGGTCATCTCGAGACGGCGTGCCGCGAAGCGTGACTTCTCATCCGCCGATCCGGCGCAGATGCGATCGGTGTCGGCGTGATGAGGTCCCAGCAAGAGCTGACCCTCCTGGTGATTCGACAGCGCCGAAATCGTCAGTCCCGCGGCGCGTACCTGCGCTGCGATACGCCGCCACCCGCCCTCGAGCGCCTCCTCGAGATTGATGAACGGGCTCGAGCTGTCGACCGGAAGCTCGATCGCCTGTACGCCCAGCTCTGCCGCCTTGGCCAGCGCTTGCTCGAACGGGAGGTGGTAGAGCACTTGCGCGCAGACTCCGAGCTTCATGCGACCCTCCCTTGTTCGACGCTCGAATCCGAAACAGCAGCGCGCGCGATCGTCGCCGCGCCGCGCGCGCCCGCCTCGTAGCCCGCCTGCGCGAGCTCGACACGACAGACCGAGACCGCCTCGACGAATGCCTGGCTTTCGAGGTGGCGGCGCACGCCGGCGAGCCATCGACCGCCCAGCTCTGCGACGCCGCCTCCCAACACGACGAGCGAAGGATTGAGAAGATTGATTGCGTTGCCGAGCCCGATTGCGAGCGCGCGCGCGGCATCGTCGACCGCGCAGACCACGTCGGCGTTGCCGGACCGAAACTGTGCCGCCAGGGTGCCGCTGGGAATTCCGGCCGATCGTTCGATCGCGGAACCCGACGCCAGTGTATTGAGGCAGCCGCGCCGTCCACACCAACAGCGCGGTCCGCCGCGGTCGATGGTGATGTTTCCGATCTCACCCGCGACGCCACTGCTGCCGCGCCAGACTTCGCGACCGAACGTGAGCGCCCCCCCTATGCCCGTGCCTACAGCGACGAACAGCATGCATTCGTCGGCGAGCGCTCGAAGGTTCGCTTCGCCAACGGCGGCCGCGTTGACGTCGTTGTCCACGACGCACGGCAACTTCGTTGCGCGCGTGACGGCATCGGCCAGCGCGACCTCGCGCCAGCCCTCGAGCATGATCGACGAGCGAACCACCCCGCGCGCGTGGTCGCACAAACCTGGAATCCCGACTCCGATACCGTCGAGGGCGTGGCCTTCGGCTCTGAAGCGCCAGACCAGCTCGGCGAC
>JAQBQH010000034.1 GCA_028287105.1 Myxococcales bacterium
GGTAGCAGTCGCCGGCCTGCACCGGGATGGCGGCGCCATCGACGAGCACCTCGCGCTCGAAGCCGACCGAGCGCGTGATGATGTGGCGGAACTTCGATTCGCGCGCCTCCTCCTCGGTCATCATGCCCGCGCGCACCTGCTCCGAGACCCACGAGTGGTCGTCGGAGAGCTGCTGAATGCGCCCGTCGCGATAGAGGTACGCGCGCGAATCACCGACGTGGGCGAGATAGGCGCGGCCGCGATGGAACCAGAGCGAGGTCATGGTGGTGCCCATGCCCTGCAGCCCCGGATCGGCCTGCGCGGCGTCGAAGATCGCGGCGCCGGCCGCTTGGGTCGCGTCGCGCAGCGACGCCAGGACGTCCTTGCGGTCGGCGACGTTGTCGGGCGGCTTGAGCTCGCCTGCCAGCGTATCGAGCGCCATGCGTGACGCGCGCTCGCCTGCTTGATGACCGCCCATGCCGTCAGCGACGGCAAAAAGACCGACGTCGTCACGAACGAGGTACGAGTCCTCGTTGTGATCGCGCTTGCGACCGACGTCGGTGAGCGCGTACGGGATGATCTTCATCTACTGGACCGCCAGCCCCGTGGTAGTTTACAACCTTTGAGGCACGGGATCGAATCGTCGAGGGGGCGTCGGCGCTGATGCGGCACGAATTCGTGGAAAAGCTGGTCGGCACGTTCGCGGCCAAGGTAGGCGCGCCGGCGGCGACGCTTGCGGCGAAAGTGCTCGGGAAGGACGCCTACGTCAGTCCAACAGGCCGCGTCGATCCGGTCATGAAGGACGAGGCCAAGGTCAAGGATGCGTGGACGAAAATCGTCAACGAGTACTCACGCGCCCTCGGAACCAACCTCGTATACGCTTTGCTCAGTAAGCTGAAGCTCGAGCTGGGCATCAAGTAGCTAGCGCCGCTTCACCGCGGGCAGGACCGCGTCGACGCGGTTCATGGCGCGTCCCAGATAGACCGTCTTCCGCCACGGTTTGGTGCCGGCGAGGACGACGCGCACGTCGTAGCTCTCGAAGCCGGCCAACTTGACGTCGAGCGGCGTGCGGCCGCGGCGCTGACCCGCGATGACGACGTCGGCGGCGGGCGGGGTCGAGGTCACATGCAGGGTCGCGGGCGGGCGGCGCAGGTCGACGTCGAGCTTGCCGGGCGCTTCCACCGTCGAGCTGGCGGTGGCGTAGCGATCCTTGCCGACGGAGATGGCGTGCTCCCCCGGCGTCAGGTGCGTGGTCAGCGGCGACAGGCCGGCCGGCTCGCCATCGATGGTGACCGCCGCCCTGGGAGGGCGGGTGCGCACGATGAGCTCGGCGTTGCGTACGGCCGGCGGCGACGGCGTCGCGGCAGGCGCGGGTGGCGAGGGCGACGCGAGCGGCGCGGCGGCGGCGACCGGTGCCGTCGGCGTTGCTGCCGATGAGCGCGCGCGCGGTGTGTGTCGCAGCATCGCGACCGTGACACCGCCGAAGAGAAGGCCGGCCGCGAAGAGTCCGCCACCGACGAGAAGCACGATGCGACGGGCGGCCGGATCGAGGAGCGGATGCGCGTTCTTGCCCGGCAGCGCCATCGGCACGTCGGAGAACTGCGCTTGCGGCGTCGCGCGCGGGCCGATCGATTGCTCGAACGACCACTCGACGAAGTACTCGATCGCGTTGTCGGACACTTCGCTGAACGGGTTGGCCGGCACCTCGCCCGCTTCCTCCTTCCAGCCGACCTCCAGCGACACCGACGGGGGGCGCGCGACCGGCACCGGCTTTGCCGTCACCGGCGGCGGTGCCGCCTCGGCGGGCACGGCCAACACCGCGACCGCGAGCGCGGGCAGCGGCGGAGAGGACCCTGCCGCCGCTTCGTCCGGTGGCAGCGACGGGGATGACCCGAGCGGGATCGCCGGCGGCGGAGGCGGTAGCTTCGGCGGCGGCAGGAGCGACCCCGGCGGCGACGAGAGCGCTCGAGGCGCCGCCGGCGGCAGCTTCGGCGCCGGCGGCCTCGGGGCGGGCGGCAAAGGCACCACCGCGCGCACGATCGGCGGCGCATCGGCGATGACGTCGGCGGTCATGCCGGCCCGCGTCGCCAACATGAAGTCGACGAGCGTGCGGCTGCGCTCGTCGAGCGGCTCGAACTTCAGCTCCATGCCTGGCGGATGGCGCGCATCGCCCCCTTCGGCCTGCACGCGCGTCACGGTGCCGCGCCCGCTCAACAGCGCCTCACCGTCGGGGAGCTGCAGGTGGAAGCGCACCGTCGTGCCGATCGGCTGCTGCGACTTGGAGAAGATGAAGATGCGATCGCCGACGATGTGGCGCGAATAGCGCGTGATGAACGCGTCCAGATCGGCGACGCGCACCGTCACGCGCAGCGCGACCACCGGAGCCCCCGCGCCGGCTGTTGAGACCCTCCCCAAGCCGCCATTTTATCACGGCGGGATGGATCGGACTGCCGCTTCCGTACGTTCAAGGTGTCATCTACTGGCGCTGCACGCGTGAGGGAGAACACCATGTTCGAACGGTTCGTATCGGGGAGGCGTCCCAGTTGGAAGCGACGCGCGGTGCTGATCTCGTCGCTGGCGCTGCATGCCACGGTCGGCCTCGGCCTCGTGGTCGCCAGTGTGTTCCATGTCGCCGAGATCACGCCGCCTTTACTGGCCGTGGTGTTCAATCCGGGTGGCCAGCCGCCGCCGCCGCCGCCGCCGCCGGCCGCGCACAAGAAGGCGACTCCGACGCATCGGGTCACCACGCCGACGCCGCGCACGCAGCCGCTGGTGGCACCGCCGACCCAGCCGGAGCCCGACCCCGACCCGGCCGTCGGCGAGGACACCGGCGTCGCCGGCGGCAAGGGGCCCAAGGGCGGCACCGGCCCGCTCGACGGCGACCCGACCAGCAAGGCCACCGGCCCCTGCGTCGGCGCCAGCTGCATCGCCGCGCCGGCGCCACGCCCGCGCAACGTCGCGCCCCACGCCCTCGATGCCGCGCGCGTCGCCGGCGCCATGCCGCACCTGCCGGCGACGGTGATCGCGTCGCGGCGCGGCCTCGGCGACAGCACCTTCACCGCCAAGATCTGCGTCGATCAGTCGGGCACCGTGTCGTCGGTCAGCGTCCTATCGGGCATCCCCGGCGCCGACGCCGACATCCTCGCGACCCTACGCGGCTGGCGCTATAAGCCGCAGCCGATCCCGGTCTGCTTCCTCTCGCAGTTCGTCTTCGACGTACAGGAGCGCTAGCGCTCGACGGCCTGCAGCAGCCGATCGGTCTCGCGCGTGGTCTGCCGCACCGCCTCGACGCCGTCGAGCAGCTCGTCGAGCTGCCCGCTCAGCTCGGTCGGCGAGCGCATGGTCACGATCTGATCCGCGAGCAGCCGGAACGTGTTCTCGATCAGCTCGAGCTGCCCGCGCGCCGACGACAGATAGCTGCGGATCTCGCCGTACTTCTCTTTGCGCTTCTCCAAGACGGCGATGTTCTTCTGCGCCAGCGTGCGCTTGTCGGCCTCGCCCTTGTCGACGATCTGATGATAGCGCCGCAGATCGCGCTCGATCTCGTCGACGTCGACCGACTGCAGGTAGTCCTGGTAGCGCGCGCAGGTCACCGACAGCTCGAGGAACGCGCGCACCAGATCGTCGAGCTTGCGCAGCTCCCCCGACAACAGATCGACGGTGAAGGCCGGGTTCTCCTCGGCGAGCTTGTTGATCTGGTCCTGCTTCTCGCGCAGCGCCAGGCAGCGCATCGCATCCGCCTCGGGCAGGAGCTTGAACTTGGCGTCGAGCTCCGCGCGCTTGCGCGTCTCCTCTTCGCTGGCGTGCTGCTTGTCCCACCAGACCTTGCGGAGGAGCCGAGAGTCGGGCGCGAACAGCATCCACAGCGCCTCGGCTCCGGCGCCGGCCAGCCCCAGCCACCAGTTTCCGGTGAGCACCGCCGCCGAGGCGAACCCGCCCAGAACGGCGTAGTTGTACGGATTCTTGAACGCGTAACGCGCGTACGGGGGCCGCGACTTCTCGTCGCTCATCGGCGCACGCTGCTCATTGCTTTTTGTATAGTAGGTCGAGCAGCTGCTTTTCTACATCGCGAAATTCCGGCTTCGACTTGAGCGCCAGGTCGCGCTCCGAAAAATGCGGAATCTCGATGCGGTTGAGCACCTGCGCCGGCCGCTTCGAGAGCACGAACACCGTGTCGGCCAGGTAGACCGCCTCCGCGACGTCGTGGGTGACGAAGAGGATCGTGTTGTCCTCGGTGCGCGAGATGTCGATGAGCAGGCCCTGCATGCCCCAGCGTGTCGACGGGTCGAGCGCGCCGAACGGCTCGTCCATCAGCAGGAGCTTGGGCTTGTTGATGAGCGTGCGTGCGATCGCCACGCGCTGCTTCATGCCGCCCGAGAGCTCGCGCGGAAACTTCTTCGCCGAGTCGCTGAGCCCGACCGCGTCGAGATACTTCTCCGCCTGCGCGCGCCGCTCGTCGGTGCGCACGCCGCGCAGCTTGAGCCCGTACTCGACGTTCTCCTGCACCGTGAGCCAGCCGAACGAGGTGTACTGCTGGAACACCATGCCGCGGTCGCGCCCGACGCCCGAGACCGGCTCGCCGTCGACGAGGATCTCCCCCTTCGTCGGCGGCAGGAGCCCGGCGACCGCCTTCAAGATGGTCGACTTGCCGCAGCCCGACGGACCGAGGAAGACCACGATCTCCCCGATGCCCGGCTTGTCGGCGATGTCGAAGTCGACGCCGCGCACCGCCTCCACGTCGTCGCCGGTGTTGGAGCGATAGGTGACGTGGAGATCTTTGACCCACAGCTTCGGCACGACGCCTTCGGTGAGCGCACCGCTCATGATTGCACCGCTCTGCCGCTCATGATGGATCCGTCTCGCGCCAACGGAAGAGCACGCGGTTGAGGCCGCGAATGAACGCGTCGGTGATGAGGCCGATGAACCCGATCACCAGGATCCCCGAGAACACCTGCGCCGTCTTGAGGTGCGATCCGGCGAGCTGGATCATGTAGCCGAGGCCGTTGCGCGCATTGACGAACTCCGCGAGGATCACGTACGTCCACGAGATCGCGTTCATGACGCGGAACGAGTCGAAGATGTCGGGCAGCGCCGCCGGCACCAGCACCGTGCGGATCGCCTGCCAGCGCGTCGCCCCCAGCGTCAGCGCCGTCTGCACCAACTCCTCCGGCACCGCGCGAATCGCCGTCACCACCACCGGCAGGAGGTAGACGAACACCCCGAGAAACAGGAACGCGATCTTCTGCGACTCGCCGATGCCGAGCCACAAGATGAGCAGCGGGATGAACGCCGAGATCGGCATGTAGCGCAGCGGCGCCATCACCGGCTCCATCAGCCGGTTGAGCGGCTCGTACGCGCCCATCAAGATCCCGAGCGGCAGCGCCACCACCGCCGCCGCCACGAACGAGATCAGGATGCGCAGCGCCGACGCCGAGATGGCCTCGAACAGCGTGTGCTCGAAGATCATCTGCAGCGTCGCCTGCAGCACCTTGATCGGCGACGGCAGGAAGAGCTCGTTGACGATCGGATGCGAGCCGAGCGTCAACACGCACCACGTCAGCATCACCAGGCCCGGCATCGCCAGCGCGAACGGCACCCGATAGCGCCGTGGCAGCGCCTTGCGCAGCGCCCACAGCGACTCCTTGCTGCGGGCGCGGCCTGGCGACAGCTTCACCTGCTGCGGCTGCGCTTCGGGTGGTTTCGACGCCGGTCCTGGCGGCGGCGTGGAGGTCTCGATCGACATCGAGCCGCGCTACTGCGCGTTCAAGACGACCTTGATATCGGTGCGGCGATTCTGCTGCCGGCCCGCTTCGGTCTCGTTGTTGGCGACGGGATTGTCGGCGCCGTGTCCGATGGTCAGGAAGCGCGTCTCGGGGATGCTGAAGTGCTGCACGAGGTACTTGCGCACCGAGTCGGCGCGCTTCTGCGACAGGGTCTTGTTGAGCTTCGCCGACCCCTTGATGTCCGTGTTGCCCTCGATGCGCAGGAACGTGTTGCCGAACGCGGTCATCGTGTCGCCGAGCGAATCGAGGGTGAAGAACGAGCCGTTCATGATCTCGTCCGACCCCGGGGTGAAGTAGATCGACAGTGACTTGTTGACGATGGCGCGCGCCTGCGGATTCTTCGCTTCCTTGGGATCGAAACGGAACGGCTCGACCACCTTCTGCCCCTGATACTGATCGGCCAGCGCCGCCACGAAGCGCGTGTCGACATAATCCTTGGAGTCGATCGCCTTCGAGATCACGCCCTGCTTGCGCCACACGACGAACGCCGTGTCGAAGAGCGTGCGGAACTGCGCGTGCTCGCCGCCGCCGGTGAGGCCGAAGAAGAGCGCGTTGTCGGCGAACGGCGTCAGCTTGAGGCCGGAGAGCATGCCCGAGATGTCGTCGGGCGCGAGCTTGAGCGCCTTGGCCGTGACCGCGTACGACCCGGCCGGATCCTTGGAGATGAGATCGATGCCGTCGAACCAGCCGTGCACGAAGTCGCGCAGCGTGGTCGGCGCCTTGTCGATGATGTCCTGGCGCGCCACGAGGCAGTCGGCGATGACGTTGGTCGCCGCCGCCGTCGAGACCAGCACGTGCGCGTCGTCTTCGCGCGCCTTGACCGCGCCCGAGAGATCCGGCTCCCACGTGACCGCCGCGTCGACCTTCTTGGCCTTGAACGCGGCCGCCGCCAGCGGCGCTTCGGTCGTGAAGACCAGGTTCTTCTCGATCGCCTTCTTGTCCTCGGGCGTCAGGCCCGACTGCGACAACAGGTAGAGGAGCAGCCAGTGCGACGGCGTGTAGCGCGTCGTGGCGATGGTCTTGCCCTTGAGATCCTCGACGGAGTTGATGGTCTTGACCGACACGATGCCGTCGCCGCCCCGTGACCAATCCTGCTGGATGATCGCCTTGGCCGGGATGTTCTGCTCGGCCAGCGACGACGCCTCGCGCGCCCACGAGTCGACGGTGTCCCACATGATGTCGATGTCGCCCTTGATGAACGCGGTCAGCTTGGCCGCCGGGTCCTCGATCAAGACGAACTTCACGTCGAGGCCGTACTTGGTCTTGTAGTAGTTGCCGGCCGCCGGATCGAGGCCGCCGTTGGCGATGATGCCGGGCGTGTGGCCGGCCCAGGTGTTGATGCCGACGACGAGCGTGCGGCCGAGCTTGCCGCCGCCGACGTTGGCCGAGGTCACTCCGCTCACGCCCTTGTCGCGATCGGGATCGGCGGCCTTGCCGAGCTTGTTGAAGTCGTCCTTGTTGATGGCGCCGCCCTTGTCGGCGCTCCCGCCCTTGCCGCCGCCCTTATCGCCCTTCGACCAATCTTTGAGCTGGTCGCCGTAATAGTGATAACCGGTGTATCCGACAACCGCGATCACGATCAATGCCACGAACGCTTTCGCCATAGGCGTGAGCTTCACTGGGTCCCCCTGTCCGATCCGAGCAATGGCTAATGGCTAATGGCTGACAGCTGCTTCATTACATCGTCTTTAGAGAAGCCTTCTTCGCCGCGGCCGCGGCCTTGATCTCGGCGAGCTGCTGCTTCGCTGTCACGTCGCCCGACTGCGCGCGCAGCGCCGACAAGCGCTGATCGAGATCGGTCGACTTCAGCTCCGAGCCCAGGTTGGCCTCGGCGATGGTGTTCTTGATGTGCTCGCGCACGTTGTCGAGCGCCTTCACTTCCGCGTCGACGCTCAGCCCCTCGAGCTGGTCGTTGATGCGAATGCGCGCCTGCGCCGAAGCCATCTTGGCGAGCATGTTGTCCTTCTCCGCCTTGAGCTTCTTGATCTCGCCCTGAACCGTCATGAGCGAGGCCTTGGCCGAGTCGGCGTCCTTCTGCGCGGTGTCGAGATCGCCCTTGAGCTCGGCGACCTCCTTCTCGATCGCGTTCTTCTTCTGGATCAAGACGACCGCCAGGTCATCCTGATTGGTCTCGACGGCCACACTCAGATCGGCGTTGACCTGCGCCAGCTCCTTCGACTGCATCGTCAGGCGCTCGGACACTTCTTCGCGCCGGCGAATGATCGCCGCCGTCGCCTTCTTCAGCTTCGAGTATTTCTCGATCATCGAGTTGATCGCGTTCTCGTACGCGATCTCGGGATGCTCC
>JAQBQH010000059.1 GCA_028287105.1 Myxococcales bacterium
TTCTTGCGAGGACGACCTCGCCGTCGAGGAACAGCTACGTTGTCGAGCGTCGCCTCGGCGAGGCTTGCCTCGGCGGGACTGGCAGACGAAAGGTGCACTCCGAGAGGAACACCCTTGCCGTCGACCAATACCATGAGCTTTGTCCCCTTACCTTTGCGTGTTTTTCCGACGCAAGGCCCCCCTTTTTAGCGGGAGCGAATGTCCCGTCCATGAAGGCTTCGCTCCAGTCGAGCTGAGCTGCTTCGTCGAGCTGCGCTAGAAACGCTCGCCACAGCTCGAGCCAGACCTCCTTGCGCTCCCATTCGCCGAGCCGACGCCAACATGTCGACGGGCTTGGATAGACCTTGGGCAAGTCTTTCCATCGAGCGCCGGTGCGAAGCACCCAGAGGATTCCCTCGAAACACTGTCGATTATCAGCCGGCGGCCGCCCGCCGCGCTTACCAGGCTTCCACTTCGGAAGATGCGGCTCGACTCTGGCCCACTGCTCGTCGGTGAGACGCTCCATGACTACGGTAGATCACGCCTGATGATCGCCCGCAAAAACTCGCAGCGTTCAATGGCCAACTGATCGATTTGATCAGACTTTCAGGTGGGCAGTTTTGAAACTGCTTCTAGGCCAAGATTGCCGAGCGCGCCGCGCAGCCGCGTGTAACCCCAGCTCACGTTCTCCTTCGCGAACTTGACCACCAACTCTTCAATCGACTGCGCCGTACGCGGCCGACCCGCGCCGCGCTGGGCGCTGCCATCGTACTTGGCGGCGATGAGCCGGCGGTACCAGCGCAAGATGGTATCCGGCGCCAACAGGCTTTGAATTCACGACGTCGACCTCCCGAAAAGTCTAGCAACTTCAGCCGCCGGCCACCACGGCACCGACACGTCCATCTGGTCCAATCCGACTTCCAGGAGAAGATGGTTGTGTGCCGCGCTTTCTTCCACGGGGGGCGGCGTTGCCATCCGTGTAATCGTCAGGCGACTATGGCCACCCTGCTGAGCCGCCATCGGAACGGATCAACGGCAATGTTGCTGGCCTCCCGCCAGGACCAGTTAGCCCACCTCGATAGCGGACGACCGTCCTTCGCGTCTGATACATTGGAGCGATGAAGGTGTCGCTCCTCGCCTCGTCAACCGCGCTCGTAGCCACGAACCGCCTCAGCCACGCAGTGGCGCCGCACACGGTGCTTGGCTCGCAGCAGACGGTCAGCCGATGACGGGTGCGCGCGAGTGACAGCGCTTTCGCCGGTCGCACCCCGCGAACGGCTTCTTACGCTCGACGTCCTGCGCGGCTTCGCCCTTCTGGGCGTCCTCACTGCAAACCTTTTCTGGTTATATAGCGCGCGCCAATTCGAGCATCCGGCCGAGCCACACACGATCGACCGCGTCGCCGCCGCGCTGGAGGAGCTGCTGGTTCAAGGCAAGGCGCAGACGCTGCTTACGTTTCTATTTGGATTCGGCTTCGCTGTGCAACTGCTTCGAGCGCAAGCGCGGAACGAGCCGGTGACGGGCCTCTACGTGCGACGCTTGCTGGTCCTGCTCGGGATCGGCTCGCTGCACGTAATTCTGTGGTGGGGCGACGTTACATGGCACTACGGCCTGACGGGGTTCGGGCTGCTCCTATTCCTGCGCGCATCGAATCGCACGCGACTCGTATGCGCCGCGTTCTTGATCTTCGTGCCGGGTATCGTCCTCTGGGGCGTGCCGGCGATTCGAAATCATTTGTTCGACCGACAAGCCTTTCAGCAGCACGTGACGCCTTTTCTCGCAGCGCTCCACGCCAAGTCTTTCTTCGCCATCATTCCGGCGCATGTCCGCTTCGCGTTGGCGTATCTCGCGCCGTCGATTTGCTCCTACTTCCCGTGGCTGGTTGGCCAATTCCTTTTGGGCTACGTGGCAGGAAGGCAGCGATGGTTCGACGACGACGGCGCGCCTCGGCTGCGGCTGTTCCGGCGTATGCTCGGCTTCGGCCTCGTCTTTGCCGTCGGCAACGCGGCAGTCGCGATCCGAATCCATCTAGGACCACACGGGGCGCGCCAGTTGAGCGTATTGGCGAACGTCGTCATCGCGGCACTAGCCCAGGTTGGGACTCTTGCCCTCACGGCTGTCTATGTATCCGGCGTGGTGTTACTGGTGCAGCGACGCCGGTGGCGGCGCGTACTATCGCTGATCGCGCCCATCGGGCGCATGCCGCTTACGACGTACATCTCCCAGAGCCTCGTCTGCACGTTCCTCTTCTACGGATGGGGTCTCGGTTGGGCTGGTCACGTGACGGCGGCGCGATGTATTGGGCTCGCATTTCTCATCTTCGCGGTTCAGGTCCTCGCCTGCTCCGGCTGGCTGCAACGATTCCAATTCGGGCCCGTCGAATGGGTGTGGCGCACGGCAGTCTACTTGCGACGTCAACCGATGCGCAAGACAAGCTGATCGCAGGACGTCGGCGATACCAAAGCGACGAGGCCACGACGCATCGGTGATGCTGTGCGGGTCGGACAAGCGCGACGCTACTTGTTCTCGGAGTCGTCGATGATCCGAACCTCGTGACGACTCGGCGCACGAACGGAATCAGCGGATCCAACCTTCCCGTAATTTCGGCGTCGGGGCACTTCTTTCTGCACACTCGAGGCCACTAACCTCGCGCCATCTAACGGCAGCAGGCCCGCGTCGATCTCGCGTTCCTTGCGATAACGGATGGTGGTGGGAACTGTAGAGTCCAATTAGTAGGTGACGCGCTTGCGAGTAACCTGGATGACTTCCGTCGCCGCGTCCCGGCGGCGCACACGCAGACTGACGACGCTGTTCTCAGGGCCTCGGATAAGTTGGATCGCATCGATGAACGCGACCGCGCCAACGTCCTCACCGTCAACAGTGAGGATGACATCGCCCGCGAGCAGTCCCGCGTCGGCGGCCCCACCGCCCGGATTTACTCGCTTTACCACGATGCCGACGGGGTCGGCGCCGAGCTGAGCGCCGATGCCAAAGAACTCTGTCGTCTCTTCACCTGGCTTGGCCGGTGCGAGATCGATAGTGACCGGACCAAGCGCGCCGTCGGCGGGCACCTCCAGACTACCGATGCACCGGCCGTCGTGGGCGACTGCGGAAATCGTGAGCGCCTGGCGACCGGGCATCAGCCCATCGAGTGAGAAGTGGCCATCGGCATCCGTTGTCGCATCGGATAGTGTCGTCACACCGTCAGTGAGGGTGTCGCTTTCGAGCATGACGCGAGCGCCAGCAATCGACTGTCCGCTGCCGCGATCGATGACGTGGCCAAATAGACGACTGCCGGCGCGCAGCGTGAAGTTCAGCGTGGCGGCGTCGCTAAGTGTCACCATCTGCCAGGGGGAGCGTGCCAGACCCCGAGCAGCCGCGGCGACTTGGTAGGTGCCTGGGGCGAGCGCGAGCTCGTAGTGGCCGTCGCCATCGACGACGGTAGCAAATTCTTCTGGGCCGCGGCCGATCACACCCTCTTTGCTTCGCGCGACGAGCGTGAAGGCGACCACCGGCTTGGCGGCGCCGTCCCGGACGGTGCCACGCAAGATGGCCGTAGCGGCACCGAGCGCGAGAGCGACATCGCGGCTGCCGGCATGGACATCGCGCTTGACCGTCCCCGCGAACCCGCGCGCGCTCGCGCGCATCGTGTAATCGTAGTCATCGAGCGCCGAGACTACGAACGTGCCGTCGGCACTCGAAAGGGTCTGGCCATTGGTGGCGAAGCGGTCGCCTACTGCAGACTGCACCTCGGCCTCCACAAGCGCGCCGTCCACACCTTGTCCGCGGGCATCAACGACGCGGCCTTGAATTTCCAGGCGCGGCCTCTCGGATCCGGCGATGAGACGCAGCTCGAGCCGGCGGTCCGCTTCGACTGCGGCGCCGACGCTGGCGCGGGCGCCGACGTAACCAGACCGGCGCACCTCAATGATGACGAACGGCCGCGCACTCACATGCGCTTGACCCGTATCGTCGGTCAGAGTGGGCTTCCCGTCGGCGAAACCCTGCGGTTGGTCGAAAACGCGCACCTCAGCTGACGAGATCGGCTTGCCGCTGTTGTCCTTGACGACAACGGTGAGCGCGATCGCCGGCGTCAGGTAGATCGTGATGTCGTCTAGCCGCACGCCAGCGCGCGCCCACAACGTCAAAGGCGAGTGCCCGAGCGCAGGCTCGAATGGCGCGAAGCCAGAGGCGACAGCGGACGTCAGTTCGTACGCGCCAGGAGAATCTGGACGCAGGCGGAAGTGGCCACTGTCGTCGCTCTCGCTCGAATCCGCGAGCCCCCTGTGCAAGAACGTCAGGGTTGCGCGCGCGATGGGCTTCCCGTCGGCCGCAGAAAGGACGCGGCCGCCGAGCTCGCCAGCGTTTAGTGACGGAGCATCGATCTTCGTTGCCGTCGGGAGTCTGAACGGGGGAGCACGGCGCAGCGAGGAGCGGGGACGCATCGGCCCCGACGCCTCCGCGCTTGCGGGCTTCGCGGCTATTGGAGGCGAAACACGATGCCACTCCACGTTTAGCAGCAGCAGCAACAGCAATAACGCGGCGGCGGCGATGAGTAGCTTCTTCGTCATGATGAGAGTTCCCTTCACCGCAAGCGGTACGAATTGCGGTTTGCCAGAGCGTTCCAGCGCGGTCATCGTCAAAATCCAGGAGGAACGACGATTCGCGTGAGTGCCGTCGAGCTGCGAGCGAAGCTGGTCGAGCCCGCGCTTGAGTCGCCACCGAACTGTGCCGGCCGGAATACCGAGCCGCTCAGCAATATCCGATGGCGCAAGGTCTTCGAAGTAGCGGAGGAGCACCGTGGTCCGATACGGCTCGTCGAGCTCGGTCAGTAATCTCGCCAACTGACTTTGCAGTTCCGCGCGCCCGACGAGAGCTTCTGGCGTCGGGACGGGCTCGTGCTCGACAAGCGCTTCGCGTCTTGCGCGGCGCGCAGTAGTTCGGCCCATCATTCGAGCGATGTTACGAGCTACGGTCAGGAGCCACCGCCGCGGCTCGCTCGGATCGGCGGGCGGCCGTTCGATCGCGGCCACGACCGTCAACTGCGCGACATCATCGGCGTCCGCCGATTCGGCCACGAGCGCTACGGCGACACGCCGAACCCACGCAGTGTCTAGCAACAGCTCATCGAGGTTCGTCGAGTCGGATCGTGCCACCATGTACACAGTGCCGATTCCCACCCCTGCGTTGGCGAAAATCGCTCGAAGCACAACTCAGGCACAACCGACCGCGGCACGCTTTGGATGCGTGAAGCAGGAGGCGGGCGCCATCTCAGACTTCGCCGACTTCATCTACGGGCGGACGATGAGCATCCCGCATTCTCGATGCTCGTACGATTCGCGAACACCGTCGTGACGGTTCGGAACGAGCCATGGCGATCGTTGAGCATCACCGAGACGGTACTTTCGCCGCTCCGGCCGACGACGTCGAGCCAGCCGTCGTGATCGAAATCGGATAATGTGAATGCGCCCGAGGTAATAGCCAGCGGTGGTCGGCAGTCAGAAACTACCGTCGCCATGTCCCCGGGGCGACGTGCCAACCGTCGCTGAAGCCTAGAATGAGATCCGGCTTACCCTCGCAGTCGAGATCAGCGATGCGTGGGTC
>JAQBQH010000074.1 GCA_028287105.1 Myxococcales bacterium
GGAGGCGCTCGGCCGCGGCCTCCTCGGACAGCTCGGCGTGGCCCGCGCCCGCGACGGCCGCCTGGCGCTCTGCTCTCCCACGGCGCGCTTCCTCGACGGCGCCCCGCCGCTGGTGCAGCTCGTCGCCGGCGGCGACGGCGCCGCCGATCTCCCCGGCGGCAACCTGCGCGTCGACGGCGGCGCCGAGCCGCTGCGGGCCATCGGCGAGCGGCTGGCCGCGCAGTTCGGATACGACGTCGCGCTCGTGCGGGTCGACGGCGTGACCCCGCGACGCGCCCTCAAGTCGCGCCTGGTCGAGGCGCGCCTGCACGGCGCCTGGCCGGTCATCGAGGTGCACGCCGATCCGCTCGACTGGCTCGACGCGCTCGACGAAGGCCCGTCGGTCGTCGTCGTCCGCGGCGACGTCCCCGACGCGCTCTCGCGCTTGCCGGCGCTGTGAAGCGCGCGCTCCTCGCCGCCGCCCTCGCCGTCGTGGCGATCGCGCTCGTGCTTTTCGTCGTGCTCAGCCGGCGTGGCGCGCATCCCACGCAGCCGGCGAACGGCGCGGGCGGCGCGCCGACTACGCCGCCGCCGCCGGGCACGACGCCGCCCGCGACGACTCCGCCGGCGCACGGCGATCTCGGCGCCTCGAGCGCGCGCGCGCGCGTCATCCTCTCGGCGCCGTGGGGATCGGCTGCTGGACAGCTCGGCCATCGCGCCGATCCCGAGTCGGTGACCGAGGGGCCGATGAGCTTCTTCGTCGACGGACACGGCGTCCTCGTCCTCGACAACGTCAACAAGCGCCTGGCGCGCTTCGACGCCGCCGGCCGTCCACGCACGCCCATTGCCCTCGACACCGAAGCCGCGCAGGATGTCGCGCGCGGCGTGCACGATCGCATCGCCGTCCTCGATCGCCTGCGCGACAAGCGTGTCAGCATCTACGACGCCGATGGGCGCGCGCTCAATCAGGTCCCGCTCGCCGGCACGGGTCTGGCCGAGCCGGCCGCCGTCAGCGGCCTCTTCAGCGACGACAAAGGCAACCTGTGGGCCGAACGCGCCCACGGCGCGTGGCTGCGCCTGGCCGACGCCACCGGCGCCATCGATCACGCCCGCCCGTCGGCACCCGGCCGCCCGACGCGCGACGGCCGCTTCGTCGCCGCCGCCATCAGCGACCGCACCGCCGGCCGCGCCAAGGTGCGCGTCTACGCCGACGGCGAAAATCCGCCCGTCTGGGAAACGACGGTCGACTTCGCCGCGCCGCTCATGTTCCTGGCGCTCCTCGACGCCGACGCCGCCGGCGAGGTCTTCGTCGCCGCCCATACCGGCCACGAATCGAAGACGCCGCCCTTCCGCATCGAAGACGAATCGCTGACGCTGGTGAAGCTCGGGCGCGACGGCGCGATCGCCGGACGGATGACCGTGCCGGCGGCGCCGCCGCGCGAAGAGGCGTTCCGCGATTTGTACGTGGGCGACGACGGAACGGTCTACTGGATGCGGCGGACCGTCGCCGGCGTCGTCATCGAAGCGTATCGGCTGTAGCCAGCGCAGCCGCCAGCGCGGAGCTACTTCTTTTTTGCCGCCTTCTTGGCGCGGCGCTTCTTGGTGCCGTATCCGACTTTCGGATGCGCCTTGCGCTTACGGGTCGCCTTTGCCTTGGTGACCTTCTGATGCGCCTTGGACCGACCCTTTACTCGACGTTTCGTACGGCCTGCCATGTGCAAAACCTCCGCCGCGACCATAGCGCATTCAGTCGCGCCCGCGCCACTTTTGCGCCGCCGCTTCATCGACGAGCCAGCGCTGATCGGCCGCGCGCACGAGCGTGATCGGCACGACGCCGCGCGCGCCGTCGAGCGCCTTGGCGAGCGCCTCGGCCTTCTCGTCGCCGGCGGTCACGATGACGACGTGCGCCGCCGCCGAAAGCACCGGCACGGTGAGCGTCACGCGCCAGCTCTCGAGCTTGTCGACCCACACCGGCGCCACCAGGAGGCTGCGCTCGTCGAGGACCGGCGTCCCGGGAAAGAGCGACGCCGTGTGCCCGTCGGGCCCCATGCCGAGCAGCACCAGATCGAGCCGCGGCTTTTCCCCGGCCACGCGGATGAGGGTCTGCTGATAGGCCGACGCAGCCTCCGGCGGTGACCGCTCGCCGAGGATGCGGTGCACCCGATCGGCCCCGAGCGGCACGTGGTCGAGCAGCGCCTCCCGCGCCATGCGGTAGTTCGACTCGGGGTGGTCGGGCGGCACGCAGCGCTCGTCGCCGAAGAAGATCTCGACCCGCTTCCAATCGACGCGCTCGCGATAGGCTGGTGAGGCCAACAGCCGGTACATCGCCTTTGGCGTCGAGCCGCCCGCCAACGCCACGCGCACGACCTCGTGGTCGCCGAGGACGCCGGCGACGATCTCGACGAACGCGTCGGCCGCGCCGTGTGCCACCTCGTCGGCTTCGCGATAGATGATGACGTCGCCGTATTCGCTTCTGGATCGTTTCATGTCCTCTCCCTCACCCTTGCCCGGCGTCGACGAGCGACACCGCGGCCCCCAACGCCTCGCGAAACACCGGATCGCGCCCGCGCGCGCCGAGCGCCGACGCCAGCAGCTCCGCGTCCGAGTGGCTGCGTGCCGGCTGCGCCCGCGACGCCACATCGGGCCCGCTGACCGTGATGACGTCGTCGCGCCGCAGCGTCCAGGTGTCGCTGCCCGCCGACAGCTCGATGGCGGCCACGCCGTGGCTCCCGCCCGGCTCGGTCGCCAGCTCCAGCTTCACCGTGCCGCCGTCCTTCTTGCGCACCTGCCACCGTCGAGCGCCCGCGTCGGGCAGCCGCGTCGGCTGCGTCCACTCGAGCCGCGCCATGAGCCAGCCGAGCGCCAGGAGGCCGCGCGCCTGCGTCCCCTTGATGTTCGAGACGACGCGCACGCGATCGAGCTGCCCGAGCCGCGCCGGATCGCGCGGCGGATCGAACAGCGCCGCGCACATCCCGCGCAACGGCGAGATCCCGAGCCACGACAGATCGGCGACCTCGAGGTCATCCTCCTTCCTCGCCAACGCGCACAGCTCTGCCAGCGCGCGCTCGTCGTCGATCTTGCGCGTGTCGACGATCAGGCGGTCGGCCTGATGGATGAGCTCGCGCACCATCGGGTTCGGCGGCGGCAGCGCCGTCGGCCAGAACATCGCGGTCGGCGCATCGGGAAGGAGCAGCGCTCGCACCAGCGACGGCAGCCGCTCGACCGCGCGCCCCCTCGCCCAGAGCGTCACCTCGTCCGACCCCGACGCCGGCCCGCCGCCTTCGCGCCGCCGCCAGTTGGCCTCGACCCACGCGCGGATGCTGTCGTCGGTGCCTTCGGGCTCGGCGCGCGCGACGATGGTGCGCGCCGGAATCCGCAGCGACAGATCGTCGATGATCCGCTTGATCCTGATGAACTGCGGCTCGCCCTGCACGCGCACGACCAGGTTCCACAAGCAGGCGCGCGTCACGGCGTTGGGGATCTGGCCCGGCCGCGCCTCGGCGGCGCGCCGCCACAACGCCGCCAGCTCGATCTCGATGCGCCCCACCGGCACCTCGATCGCCTGGCCGCGCTCGAAGACCGCCAGCGTGTCGTCGCCGCCGTGGACCGCGGGTGTGTCGCTCATGGCTTTCTCCAGTGCCGCCCGTCCGCCTCGATCAAGCGGTCGGCCGCCGCCGGACCCCAGGTCCCCGACGCGTAGTTGGGGAAGTCCGTCGCCTTGGTCGCCGCCCAGGACTTCTCGATGCGATCGATCCACGCCCACGAGGCCTCGACCTCGTCGCCGCGCGTGAACAGCGTGCCGTCGCCGAGCAGGCAGTCGAGGATGAGCCGCTCGTAGGCCTCGGGCGGCTCGGCGCCGAACGACGTCCCGTAGCGGAACTCCATCGGCACCGGCAGCACCTCCATCGTCGGCCCCGGCACCTTGGAGAAGAACTTGAGCGAGATCCCCTCGTCGGGCTGGATGCGGATCGACAGGACGTTGGGCTCGTCGTCGAGCCGGCCGCGCGACTGCTTGCCGAAGAGCATGTGCGGCGCGCGCTTGAAGTGAATGGCGATCTCGGTGACCCGCTTCGGCATCGCCTTGGCGGCGCGCAGGTAGAACGGCACGCCCGCCCAGCGCCAGTTGTCGATCTGCAGCTTGAGCGCGACGAACGTCTCGACGGTCGAGTCCTTGGCGACGCCCTGCTCCTCGCGATAGGCCATGCGCTCTTCCCCGTTGACGAAGCCGCGCCCGTACTGCCCGCGCACCACCAGCTTGGCGACCTCCTCGGGCGTCGCCGGCAGGGGATGCAGCGAGCGCAGCACCTTGAGCTTCTCGTCGCGCACCGCCTCTGCCTCGAACGCGACCGGCGGCTCCATGGTGGTCAGGCAGAGGAATTGGAACATGTGGTTCTGCACCATGTCGCGCAAGATGCCGGCCTGCTCGAAGTAGCCGCCGCGCCCCTCGACGCCAATCGCCTCGGCGACGGTGAGCTGCACGTGATCGATGTAGCGCGCGTTCCACAACGGCTCCCAGATCCCGTTGGCGAACCGGAACACGAGGATGTTCTGGACCGTCTCCTTGCCCAGATAGTGATCGATGCGGAAGGTCTGATCTTCGCGCAGCACCTCGTGCACTTCTTTGTTGAGCGCCTGCGCCGAGGCCAGATCGTGCCCGAACGGCTTCTCGATGATGACGCGCGTGAACGGCCCCGAGCGATCCTTGTTGATGAGCCCCGCGGCGCCGAGCTGCTTGACGATGATCGGATACTCCGACGGCGGCGTCGACAGATAGAAGACGCGGTTGCCGGCGGTGTCGCGCTCGGCGTCGATCTCGTCGAGCCGCTTTTTGAGCCGCTGATAGGTCGCCGGATCCTCGAACGTGCCGTTGACGTAGAAGATCCCTTCGGAGAACGACTGCCACAGCGCGTCCTCGACCGGCCGGCGACGCGCGTACTTGTCGGTCGCCTCGCGCATCTGGCCGCGGAAGGTCTCTTGCGGAATGTCGCGCCGGGCCACGCCGACGACGTTGAACGGCGACGGCAGCAGCCGATCGCGCGTGAGCGAGTACAGCGCCGGCACGAGCTTGCGCTTGGTCAGATCACCCGACGCGCCAAAGATGACGAACGTCGTGGGCGCCGGAACGCGCTCGCCTTGCAGCCCTTCGCGGAGTGGATTCTTGTCTACGTCCATCGGCGCCTCTAGTGGGTGTGCGTCAGATTGGGTTCGTTGCGCTCGTACCCTTCAATCTTGCGCCGCTTGGGGCCACCGCAAGTCGGACAGCGCTCGACCGCTTCACGTTTTTCCAGGTACGACTGCACGACGTCGACGACCGTGGCATGGCTCCAGGTGAGCGGCGACACCGACATCGGCGCGTTGGTGTAGGGGTTGACCTGCTCGGCGAGGACGCCGGACGGCAGCTTCCGCGAGTCGACCCACTCGAGGATCTGCACTGCCTCGGCGAGCTCCTCGACGGTCTTGGCTTTGTGCACGCTGTGCAGCGCCAGCCACATGGTGCAGATGAACCACGGGTTGCCGGGCACCGCCTGCTTGTCCTGGCTGACCGCGTGATAGTAGTCGTCCTCGTAGCGGGCGACGCCGCCGACGTCGGTCTTGCACCACAGCCTGTCGCGCACCGCCTTCATCGTCGCCTCGACGCGCGGATCGTCGGCGGCGTAGGCGCCGAACGCGAACGTGCCGTAGAGCGACGCGTCGATCACCGGATCGACGGTGATGGCGCCGTCGTCGCCGACATTGATCATGCGCGCGAAGCGGTTGAGCTCGGGGCGCCACAGGTGGCGATCCATGCCGTCCTTGATCTCGCGCGCGGCGGCGCTGTAGCGCGCGGCGTGGTCGGGATCGCCGAACGCGCCGGCAAACTCGGCGGCGGCGACGAGCCCGCCGTACACCGCCGCGCAGGTGAAGGTCAGAATCCCGCGCCGCTCCTCCCATAGATCGTACGACGGCGCCGGCAGCTTCGTGTGCGGGTCGCGATAGCCCACCATGAAGTCGGCCGCCTTGCGGATGAGCCGGCCGTAGAGCGGCTTCATCGCGTCGATGTCGCGGTAGCGCTGAAAGTGGTGCCACATCGCCCAGACCACGAGCGCGGTCTCGTCTTCCTGGATCGGCAGCTGCGGCCGGCCGAGCTTGAGATCGGCCTGCGTGCCGCCCGCCGGCAGCGCCGCCAGCGCCACCCACGGATGCCACGACGAGGCCAGCGACTTGTCGGGGTTGTACTTGTGCAGGAGGTAGCCCTGCGGCGTGATCACGTCGGCGCAGAAATGGAAAAACTTCAGCGTCTTTTCCGGGTAGCCGGCCATGTCGAGCGCGTGCGCCACGAGCGCGCCGTCGCGCGGCCAGACGTACGAATAGGTGTCGCGGGCGAAGTGCGTGATGTCGGAGTCGTTGGCCGCGATGATGCCGCCGCCTTCGTCGATCTGCGTGGCGACGATGAGGAGCGAGCGCTTGTAGAGGTCCACGATCGACGGTGGCAGCCCGAAGAACTCGGTCGGCTCCTTGTTGACCCACAGGCGCCACCAGGCGCGCGTGCGCGTGAAGAACGCCTCGGGCCCGCGCGCCACCACCTTGGCGTTGAGCTCCTTGGCGCCGTCCCACGCGCCCTCCCAGATCTTGGCGGCGCAGCACCAATAGTAGATGGCGCGCTCGCCGTTGCCGCCGACGCGCGCCGACGCCGAGACCACGCTGTCGACGGCCCCCTGTGCGATCGGGTTCATGCCGAGGTTGCCGTCGTCCTCGGCGTCGCGCCAGGTGCCCTCGCGCCCGGGAGCGCCCTTCTGTCCGATGGCGAAGCGCTCGACGCCGGCCACGCCGTCGACGAGCGTATTGGCGAGGAAGTAGCGATAGCCTTTGTAGTGCGTGACCGTGCGCGTCTCGGGATCGTAGGCCGCGGTGTCGCCGACGTCCGATTCGCTGATGCGAAAATCGTGATGCCAGTAGAGGCGCACCTCGCGCTCGTCGGCGGCGCGGTTGAGGATGCGCACCTTGCGGATGAGCAGCGTCTCGTGAAAGTCCACGCAGTCCGAGCAGCGCAGCTCGAGGCCGAGCGCTTCATGGGTGCAGGTGACGTCGGTGACCAGGGTGTCGCGCTCGTAGCGACGGTCGATGCGCCAGCCGGTGTCGCGCCGCACCCACGAGAAGCGCCCGTCGACGAAGACGCCGAAGCGAAACGGAAAGCCGCCGGCGTGGTTCTCCTTCCCGACATTCGGGTAATAGAAGTCCCGCAAGACGTAGTCGTCGTCGAACAGCACCAGCAGCCGCTCGTTGCCGATCGGCAGATCACGAGGCATGGGCCCCCTTCGGTGCCGCTACTCTATCACCGGACTAGAGGGAGCCGATCAGGACTGAGGCGGTCGGCCGCAGCCCAGATTTGCCGGCAGCGCGACGTCGATCTTCTTCGGCGGCGGCAGGCCGAGCCCGTTCATCAGCTCGATGAACTCCGCACGAGCGCGGTTGGCCAGGCGCTTGTTGGCGCGTCGCTCCTCACCGACGGTAGAATGGGTCCGCCCCTGGTAGTCGTGGGCGGGATAGACGAGGAGCTCGTCGGGCAGCGTGAAGAGCTGCGCGTACACGGCGTCGAAGAGTGTGCCGGGATCGCCGCCTTGAAAATCGGTGCGTCCACAGGTGCCGATGAGCAGCGCGTCGCCGGTGAAGACGCGGTCGCCGATGACGAAGCTGAGCGACTCGGGCGTGTGGCCCGGCGTTTCGCGGACGTCGACGGCGACCTCGCCGATGAGGAAGCGATCGCCCTGCGCGACGCGCACCGCTTCGCAGGTGACGGCGCTGTGCAGGTGGACGACCGGCTTGCAGCCCGTGCGCGCGGTCAGCTCCGAGCCGCCCGTGACGTGATCGGCGTGGATATGGGTCTCGAGCGTGTAGACGAGCGTGAGACCGTGCGCCGCGACGCGCGCGAGGTCGCGCTCGACCTGCTCGAGGACCGGATCGATGAGCGCGGCCAGACGCGTCGCCGAGCAGCCGACCAGGTACGTATAGGTCGACGACTCGGGGTCGAAGAGCTGCTCGAACAGCAACGCCATGCACCGACGTGTACCGCAACTCCGGCGCCGACGCCACGTGACGAGCGGCTCGGGCGAGCGGTGGCGCGGCGGGTGCAGTAGCGCAATGAGGAGGTTCTCAATGAAGGGTCTGGTGATGGGTCTCGGCGTCGTATCGCTGTTGGCGATGGCCGGCATGGGTTGCAGAACCGTCGACGAGAAGAGCGCCCAGTACCACAGCTGGCGCGCCGAGCGTGCGGCGGACAAGGGCAACTACGAAAAGGCGCGCGAGCAGCGGCTGAAGGCGGAAAAGGCCAAGGCTACGATCCCGACCGATCCGCTGCCGTAGCCGCGATCGGCCGCCCGGCTAGTGGGCGACCAGGCCGGGCGGGATCGCGGTCCGGATCCAGCGCACGTCGTCGCGTGCGACGAACGCGACGCGTGTCGCCTCGGGGTCGTCGAGATATCCCATCATCAACGTCGGCGAGTGGACTTCGAGCGCCGCGCCGCTCGCGTGTACGCGCACGCCGGCGAGCGGCTGCAGCGGCTCGGTCTGACCGGCGGCGATGCGCAGCGTCTCGGGCGCATCGCAGGCGCGTTCGACGCGGGCGCCGCCGAAGGCGCGACGGAGGAGGGCCGCGTCGTCCGGCTCGATGGCGCCCACGACCACGACGCGTTTCAGATGGACGCCGGCGGAGCGCGCGGCCGAGATCGTCGAGGACGTGGCGGCGGCGGCGATCGGGATGAGCGTCGCGGCCGCGCCGGTCAAGAGTGTCGCGCCCAGCCGCGCCATCGCCGACGCTTGATCGACCGCGCGCACGCCGTGCAGCGCCAGGAGCGTGCCGCCGGCGCGCAAGGTCGGCAGCGTGGCGGTGATGAGCATCTCGGTCGGCGTGCCGAGCAGCGGCACCCGCGCGCCGGCGGCGAGACCGAGCTGCGCGACGATGGCGTCGACGCCGAGGCCGAGCGACTGTCGCGAGTGCATGGCGCGCCGACTGCGCGCGCCTGCCCCGCCGCCTTCGCCGCCGCCGGCGGTGGGCGCTTCGAGCAGCAGGCAGGCCTCGGGCGCGAGCAGCCGCCGGGTCGCGTCGCCGGCGATGACGTCCAGTCGATCCTCGGCCGCGTCGCCGACGATGACCGCGACCGCCCGCGCCTCGGCCGCCTCGATCTCCAGCGCCTCGATTCCGCGTGCCGGCTCGAGCGGCATGATCACCGCGCCCGCCTCGAGGAGCCCGAGCACCGAAGCGACGAAGCCGGCCATGTCGTCGACGGCGACGCCGACCACGCGCCCCGCCACGTCGCCGACGCGCGCCTCGACCGCCTGGCGTACCGCGGCGGCCGCCATCGCCAGCGTTCCATAGGTCATCTGCGCGCCGTCCGGACGCACCAGCGCCGGCGCATCCTCGGCGGCCCGCTCGGCAATGAAGCTCAGCACGGCGGCACCCTAGCATACGAAATCATGGCCGCATCTCGGGTGAACAGGGGTCGATGCACCTGGGGGACGACACCCCAAGAAACAGCTGACCTCACTTCTAACCGCCTGATTTGACTTTACATTGACTGGGCTTCACGCTTGCATTGCGCCATGAGCGTGGTCCCGCCCACCAGCTCTTCCGCCGCCAATGTGCTGGCGAAGACGCAGACTGCGCCGTTGCAGCTGCCGCGCGCGCTCGCGTCCGACTCGCGCTATCGCGTCATCGAGGAGATCGGCCGCGGCGGCATGGGCGTCGTCTACGGGGCGATTCACTGCGAGACCGGCGAGCGCGTGGCCATCAAGACCCTGGCGTCGCGGCGCGAGGGCCTCCTTCGCTTCAAGAATGAATACCGCATCGCCTCGCGCCTGGCCCACCCGAACCTGGCCGCCCTCTACGACCTCGTCATCGCCGACGACGGCGCCTACTTCATCATGGAGCTGGCCCAGGGCGTCGACCTCCGCCGTCACGTGCGCGCCAGCTCGGGCGGCGCCAACCTGCCCAAGCTCTACGCCGCCTGCGCGCAGATCCTCGACGCGCTCGAGTGCCTCGCCACCGCCGGCATCGTGCACCGCGACCTCAAGCCTTCGAACATCATGGTCTCCGATCGCGGCCACGTGAAGATCCTCGACTTCGGCCTCGCCGGCGCCGACGACACGCCCGACTTCTCCGACGCCATGCTCGCCGGCACGCCGACCTATATGTCGCCCGAGCAGATCGACGGCCGCCCGCTCGACGCGCGCAGCGATCTCTACGCGCTCGGCACCATCGTCTACGAGATGCTGTGTGGCGAGCCGCCCTTCGGCGGGCCGCAGCGTCAGGTGCTCAACTCGCAGCGCTACCAGCACCCGCTGCCGCCGTCGGATCGTGTCGAAGGCGTGCCGCCCGACCTCGAGCTCTGGGTCTTGCGCCTGCTCTCGAAGCGCCCCGAAGAGCGTTATCAGACCCCGCGCGCGGCGCGTCAGGCGCTCGAGCAGTGCGGCGCCCCGACGACGCCCGATCGCCACCGCGCCCGCGAGTGGGGATCGAACCAGTTTCCCGCGCTCACCGACGGCGAGCTGGTCGGCCGCGCCGCCGAGCGCGCCGTCCTCGTCCAGCTGATGGAGCGCGCCCGCGGCGGCGCCTGCCACATGGCGCTCATCTCCGGCGAGTCGGGCATCGGCAAGAGCGCGCTCGCCGAAGCGGTGCTCGACGAGGCGCGCGCGGTCGGCTGCATCGTCCTCCGCGGCGCCTGCCGCGAGCATGAAGCGGTCACCTACAACGCCTTCGACCAGGTCGTCGACGGCGCCGCCACGCTGCTCGAGCGCGCGGTACAGAAGGGCACGCTCGACAAAGGCGCTCTCTCCGACGCCATCGGCAATGACCTGGCGCTCCTGGCGCGCCTCTTCCCCGTCTTGCGCGAGCTGACGACGACCGAGGTGCTGGAGTCGCTGCCGACGCAGGTCGATCGCGAGCGTGCCTTCGCCGTGGTCAAGCGGCTGATCGAGCGCATCACGATGCAGCGGCCGCTGGTGCTGTTGCTCGATGACCTGCACTGGGCCGACGAAGACTCGCTCGCGCTCCTGCAGCACCTCCTACGCGCGCCTGGCACGCACGGCCTCTTCGTCATGGCAACCGCCTGGCCGCCCGACGAGGCCGACGGCGAGACGCTCGACCGCTTCCTCCGCCGCATGCGCCGCCCCGGCAGCGACGAGGTGCTGACGCAGCTGTGGCTCGGCCCGCTCGCCGCCGCCGACGGTGCCCGCGTCGTCGAGACGGCGCTGCGCCAGTCGACCGAGTTCGCGCCCGGCGCCATCGAGAGCATCTGCAAGGAAGCGGCAGGCAACCCCTTCCTCCTCGTCGAGCTGACCCGCCTCCACACCGAGCACCCGGAGCTCGACATCCCGACGGTGTCGATGGTGGTGCGGCGCCGCCTTTCGATCCTCAACGTCGACGAGATGGCGCTCGTCGAGCTGGCGGCGATCTCGCCCGGCCCCATCGACGCCGAGCTCCTGCGCGCTGCGCTGATGGAAGACTCGCGCGCGCTCTCGCTCGAAGGCGCGGGGCTGCGCCGGCTGTGCGGGCTCAAGATCCTGCGCGAGTCGGGCAAGCGCGGCGCCTTGCTCGACGACGAGCGCTACGACTTCTATCACCACCGCATCCGCGAGGCGATCAAGGCCGAGATCCCGCCGCAGCGGACGCGCATCCTGCACCGCCGCCTCGCCGAGACCATCGCGCAGCTTCGGCCCGACGACGCCGAGGCGCTGGTGCGCGAGCTGCTCCTCGCCGGCGAAGAGGTGCGCGCCGCCGCCCACGCCGAGAGCGCGGCCGACGCGGCGCTGCGCAAGCTGGCGCACGGGCGCGCCGTCGAGCTCTACCAGCTGGCGCTGCGCCACGCGACCGATCGCGGCAAGCTGGCGAGCCTGCGGCTGCGGCTGGCCCATTCGCTCGAGGGCACGGGCCGCTTCCGCGATGCCATCGAGCAGTATCGCGACGGCCTGCCCGAAGCGGCGCTGTCGCCAGTCGAGCGCATCTGGGGCGAGATCCACCTCGCCAACTGTCTCATGCAGGACGGCGATCTCGAGTCGTCGGGCAAGCTGTGCGAAGAGACGCTGGTCAAGCTCGGCCACAAGCCGGCGCGCCCCCACTTCATCCGCGCGCTGTCGGTCTTGTGGCTGCTCGCGCGGCTCATCTTCGCCGGCCTCTTCAAGAGGCCGACGCGTCCCATCGACGATCCCGAGACGGCGGTCCGCCTCTTCACCTATTCGATGGCCATCCCTCACTACCAGTTTACCTCGCGCAACCTCGAGCAGCTCGAGTTCGCGCTGCGCTATCGCCTGCTCGGTAAATGCTCGCCGTCGACGGAAGTGCGGCAGGAGACCGAGGCCATCGCGCTCATGCTGCTCCTGCCGTTCGCGCACCTCGGCGGCCGCATCGCCCGGCGGGTCGACCAGCACTTCCTGCGGCTCGAGGAAGGCGCGCACCAGGTCGCCAGCGAGCGGGCGCGGCTGTGGCTGCCGATCATGCGCGCGCTCTACGAGGTGGTGTCGGGGCGGCCCGATCGCTCGATTCCGTGGTGGGAGCAGTTCATCGATTTCCGCGTCTCCAAGTCGGGCTACATCGCGCTGCAGCGGCAGAACGCGCTCTTCCTCGCCGGGGAGTACGACAAGTTCGTCACCGATATCTCACGCAGCGCCGCCCACCGCTCCGACGCGCTCACGCCGCTCGACATCGTGCGCCTGGCCTACATCGAGCGCCTGCGCGGCGACAAGGAGACGGCGTGGCGCCTGTTGGCCGACGTCGAGAACGTCGACCCCGCCGCGCTGCCCTGGACCCATCGCTCGCTCTTCAGCTACCAACTCGTCGAGATGAAGCTCCTCGACGGCGACACCGAGACCGCGTGCCGGCTGGCGCGCCAGATGTTGCCGCGCATCCGTCGCTCGGCGCTCTCGCCGACGACGGGCGCCTTCGAATGCGCCGACGCGGTGGCGCGCGCCTTTTTGTCCGAGGCCAATCGGCTGGCGCGGCTCAATCAGCGTGACGCCGCGCGGGCGCTCGTGCGCGAGGCCGACCGGGCGCTGCGTCAGACCCCGGCGCTCGAGCCGCCGCTCTTCGCGGCGCGCCTGCTCCACGATCGCGCCGTCGTCGCGCTGGCGCTCGGCCGCCGCGCCGAGGGCATGAAGCTCATGATCGAAGCCGAAGAGCGCTCGCGCCCCGGCGCGGTGCCCTGCTTCCGCATGCGCCTCCTCGAGGATCTGCTCGATCTGGTGTCGCCGAACGACCCGCGCCGCGCCGCCTACTTCGCCGAGGCGGACGCCATGAGCGCCGCGCGCAAGTTCACGCCCCGTCGCTGGAGAGCGCCGTGGCTCTTGCCGCTCGACGTCTGATTCAGCCAGCGGCCGACGTTCGCCCGCTCGCGCGTCTTGAGGTCGACGCAGCGCTGCGCCTCTTCGGTCGCCTGCGCCAGCTTGCGCTGTAGACCGGGGAGCTTCGTGCCGCCCCAGAAGCGCTGCAGATCGGCGGCGAGGTCGGCGTCGCAGAAGCTGCCGGTGGCGTCGACGATGCGCAGCATCATGAACACCGGGACGCGCTTCTGGATCTCCGACAGATGCGCCTGGACGAACTTCCAGGCGGCGCGCCGCGACCACGGACGGCGCAGCGCCTGGCCGACGACGCGCGTGACGTCTTGCGACCGCACGTCGGGCGTGATGGTGAGCGCGAGCGCGCGGTCGACGAGGACGGGCGCTTCGAAGTCGGTCAGCGCGTTCATGAAGCGGTCGTGCTCCTCGGGCGACGGTGCCGCCTTCATGCGCGCGACGTAGGTGTCGAAGCGCGCGGCATCCCCCTTGCGCGCGGCGAGGCGCAGCATCGCCCCGGCCAGCGACGGATCGATGCTCTTCGGATCGGCGAGGTAGCGCGCGAGCTCGCGTTCGGCGCCCTGCAACACCGAGGGTACGCCGGCTTCGCCGAGCGCCTCGATCGCGACCGCGCGCAGCCGTCGCGCTTCGGCCGACTCATTCGCCTTCGGTGCCCAACCGAGCTGCGCCAGCGTCGGGCCGAAGAGGGTGTCGACGAAGCGCCGCCACGACCCCTGCTCGGGATCGGCGACGATGTCGTGCCCCACGCGCCCCAGCCGTCGCGCCAGCTCCGAGGCGACGTCGCGACGCGACTCGCCGCGATACCCCGACGCGAGCTGCAGATAATCGGCGAGCGGCAGGCGCCCGTCACGCGCGAGCGCCCAGGCGTCAGCAGCCAGGCCCGCGCGCTCCTCCGGCGTCAGGCTCTTCTCGGCGGCCGCTCCGAGCGCGCGCAAGCTGTCCGCGTCGTAGCGCACGCGATAGAAGCCGCCGCCGGCGGCGTTGGCCAGCACCCACGGCTGGCAGCTCGTGGCGACGACGCGCGTCTCCTTCTTCTGGGTCATGAGCGCGCACTCGGTCCCCGCCGGCGTGCGCGTGCAGAGCGGAATCATCCACGTGGTGTCGCCGCCGCGCGCGTCGGGCTCTTGCGCGAGATCGAGCTGCATCTTGCCGTCGACGCAGCTCGCCTTGGCCGTGACCAGCGGATGGCCGGACTGATCGAACCAGTTCTTGGCCACCTCGTTGACCGGCTTCTTCGACGCGGCGGCGAGCGCGCGGAACAGGTCTTCGCCGGTGGCGTTCTTCTCGGCGTGCTCCTTCAAGTACTCGCTGACGCCCTTCTGGAACGCGGGCTCGCCCACCCACAGCTCGATCATGCGCAAGACCGCCGCGCCCTTGGAGTAGGTGATGCTGTCGAAGTTCTCGTGCGCCTGCTCCGGGGAAGCGACCGGCATGCGGATCGGATGGGTGGCCTTCATGGCGTCGACGGTGAGCGCGCCGTCGCGTCCGCCGTGGAACGCCAGCCACGGGGACCAGTCGGCATGCACGACGCTGTCGGCGCGATTCTCGGCCCAGGTCGCGAACGCCTCGTTGAGCCACAGGTCGTCCCACCACTGCATCGTGACGAGGTCGCCGAACCACTGATGCGCCATCTCGTGCCCGATGACGTTGGTGACCGAGCGCTGGTGATCGATGGAGCCGTGCTCGTCGACGAGCAGCGCGCTCTCGCGGAAGAAGATGGCGCCGGCGTTCTCCATCGCGCCCGCCTCGAAATCGGGCACCGCGACGAGGTCGAGCTTGCCGTACGGATAGGGAACCCCGAAGTACTTCTCGTAGAACGGCAAGAGCTCGGCCGCGGCGTCGAGCGCGTATTTACCGAGGTGCGCCTTGCCCGGCACCGTCCAGACGCGGATCGGCACCTTGCCGGACGTGGCGTGCACCTCGACGAGCGGTCCGACCGCGAGCGCCACCAGATAGGTCGAGAGCGGCCGCGTCTCGGCGAAGCGAACCGTCTTGAGCTTCGTCGCCGGATCGACGCTCGATGAGACCACGGGCGCGTTCGAGACCGCGACGTGGGCGGCGTCGATCACGGCGGTCATCGTGAAGCGCGCCTTCAGCGCCGGCTCGTCGAAGCAGGGAAACATGCGGCGTGCGTCGGTCGGCTCGAAGTCGGAGAAGGCGTAGTGCTGACCGTTGGCTTCGGCGTGATAGAAGCCGCTCAGCTTGTCGGACAGCTTGCCGCGCCATGCGATCTGCAGCTCGGCGCTACCGGCGGCCAGGGGCCTCGCGAAGGTCAACGTCACGGTCTCGGAGGCGGGGTCCTGCTTGATCGTCGCGGCCGCGCCGGCGACCTCGGCGCGCGTGACCTCGTACTCGGCGGCGTTCATGGTCACGGTCGTCGTCGGCTTCGGCACGCGCAGGTGGATGCGCGCCGCGCCGTCGAAGGTGCCGCTGTCGAGGTGCGGCGTCAGCGTCAGCGCGTACCGCTCCGGCACCGCCTCGAGCGGCAGGCGCCCCGGCGCAGCGACGGCAGCGGAGGCGAACGTCCACGCGAGCGCAGACGCAACGAGGGTCATCTTCTGGCTGATCGATCGAGTGTCCATGGGCCTCACTGAATGGTGACGTACGAGAACCAGGCGGCGCCGCCGGCCTTCTCCGACTCGGCAAAGACGTCGAATTCGTGCGGGCCGCGATCGCTATTCGAGAGGGTGATCGTGATGGGGATGGTGTCGCCCGCGTGCGCCTCGCCGTGGTCGGGGCTGACCCGGCCGTCGCCCGAGAGCGCGACCCACTTGATGAGGCCGACGTCCCCGTACGCGAACACCGCCAGCCGCGCCGTGACCGGGACGCCGGTGGCGTTGGCGGCGACCGGAATGGTCTCGGGATCGATGGCGACGTTCCAGTAGGGTCGATCCCACGGCACCGGGATGCAGGGGTCCTTGTCGCCCGCGACCGCCGCCTGGCCCGAGTACTGGCGCTGCACCCAGTAGCGGCGCGCAACCGGATGCATGGCGTCGGGCGCGACGTCGACGGGAAGACCGGCGGCGAAGTTGCAGAGGTCCGAGACCTCTTGCGCGACGGGCCCCTCGGCGACGTAGCCGGTGGGACCGAGCGGATCGGTCGCGGTCTCGGCGATCTCGTGGCTGAGGACGCGCGACGCGCGATCGATCGGCTCGCCCGATTCGCCCGCGCACAGGAGGTTGACCGAATAGAAGATGTTGGTGCTGCCGCCGAGGTTGATGTGGCGGTGATAGCCGGCAAAGACGTCACAGCCGGTGTCGGTGCCGAAGAGGACCGTCGTCGTGGCCGGCGGCACGAACGCGATCTGCGTGTTCGCGCCGTTGACGACCTGGTTGCCGCTCACCAGCATCTTGGCGAGATCCTGAATGCCGCTGTCGGTGAGCATATCCGGCGCCGCCATCGGCAGCACGATGAGCCCCTTGGACGAACCGGCGCCGATGCCGTACTCCGCGAGCGAATTTTTCCAGTAGTCGCTCTTCAACATCCAGTCGTTGAAGTCCGCGACCTCGGCGCCGAGCGCCTCCTGCCCCTGCCACACGACGGTGTAGACCTCGGGCGCCGGCTGCGTGGGACCGCCGCCATACTTGATGTGCCACAGCGGCGGATGCTCCGTCGGCGCGCGCGCCATGTCGGGCATCGGCGGCGAGGAGCTGTTGCCACAGGCGACGACGCCGCCGGCGAACACGACGGACAGGGCGAAGGCGCGCAGCATCGGCGTAGCTTAGCCCCGTGCAAACGAGGGGCGCAACCTGTCGTCCACGGCGGGGGATCCCCCCTCGGCGGAGAGTGTGGGCCCCTGCCGGGGTCTGGCCGACGCGCGTACGCGAGGTGTAAGTGTCTGTAACCGCGCCTGTGTCAACGCGGCCTGACCCTTGCTCTAGGCCGCGGACATGGTTCGTGCGTCCCTCGGATGGATCCTCGTCGCCCTCGCCGGCTGCAGCGGCAGCGCGCCGGCACCGGGCGCGATCGAATCGGAGATCATCGGCGGCACCACCGACGCCGCCGACAGCGCCGTCGTGCTCCTCTTCATGACCGTCCCCGGCCAACAGGGCGGCGCCATCTGCACCGGCGAGCTGATCTCGCCGCACGTGGTGCTCACCGCCGCGCACTGTACCGGCGGCGAGGACCCGACGATCACCAACGCGACCTATCGCGTCTACGTCGGACCCGACTTCAACACCGCGTCGGCCGCGAGCCTCTTGCCGGTCAAAGAGGTCCACTACAACCAGAACTTCAACGTCGCCAACCTGCCCGGCGGCAACGACATCGGCGTGGCGATCTTGACCAACCCGATGACCGCGACGGTCGCGCCGCTGGTCATGAATCGCACGCCGCTCGATGCCACCCACGACGGCAAGCCGGTGCGCTTCGTCGGCTACGGCCTCGACAACGCGGCCGCGCAGTCCGGCTCCGGCGTCAAGCGGCAGACCACGTCGACGCTGAACGATCACACGGGCCTGCTGCTCCACTTCACCGACGGGCTGCACGAGACCTGCAACGGCGACTCGGGCGGGCCGGCGTTCATGACCATCGGCGGTCGCGACGTCATCGTCGGCCTGACCTCCTACGGCGACGTCAACTGCAACCAGGGCGGCTACGACACGCGCGTCGACACGCTGGCGTCATGGGTCGATACCTACGTTCAGCAGTTCGATCCCGGCTTCCAACCGAATAGCTCCCCGGACATGGGCACCACGTCCGGTCATGGCAGCACCAGTACGCCCCCGGTCTCCTCCGGTGGCGCGCAGACTCCCCCAACGTCGTCCTCGCCGCCGATGCCCCCCTCGTCGACGGGTGTGGGCGGCGTTGGGGCGAGCTGCGTTTCCGACAAGGAGTGCCAGTCGGGCCTGTGTGGGCTGGACAATAAAGGCGGGCGGGTCTGCTTCGCCGCCAGCGCCAACAACGGCGCCGGGGTCGGCTGCTCGATGGCAGCGACGGGCGGCGGCGGCAGCGGTTTGGGTTTCACGCTCCTCTTCGGCCTCGCCATCAAGCTCGGGCGCAGCCGCAAGAAGGGGCGACGCAGCAACTAAGGAGCACGCACATGCGCAAGGGCGATCATTCGGTACGGCGAATCGCGGCTCACGGCTCGGTGGCACACGAGCGGCGCGAAGTGCTGTTCGAGGAGATCACGGCGGCGCTGCCCGAGGCGCGCGTGATCGATCGGATGGCGAACGATCCGACGGCGCGCATCATCACTTTCGAGCTATTGACGGAGGAGCGTTGACTGCCGCGGGGAGGGACGCGCTGACCGTCCAGGCCTCGATCCGTTCGCGCTCGTCGTCGCGCAACCCGACCAGCTCCAGCCCCGCGAAGTAGTGGCCCGCGTCGCGCTTGCACCACGCGACGCGCGCCGTGACCACGAGCGGCCCCGGCTCGCCGAGCTGTAGCCGCACCACCAGCAGCGTGCCCGGCTCGAGGTGACCCTGCACGCGCAGCTTGATGCCGCCCGCCGAGACCTCTTCGGTGAAGGTCGCGTGCAGCGCCGCGACCGGCGCGTACTCGACCTTGAGCTTCTTCTGCGCGCGCACGTGCTGGCGCGGTAGCCCCGGTGGTGGTGGCGTGGCGGGCGGCGCCGCGAGGTGCTTACGCAGCTCGCGCCAGCGCGTAAGTTCCGCCTGCGTCGCGGTCTTGGCCGAGACCTTGGCGCTCAGCGCCTGGAACTCGGCCACCTCGTCCGTCTCCCCCACGGCACGATTATATCACCCTCCGCGCCGGCCGTATGACGGCGCTCAGCGCGGCAGCACGTACGCGCGCAGCAGCTTGACCGCCAAGGAGCCGTGTCCGATGAGCGCCTCGTTGAAGGTGCGCTGATTGAACTTGTCGCCCACCTTGGCGCGATAGTCGGCCTCGAGCGTCTTGATCTCGTCGACGCCGAGGAAGTATTGGCACAGCTGCGTCGAGTCGAGCTTGGCGCGCTTGAGCTTCTTCTCGGCCTGCGCCTTCGGCTGGAAGCCCTCTTCGACCATGAAGCGCACCGCCTCTTCGTCGGTCATGTGGCCGGTCTGCAGCTCGATGTCGAGGATGGTGTTGGTCGCCGAGATCATGTTGCCGATGAGGTTGTAGACGCGGAAGCGATCGTTCTGGTCGCCGCCGTAGCCGAGCCCGACCATGAGCCCCTCGCCGTAGACGGCCCAGCCTTCGACCATGGGGCCGTTCCACAACACCGCGCGCAGCGGGTTCAAGTTGCGCTTCGAATAGAAGTACTGCGTGTGATGGCCGGGATAGGCCTCGTGCGAGGCGACCAGCTGCACCTGGTAGTTGTTCTGGCCGCGCAGGTACGACTCGACCTTGTCGGCCGGCCACGTGGGATCGATCGGATCGACGTAGTAGGTCGCCTGCCACTTGGGATTGCGGATGAGCACGCCAGGCGCGAGGTACTCGGCCGCGGTCGCGCCGCGCTTGAACTCCGGCATGGCGGCGACGCGCAGCGTCTCCTTGGGCGGCAGCTCGAGCAGGTTGTGCGCGGTGATGAAGGCGCGCAAGGCATCGAGGTTGCGCCCGTGCGCGGCCACCAGCTCGTCGGGCTTGGCGTGATCCTTGGAAATCGCGTCGACGACGCGCTGGATCACCTTCTGCTGCACGGCGGGATTGCCGCCCGGCAGCATCTCGCGCGGCCACAGCTGCTGATGGATCTTCTTGCACACCTGATAGAGCTCGAGCTTGGCGTCGGCGAACGCGGCCCTGGCGCGCGGCAAGAGCTCGGCGGGCGACATCTTGGTCTGCAGCGCCAGCGGGAACTTCTTGGCGTAGAGCTCGGCCCCCAGGCGCCAGTCGCCGTCCGCCTTGGGCGCGAGGTCGGTCTCGAGGAACTTGCCATAGCGGTCGAGCGCCGCCAGCGCGGTCGCCAGCGCCGGATCGTCGCCGACGAACGGCTTCACTTCGTTCTTGAGAAACTCGATGTTGCCCTTGGTGGCCTTGATGCCCTGCTCGACGTAGACGGCGGGCGTGTGCCGCTTGCCGGTCGGCTTCGCCAGGGCCGCCTGCTCGTCGGCGAGGAGCTTCGGCAGCGCCTTGAGCTGCGCGACCACCGACTTCTTGCGCTCGGCTTCGGGCGCAAAGTCGCCATGGATGATGTCGCTGAGCCGCTGTCCGACGATCTCGCGCGGATCGTAATAGGGGAACGAGTCGTAGAGGCGCGGGTCCCACTCCCAGTCGCGGATCTCGCGCAGGTAGAGCAGCTCGAGCGCGATGCCGTCGGCGAGGATCTGCGCGTCGGCGGCGCCGTCGGTGCCGAGGTCGCCGCCGCGAGTGATCGCTAGGAGCTCCTTCTGCTGGCGGATGAGCTCGGCTTCGCGCTTCTTGAGCGCCGCCGGGCTGAGGTCGGGCAGCGCGCCGTCGTAGCGGTGCTCGCCCATGAACGTGGCCAGATGCGGTTTGGCGCGAAAGAGGCCGTCGAGGTAGCGCTTGACCAGGGTGTCGAGCTTGCCGGCATTCTCGCTGGCGCCGGCGGCCGGGCTGAGAGTGAAGACGACGGCGAACGCGAAGGCGACGGCGAAGGACGCGGTGCGGGCGAGCGCGGTTCTCATCCGCGCGGGGTTATCAGATTCCGGTCGACATCTCCAGCATCTTGTCGATGGGGCGCTTGGCCGCCAGCCGCAGCTCTTCGTCCATCTCGATCGTCGGCTTCAGATCGCGCAGGCAGAGATACAGCTTCTCCATCGTGTTGAGGCGCATGTACGGGCACTGATTGCAGGCGCAGCTCTCGTCCTCGGGCGGCGCCGGAATGAAGCTCTTGTTGGGCGCGTCGCGCCTCATCTGATGAAGCACGCCCTCCTCCGTCGCCACAATCAACGTCTGCACCGGCGACGAGACGGCGTACTTGATGAGCCCCGTCGTCGAGCCGATGTACTTGGCGTGACGCAGGACCGCCTCCTCGCACTCGGGATGCGCGATCAGCTCGGCGCCCGGATTGCGCAGGAGCAGCTCGATGATCTTCTTCTCGCTGAAGGTCTCGTGAACGATGCAGGTGCCCTGCCAGATGACCATGTCGCGTCCGGTCTGCTTCTGGACGTAGCGCGCCAGGTGCTTGTCGGGCGCGAAGATGATCGGCTGGTCCTTCGGGATCTGCTGCACGATCTTGACGGCGTTCGACGAGGTCACGATCACGTCCGACATCGCCTTTACCGCCGCCGAGCAGTTGATGTAGCTGACGACGAAGTGGCCGGGATGCGCATCGATGAAGGCGCGGAATTGATCGGGCGGGCAGCCGTCGGCGAGCGAGCAGCCGGCCTTCATGTCGGGCAAGACGACCGTCGATTCGGGATTCAGGATCTTGGCGACCTCGGCCATGAAGTGCACGCCGCAAAACGCGATCACCTTGGCGTCCGACTTCTGCGCGGCGCGCGCGAGGCCGAGGCTGTCCCCGACATGATCGGCCAGGTCCTGGATCTCCGACTCCTGGTAATAGTGCGACAGGATGACGGCGTTCCGTTCCTTCTTCAGGCGCTCGATCTCTTCCTCGAGCTTCCACGCGGGGGGTAATTCGTCCTTCAACACCGGGAGAGGCATGCAGTGAATATGCGTCAGTCGACCGGTTCTGTCACGGCGTCGAGCGACTCCACGACCGTTTTCAACAGGTCATCCAGGCACCTGCGGGTTTCGGTGCGCAGGGCGCCGAACTCCAGGCCGACGCGATAAACCATGTGTCCCTCATGCTCGACCGCCCGCTGGTGGACCACGCGGGCGCGCAAGATGAGCAGCTGATCGCCGCCGGTATCGGGCACCGTGACCTCGAGATCTTCGTACAGCACGAGCGGGTCGGCGACGGTCATGGCCAGGCCGCCGCGCGAGATGTCGTCGAGGATGGCGCGCAGCTCGCCGAGCTGGCCGTAGCGGATGTCCATGCGCTTGGCCACGCGCGGCGACGATCGCTGGCCGCCGCCCGTCGCGGTCAGCAGCACCTCGATGAGGTCGTTGAGCGGCTCGCGCATCTGCGGATCGACAGCGTCGAAGCGCACGGCGACGGTGTGTCCGTCCGCCCCTTCGACGGAGCGGATCACCTCCGCCATCACGGTGATCTCCTCGCCGCCCAGCGACGGGAGGAACAGCTCGAGCGTGTCGCCTACGCGACCGACCGCGCGCGGCACGACGAAGCGCGCGCCGCCCTTCGACAGATCGCGGAGCTGCGCTTCGACGTTGCCGTCGGGCGACGCGACCTCGATGGTCGTCGAAACGTGGATGCGCGCGTGGACGCGCTGCTCTTCATCCCCCATGCACGCTCGATCGCTTCATCGCCGTCGGACGCTCCATCGTATCACCGGTCGCCCCGAACGCATCTTTCGTGACGGCTCACCGCCGTCGCGGCGGGCGCGGCGCGGGCGGCTCGGCGTGCAGCGGGTCGTCGGGCCAGGAGTGGCGCGGATAGCGGCGCCCTAGCTCGCGACGCACCGCCGGGTAGTGCCGCTCCCAGAAGCCGGCCAGGTCCGAGGTCACCTGCACGGCGCGCTGGTTCGGTGCCAGGAGGTGCAGCGTCAGCGGCACACGCCCGCGCGCCAGCGACGGACCGGCCGCCATGCCGAAGAAGTCCTGCAGCCTCGACGCCACGAAAGGCGCCTGCCCGGTCGGGTACTGCACGCGCACCTGCCGCCCGCCCGGCAGCGAGATGCGGTCCGGCGCCTCCTTGGCCAGGAGCCCCGCCGCCGAGGGCCCCAGCCGCGCTACCAGGGCCGTCAGGAAGCTGGCATCGCGCAGATCGGCGATGCTGTCGCGTCCCTGACAGAGCTCGAGCAGCGCGGCGTCGAGCTCCGCCTCGCCGACCTCGGGGAGGCCCGCCTCGGGCAGATGAACGCGCACGAACGCCACGCGTCCGACCAGCCGCTCCAGCTCCTCCGCGTCGACGAACGTCTGCCGCCCGCGCGCGCGCGCCGCTTCGAACAGCGTCCGGGCAATGGCCTCCGGATCGGTGCCGCCGACCTGCGAGGGCCAGGCGCGCCGCTCGTCGAGAACGAGCTGGTCGTAGCTCATGCGTTCGACCACCTCGACGCGCTCCGCGGCGGCGTTCCATTCGTACGTCTTGCCGTCGCGCATGCGCTCGGCGGCGATGTCGATCAGCCAGTCGGCTTCGATCGCCGTGACGCTGCGCGCTACGACCGCTCCCGCGCGCTGGTCGCTGCGCTGCTCGACGTCAACGATGACCATGAGCTGCGCGTCGCGCACCACGCTGGCTTCGCTCAGCTGCGCCGTTCCGCCGGCCGACATCAAGAGCTCCGGCTGGCCCTGGCGCCGTCTCCGCGCCACGCGATCGGGGTAACCGGCCAGGATGCTCATGCGCAGCGCCTCGTCGGCGTCCGCGATGGTCTGCTTCACCGACGCCGCGCGGCGATCGACCAGCGGCTCGAGCTGCCGCCGCACGCGATCGATGGTGAGCGCGGCGCCGGCGTCGAGACCGAGCGAGCGGGCGCGATCCGGCTGCAGCCCGCCGCGCGACGCCTCGGCAAAGCGATCGAGATCGGCCAGCAGATCCGAGTCGCCGCTGAGCTCGGCGCGACGCGGCCGCTGCCACACGAGGTCGCGCTCACCGACGAGCGCCGCCACGATGCAGCCCTCACGCCCGACGCCGCGCGACTCCGCTTCGACCACCATGCGCGCCTGCCGCGGATGCAGCGGAAAGCGCATCATGCGTCGCCCGAGCGGCGTCACGCGCTCTTCGCCGTCGAGCGCGCCGAGCCGCGTCAGGAGCGTCCGCGCCGCCTCCACCGACGCGACGGGCGGCGCCTCCAGCCACGACAGCTCGTCGACGCGGACCCCGGACCCCGCCAACAGCAGCATCGCGTCGGCGAGATCGAGCCGCCGCACCTCGGGCACGTCCTGCACCGGCCGCGTGTCATGATCGTGTTGCGAGTACAGCCGCACGCAACGCCCAGGTCGCAGTCGCCCCGCGCGTCCCGCCCGCTGCGTCGCCGACGCGCGCGAGATGCGCTGGACCTTGAGTGTCGGCACGCCCGACCACGGCGAGAACGACGCCACGCGCGCCAGGCCGCTGTCGATCACCGCCACCACGCCCTCGACGGTGATCGAGGTTTCGGCGACGTTCGTCGACAGGATCACCTTGCGGCGCGGTCCGAGCGACACCGCGCGATCCTGATCCTCGGGCTTGAGGTCGCCGTGCAACATGACCACGTCGAGCCCCGCCTGTGCCGCGACGCCCGCGCACGCCGACTGCGCCTTTCGGATCTCGGCAGCGCCCGGCAGGAACACCAGCACGTCGCCGTCGAGACCGTCGGCCACGAGCTTGCGCACCGCCGCCGCGACGTCGCTCTCGAGCGGCCGCTCGGTGGGCCGCGTCGCATATTCGATTGTCACGTCGAACCGCCGCCCCTCGGCACGCAGCGACGGACAGCCGAGAAAAGCCGCGACCGGCTCCGCCTCCAGCGTTGCCGACATCACCACCAGCTTCAGCTCGTTCCGTCGCTCCTGCAGTCGACGCAGCAGCGCCAGCGCCACGTCTCCCTGCAGATGCCGCTCGTGAAACTCGTCGAGCAGCACCGCGCCCACGCCCTTCAGCTCCGGGTCCGACAACAGTCGGCGCGTCAACACCCCCTCGGTCACGAACACCACGCGCGTTCGCGCCGACACCGCGTCGTCGAACCTGACGCGGTAGCCGATACGTTCGCCGACCCGCTCCCCCAGCTCCTCCGCCACGCGCCTGGCCGCCATGCGCGCGGCCAATCGCCGCGGCTCGAGGACGAGGATCTCCCCCTCGACGCCTGCGTCAAGCAGCGCCCGGGGTACTCGCGTGGTCTTGCCCGCACCGGGCGGCGCCTCCAGCACCAGGCTGGAGGTCCGTCCGAGCGACGAGACGATTTCGGGAAGGAGAGGATCGATCGGCAGCGGCGTCAGCATCGACCCACTGCCCGAAGGCTTGGACACCGGCGAAGCTTACTTCTGCTTCGCGCGCGCCTCGGCCATCTGCAACCGCCGCTCCTTCTTCTCTTCCTTCAGACGCTGCTGCTTCACACGCCGCTTCTTCGAGGCGGCGTCATGGTTCTTCAGTGGGTGCTTCATCGACATGGGCAAACTCCTTGCCCCTCTTACTACCCACTAAGAAGCCCCTTCACAAGCACCGTGAATAGCCGCATTCGAGACAGACGGTACAGGCGCCCTGATGTGACGGCGGCATCGCCGCCCCGCACTCGGGACAAGGAACCCCGTCCACCTCGGCGGCCAGCTCGACCGCGGTCTGGCGCGGGCTCTTGGCCGTCTCGCCGAACGACAGCACCTGCTCGTCGCGGCTGCCATCCCGATACACCGTCACGCCCTTACAGCCCAGCCGATAGGCCTCCCGAAATGCCTCCTCGACCTCGGCTGCCGTCGCCGACCGCGGAAAATTGATCGTCTTCGAGACCGCGTTGTGCACGTGCGCCTGAAATGCCGCTTGCATGCGCAGATGCCACAGGGGCGCCACGTCGTAGGCCGTGGCGAACAGCCGCTGTACCTCGGCGGGTACCTCGTCCATCCCGCGCACCGATCCGCGGTCGGCCACGCGCGCCATTAGATCGTCCGAATACCAACCACCGGCACGCGCCGCTTCGACGAACAGCGGCTGAACGTCGACGAGCCGATCGCCATCGAGCACTTGCCGCACGAAGGAGACGGCGTAGAGCGGCTCGATGCCGCCCGAGCAGCCGGCGAGGATGCTCAAGGTTCCCGTCGGTGCGATGGTGGTCGTGGTCGCGTTGCGCAAAGGCGGAGACCCTTCGCGCTCCCACTTCGACCCCTTCCAGTTCGCGAACGGCCCCCGCTCGCGCGCCAGCTCAGCCGACGCCTCCTGCGCGCGCTTCTCGATGAACGACGACAGCTCGCCAGCGACGGCAAGCGCGGCCTCCGAGTCATAGGCGAGCCCCATGCGGATGAGCGCATCGGCGAAGCCCATGACGCCGAGCCCCACCTTGCGGTTGGCGCGCGTGATCTCTTCGATCTGCGGCAGCGGATAGTGGTTCACGTCGATGACGTCGTCGAGGAACCGCACGCCGAGCGCCACCCGCGCGCCGAGCCGCGGCCAGTCGATCTTGCCGTCGACGACGAGCTTGCCGACGTCGATCGATGCCAGGTTGCAGGCCTCGAACGGCAGCAGCGGTAGCTCGCCGCAGGGGTTGGTCGACTCCATGTCGCCGAGCGCCGGCGTCGGATTGGCCGCGTTGATCCGATCGATGAAGATGACGCCCGGCTCGCCGCTCTTCCACGCGAGCTGCGCGATCAGCTGCCAGACGCGACCGGCATCGAGCCGCCGCACCTCGGCGCGGCTGCGCGGATTGCGCAGCGCATAGTCGGCGCCGGCGGCCAGCGCCTGCATGAACTCGTCGGTCACCGCGACGGAGACGTTGAAGTTGCGCAGCCGCCGCGGATCCGATTTGGCGGCGATGAAGTCGAGCACGTCGGGATGGTCGACCCGCAGAATGCCCATGTTGGCGCCGCGCCGGACACCGCCTTGTCGGATCGCGTCGGTCGCGGTGTTGAACACCTCGATGAACGAGACCGGCCCCGACGCGATGCCCGAGGTCGAGCGGACGATGTCGCCCGACGGGCGCAGGCGCGAGAACGCGAAGCCGGTGCCGCCGCCGGTCTGCTGAATCATCGCCGCCCACTTCACCGCGTCGAAGATCTCCGGCATCGAGTCACCGACGGGCAGCACGAAACAGGCCGAGAGCTGTCCCGCGGGCTTGCCCGCGTTCATCAGCGTCGGCGAATTCGGCAGGAGCTCGAGCCGCGCCATCGCGTCGTAGAAGCGCGCCTCCCAGGCGGCCACATCCCCGCCGTGGCGCTCTTCCGCGAGGGCAACGGCGCGCGCAACGCGATGCAGAAGCTCGTCAGGAGACTCGACGACCCGCCCCTCCCCGTCGCGACGGCGATAGCGGCGCTCGAGCACCGTCAGCGCATTCGCCGTCCACGGCGTCGACGTGTCCTCTGCGGCCCTTGGCAGCATTGAAATAACGTAAGACTGAACATCCGACCAGTCAAGCGTCACAAACCGAAAAAAAACTTCGCAGCGTCGCGCAACTTCCTCCGGCAGCCGCCGATAAGTCTGAACCAGGAGCGGGAGGAGCGAGCGATGAAGAGCCGTAGCTTGACAGGATCGCGTCCGAAAGCCGATGATCGACGGGCGACGACCCGCCTGATGACCGTCTTCGTATCCTTAGTGATGTCGCCTCTGGCGCCGGCGCGAGCCGACGAACACCGGTCGCGTGCATCATTAATAGACCGCGCGGTCGCTGCACGTTGGCTGCCGCAGCTCACGCTGGGCGCGAGCGTGTCGCAAGCGAGCTGGTCGCGTCACGCCGCCGGCGACACGCTGGTCTATGCGGCGTTGGGCTGGCCTCTCGACACCCCGTCAGCGACGGTACCGGCGTTGCGCGAGCGTCGTACGCGTGAGGTCGAACGAGAATCGCGAACGGCGCGACTCGCGGACGCGTGGCATCGACGACGCGTGGCCGAAGAGACGGCGGACGATGTCGCGGCGCGGTTGGCGCTCGAAGAGGCCGACGCCGAGATCGACGCGCTCGACGAGGACGGACCATGAGGAGCGCGCTCCTCCTCGCAATGTTGCTCGCGACGCCGGCGCGCGCGGCCGATCTCTCGGTGTTGAACCGCTTTGGCGCCGAGCCGTCCGTTCGCGAAATCCAGCGCGCGGCGTCGGCAGAGGCGTCGGTGCAGCCGCAGCGGGTGCGTTCGTGGCTGCGGCGCGCCAACGCGGCGGCGCTGTTGCCGACGGTGCGGGCGCGTGTCGGCCGGGGCACCGGCGAGCTGACGCGCGACGCCAGCGATCGGCTCATCGTCACGACGACCGACAATTGGCGCTTCGAGATCGAAGCGACCTGGGCGCTCGACCGGCTGGTCTTCGATCGCAACGAGTTGCGCGCCAGCCGTGAAGGGCAACGCCTGGCAGGTCATCGAGAGGAGCTTCTGACGCGCGTGGCCGATCTGTATTATGCGCGGCGGCGACTGCAGGTCGACGCGCTGCTCGCGCCCGATGCGCCCGGCGCCGTCGATCGTGCGCTCGAGATCGACGAGCTGACCGCGGTGCTAGACGGACTGAGCGGTGGCGCGCTCACCAAGGGGAAACGGAATCCATGAGCGACCAGCGCCAACATCCACGCTATGCGATCGAGCTGGACGTCGAGGTCATCGTCGACGGCGTGGCCGTCGCCGGCCGCACGCACGACATTTCGCGCGGCGGCTTCTGTATGCTCGGCCGTTCACCGGTGGCGGTGCCGGCGACCGGCGAGGTGCGGCTGGCGCTGGTCTTCTCCGAGACCGAGTTTTCCGAGCACTTGAGCTTGCCGGGCTCGACGGTGTGGTGCACGCCGATGAAGGGGCAGTACCAGATCGGCGTCAAATTCTCGAACCTCGACGCGCAGAGCCGCGGCTACCTCGATCTGTTCATCAAGTTTCTCGACGGCGGCGACGAGGGTGAGGACGAAACGGAGTGATGACGACATGACCCAATCCAATCCGCAGGCGCGCCCGCCTCGGCTCGCGATCCGACTTTCGGCCGAGCTCAAGGTGGACGCGCACCGCTTGACCGGGACGACCCGCAATTTGTCGACGGGCGGCGTGTGCGTCGAGACCGATCGACCGGTGCCCGAGGGCAAGCTGATCCGCTTGACCCTGTTCATCGTCGAGGAAGAGATCGAGGCCGAGGGCGCGCGCGGGCTCGACCTCACCGGCACCGTGCAATGGGTGGCCGAGGGGGATCGCAACTACGCGGTCGGAATCAAGTTCGGCAATCTGACGGCGCAGCAGCAGGGGGCGCTCAACAATGCCCTCAAGGCGATCGGCGAGCCGCAGGGCTGATCGGCGCGATCACAGCGCCGCGATGACGGCATCGGCGACGCGCATGCCGTCAACCGCGGCCGAGACGATGCCGCCGGCGTAACCCGCGCCTTCGCCGGCCGGGTAGAGGCCCGGATGCGTCGGCGAGACCAGACCGTCGCTGCGAACGATGCGTACCGGCGAGCTGGTCCGGGTCTCGACGCCGATGAGCTGCGCCGCACCGGTCATGAAGCCGGGCATCGTTCGTTGGAATTTTGCGAGCGCCCGCTCGAGCGCGTCGCCGACGAACGGCAGCAGCGTCGCGCGGACGTCGCCGCCGATGACGCTAGGGCGATAGCTCGACGGAAGCGCCGTCTCGGTCGGGCGACGCGCGACGAAGTCGGTCAGTCGCTGGGCCGGCGCGACGAAGGCGCCGCCGCCGATCTCGAAGGCGCTGCGCTCGAGGGCGCGCTGCAGCTCGATGCCGGCGAGCGGACCGTCGCCGAACCGGCCGAGATAGTCGCGCGGCTCGACGGTGACGACGAGCGCCGCGTTGGCGAACGGCGAATCGCGCCGCTTGAGGCTCATGCCGTTGACACAGAGGGCGCCCTCCTCCGTCGACGAATCGACCACCCATCCGCCCGGACACATGCAAAAGCTGTAGACCCCGCGATCGCCCGCGTCGGGCGTCGGCACGGTTGCGGTCAGATGATAGAAGGCGGCCGGCAGACGCGGATGGGTATGGTCGCGACCGTACTGGATGCGATCGATGAGCGGCTGCGCGTGCTCGACGCGGGCACCGACAGCGAAGCCCTTCGCCTCGAGGGCGACGCCACGCGTGTGCAGCGTCGTGTAGAGGCGGCGCGCGGAGTGGCCGACCGCGAGGATGACCGCGTCGCCGGTCAGCTCCCGACCCGATGCGCAACGCACGCCGCACACGCGGTTACCAGACAGCAACAGATCGGAAACACCGTCGCTCCAAACGTACGTCGCGCCGCGCGCTTCGAGGTCCGCGCGCTGCGCCATCAAGATCTTCGGGAGGCGATTCGACCCAACGTGAGGACGTGACTCGACGAGGATCTCGGGATCGGCACCATGGGTGACCAGGGCGCGCAACACACTACGCACCGCGCGGCGGTCCTTCGTGCGCGTGTAGAGCTTGCCATCCGAGAAGGTGCCGGCGCCGCCTTCACCGAAGCAATAGTTGGAATCGGGATCGAGCGCGCCACGCTGCGTGAGCGCGGCGAGATCGTGACGGCGCGGCTGCACCGCCTTACCGAGCTCCACCAAAGTGACGCGCGCGCCGGCGTCGCAGAGCCGCAGCGCCGCGTAGGTCCCGCACGGTCCGGTGCCGACGACGATGACGTGCGCACCCGCGCGCGCTCGCGTCGGTGCGGGCAGCGCGTCATCGACGTCGGTGGCGACCGCGTCGAAGGGCCAGACCGCGATCTCCAGGTGGAATCCGATGGGGTGACCCTTACGTGCGTCGAGCGAGCGGCGCACGATCGTCAGCCGCACCAACTCGGGATCGTAACCGGCCACGCGGGCGGCGTGCGCCATCGCCGCCGGCTCGGGCTCGTCGAGCGGCGCGAAGGTCTGCAGCATGCGCAGCGGTGTCACGGGCGTATCGGGTAACACAGTCCTCGGCGTTTTGCCGTGCGCAATACAATACGCACCAAAGCCCGGCTAATGGCGCTCTGCTGCGTAGCCGGGTTCGCGGAATGATGGTTCGACCGGTCGCTTTCGCTATGATTTTGTTGAATTACGCAATGTGTCAGTTTTTCGGCACATGCCGTGCACGGCACCGCGCGTGACACGCTCTGTTCGGTGACGGGAGCATAGGGAGGGTTCGTGACCATGGCGCAATTGCTGGATCGTGACGCGCTTCAATCGCAAGGCCGCGGTGAGCGTGAAAAGGCGATCAAGATTCTCGCGAAGAGCATCTACCGAGAGCTCCGCGCGAGCGGCTACGACACGCGCGAGATCGTCGCCCTGTCGAGCGAGCTCATCGGTCTCATTACGACGGACATCAAGCCCGAATCCGCCTCCAAGTAATCCCGGAAATTCTCTTCCACACGTGTTGACGCCGGGGCCACCCGGCACTATGGTCCTGCCCGACGACGGAGGACAGACTATCCATGGCAACTCGCATCGGAATCAACGGCTTCGGCCGCATCGGACGCTCGTTCGTGCGCGCCTGGCAGGCTGCCGGCTACCCGGGTGACATCGAGATCGTCGCGGTCAACGATTTGACCGACGCCAAGACCCTCGCCCACCTGCTCCGGCACGACTCCGTTCACGGCCACTATCCCGGCAAGGTCGAGTCGACGGACGGCAAGCTCACCGTCGACGGCAAGTCGATCACCATCTTCGCCGAGAAGGATCCGGCCAAGATTCCGTGGAACGACCACAAGGTCGACGTCGTCATCGAGTCGACGGGCCGCTTCACCGACGGCGACAAGGCCAAGCTGCACATGAACGGCAGCGTCAAGAAGGTGCTGATCTCGGCGCCGGCCAAGGGGCAAGACGTGACGCTCGCCATCGGCATCAACCTCGAGGTCTACGACGCCAAGAAGCACCACATCATCTCGAACGCGTCGTGCACGACCAACTGCCTGGCGCCCGTCGCAAAGGTGATGCACGAGACGTTCGGCATCGTCAATGGCCTCATGACGACCGTGCACTCGTACACCAACGACCAGGTGAACCTCGACGTGCCGCACAAGGATCTGCGGCGCGCGCGCGCGGCGGCGCTGTCGCAGATTCCGACGACGACCGGCGCGGCCAAGGCGCTGTCGGAGGTGCTGCCGGCGCTCAAGGGCAGGCTCGACGGCTTCTCCGTGCGCGTACCGACGCCGAACGTCTCGCTCGTCGACCTGACGGTCCGCTGCGAGAAGCCGATGACGAAGGAGGCGATCAACGACGCCTTCAAGAAGGCGGCGGCCAATCCGTCGTTCATGGGCGTCCTGGCGACCACGAACGAGCCGCTCGTCTCGATCGACTTCAACGGCGACGCCCACTCGGCGACGGTGGATCTGGACTGCACGATGGTCAACGGCGATCTAGCGAAGGTCGTCGCCTGGTACGACAACGAGACCGGCTACGCCACGCGTCTGTACGAGCTGGCCAAGTACGTCGCGCAAAAGGGCATCTAACCCCCCGGGGGTCGCATGATCAAATCCATCGCCGACCTGCCGATCGAAGGCAGGCGGGTCTTCATTCGCGTCGACTTCAACGTTCCCCTGACGCCGGCCAAGGGCGTCGCCGACGACTCGCGCATTCGCGCGTCGCTGCCGACGATCCAGCATGCGGTCAAGCGCGGTGCGCGCGTGATCCTCGCCTCGCACCTCGGCCGGCCCAAGGGTCCGACGCCGGCTCTGTCGCTCGAGCCGGTGGGGGCGCGTCTGGCCGACCTCCTCGGTCAGGAAGTGCTACTCACCGACGAGGCTGTCGGTGACGGCGCCCGCAAGGTCGTCTCCGATCTGCGCGACGGGGACGTGGCGCTCCTCGAGAACGTGCGCTTCTTCCCCGGTGAAGAGGCCAACGACGACAACTTCGCGCGGCAGCTCGCCTCGTACGCCGACGTCTACATCAACGACGCCTTCGGCACGGCGCACCGCGCACACGCGTCGACGGTCGGCATGCTCAAGTACGTCGCCGAGAAGGGCGCCGGTTTCCTGATGCTCAAGGAGGTCGAGTTCCTCGGCAAGCTGCTGGGCAACGTCGAGCGGCCCTATCTCGCGGTCGTCGGTGGCGCCAAGGTCTCGGACAAGATCGGGGTTCTCGAGAACCTGCTCGGCCGGGTCGACGCGTTTCTCATCGGCGGGGCGATGGCCAACACGTTCGTCAAGGCCAAAGGCGGCGACGTCGGCAAGTCGAGGGTCGAAGAGGACAAGATGGCGTTGGCGCGCGCGTTTTTGGCCAAGGCCGATCTGCGCGGCGTCGAGGTCCTTTTGCCGAGCGACGCCGTCGCCGCGACGAGCATCGACGCGACCGAGGGTACGCCGGTGCGCGCCGACAAGGTGCCGGCCGACATGATGGCGCTCGACATCGGGCCGCAAGCCGCAGCCGGGTTCGCCGATCGCATCGCCCGCGCCCGCACCGTGTTCTGGAACGGGCCCATGGGCGTCTTCGAGAAGAAGCCGTTCGCGGCGGGGACGCTCGCCGTCGCCAAAGCGGTCGCGGCCAGCCGGGGGCTGACGGTGGTCGGTGGCGGTGACTCGGTCGCGGCGGTGAACGAGATGGGCGTGGCCGATCAGATCAAGCACATCTCGACCGGCGGCGGCGCATCGCTCGAATTCATCGAGGGCAAGACGCTGCCGGGCATCGCGGCGTTGGAAGTGGCCGAATGAGCCGCATCAAGCTGATGTGCGGCAACTGGAAGCTGCACAAAACGATCGCCGAGTCGGTCGAGCTGGCGACGGCGGTGAAGAACGCCGTCGGTCCGCTGCGCGACGTCGAGGTGGCGGTGGCGCCGGTCTTCACGGCGCTCCACGCGGTCGCCAAGCGGCTCGAGGGCTCGGCTGTGGTGCTGGCGGCCCAGAACTGCTTCTGGGAGGACCAGGGCGCCTGGACCGGCGAGGTCTCCGCGAAGCTGCTCAAGGACGTCGGCTGCAAGTACGTCATCATCGCCCACTCGGAGCGCCGGCAGTGGTTCGGCGAGACCGATGCCATGGCGAGCCTGAAGGTGCGCGCCGCGCTGCGCAACGGGCTCGACCCGATCTATTGCGTGGGCGAGACGCTCGCAGAGCGTGACGCGGGCGAGGCGTTCCATGTCGTCGGGCGACAGCTCGAGGGCGGGTTGACCGATCTCACAGCGAAAGAGGCCGAGCGGCTGGTGATTGCTTACGAGCCGGTCTGGGCCATCGGAACCGGCCGCACGGCGTCGCCGCAGCAAGCTCAAGAAGTACATCAATTCATCCGAGGCAAGCTCTCGGAAAAATTCGGCAACGCGGCGGAAGCGATCCGCATCCAATATGGCGGCAGCGTCAAGCCGGACAACGCGTCATTGTTGATGGATCAGCCCGATATCGACGGCGCCCTGGTGGGCGGCGCGTCACTGAAAGCGGATGACTTTCTGAAGATCGTGAAGTATAGGAACAGCTGAGAAAATGACCACCCTCATTACAATCATTCACGTCTTTGCGTGTCTCTTCTTGATCCTCGTCGTGCTCTTGCAAGCGGGCAAGGGCGGAGGCATGGGCATCGCGTTCGGCTCGTCGACGTCGGCCCAGGTGTTCGGTGGCCGCGGCGCGGGATCGTTCCTCGAGAAGCTGACGGCCGGCACGGCGATCGTCTTCATGCTCACGTCGATCACGCTGGCCTACTTCGCCAGTCAGACCGATTCGAGCCGGCTGCAAAAGAAATCGGCACAGCAGCAGACCGCGCAGAAGACCGCCGCCAAGAAGTCCGAGGACGAGAAGGCGCAGAAGGAAGCGTCCGAGCGCGCCAAGGGGCTTAGCTCGACGCCGGCACCGGCCGCCGCGCCTGCCGTGCCGGTGACCGCACCGCCGTCGTCGCCGCCGCCAGGCGCGAAGACGACGGAGCCGGCCAAGGCGGCCGCGGCTGCCAAGGCCGAGCCCGCGCCGGCCAAAGCGGAGGCGCCGGCCAGGACGGAGCCAAAGACGGAGGCGCCCGCGAAGGCGCCCGCCGATACGGGCAAGGCGCCCGCCGCCGCTCCCCCGCAGTAACTTCAGCCGCGCTACCTTCCGCTCGCGCGCAGTAACGTTCGCAGCCTCGTCCTCTGTAGTCTTTCGGCCAACCCGGGTCATACTTGGGCGTGCGCTTCGTCCTCCCGCTCCTGCTCGTAGCCGGCTGCGCCGCGGCGCCGCTGCCCGTGCATCGGCAGGACCTGGTGCTGAGCCAGGTCGCCGAGCGCTATCGCGCGTTCTACCCGGCGGACGGAGATCCCGACACCGGACGCGATGCGGGGCTGCTCAAGCCGCGCTTCGGGCTGCCGGCCATCGCCCAGGCGGGCGCTTCGTTCCCCGTCGAGCTCCTCGAGCGGGGCGGCGCGAGCGACGTTCGCGCGGCGCTGTTGCGCCCCTCGCTCGCCCTGGGCGACGCCGAGCGCTGCTTGCAGGGCGAGGAAGTGGACGGCTGCTATCCGATCGCGCTGACGCCATTCGCGCGCGAGCCGATGGGGGCGGCCATGGTCGCCCGCTCCACCGCGACCTCGGGCGCCCCGCCCGGCGGCTACGATTTGTACCTCCACGCCGCGTGTGACGCGCCCGTCCGCATGCCGCGCGCCGTGTGGCTGCGCGCCGACGACCCCGCCCACCTGAGCGAGGTGCACGTCGTCCATCTGTCCGACATCCACGTCGGAAAGCACGTCGATGATGTCGAGCTGCACCTGCGTCGCATCATCGACGAGACCAACGCGCTCAAGCCGGACCTGGTCGTGGTCACCGGCGACGTCGTCAATCAGGGGCTCGACGCCGCGCTGGCGCCGAAAGCGCGCGACCTCTTGACCCGCATCGACGCCCCGGTCGCCATCGTCATCGGCAATCACGACATCGGCTTCCGCTCGTTCGTCGGCGACCGTTACGGCGCGGGCTGGGAGAACTTCGCCCGCGCGTTCCATCCGTACCTCGAGTTCGAGATCGACCTCGGCGGCTATCGCTTCGTCGGCTTCGACTCGGGGCCGTCGACGCTCTCGCCACGCATCCTCGTCCGCGGTCTGGCCACGACGACGCTCTCGCACCTCAACAAGGTGCTGACGAGCGCCGCCCACGACGGCAGCCGCGGCGTCGTGCTGTTCAGCCACGCACCGTCGCGCGCAGTGCTCTCGGGACAGACGCCAGCCAACGGCGGCGCCTTCGGCCATATGCGCGCCGGTCATGCCGAGTTCGAGCGGATGATGCTCGACGCCGCCTCCCGTGGCCAGCGCGTCCTGCACCTCGCCGGGCACACGCACTGGAACGACGTGTTCGAGGCGCAGGACGAGGGCGGCGCGCTCGGGTTCGTGCGTTGGGCCGATGGCACCGGCGACGGCGCGCTCACGCCCATCCGCGGCAAGGCCGCGCTCGTCAACACGCAGGCGGCGACGCACGCGGGCCCCTGGCCCAAGGCGAGCGCCCGCGGCTACGGCTTCACCTATCTCGTCCTCGGCGACGGCGATGCGCGCGTCGCGTTCTACCGGCACGACGCCGCCATCGCGCAGCGCGATAGCCGACGGTAAGACCGGCGCCGTCGGCGTTGACCCGGCCGCTGCCGACGAGCGGCGACCAGGCGAAGCCGAGCGCGACGTCGACGAGGCCGGGCCCAACGCGCCAGACCAGGCCCGCCGCGCCGCCGAGGGTGGGCCCGCCGTCGTTGCCAGCCTTGGCTTTGCCCGACGGCGGCGTGCGGCTCACCCGGGCATAGTGGCCGCCGAGCGAGGCGGCGAGATAGAGCGCCACCCGCGGAGCGACGGGGAGGCGCGCTTCGCCGACGGCGTCGAGACCGATGCCACCGAGCGTGACCGCCTCGGCGCCGATGGCGCCGGTAGCCCAGCGTCCGTCGAGGTTCAGACCGACGGCGAAGCAGCCCAGGCGACGGCGCGCCTCGACGACCGCGACGATGCCGGCGAGCGAGCCGCCGTAGCGTCCACCGACGGCGGCGCCGAGCTCCCACGCGGATAGCGGCGGCAGCGCGCCCGTCGCAACGCCGGTCTCGGACGTCGGTGCCTTCGAGGCTGCCGGATCTGCGTCCTCGATGCTGGCCAGCGCGATCGATCGCTCGGCCGCGACCGTCGCGCGCCCGACGCGCACGCGCTCGAGCGCCCGTTCCTCGCCCGCGACGGCGACGACGGTGACCTCGCTCGCGGTCGCGAGCAGCGCCGAGCCGACGCCCGGCCGTTCGCGCACCCCCGACAGCGCGCCGGTCGAAATCGCGAGCCGCGGCACGACCGCACCGGCGCTGAAGGCATAGACCCGCACCGGCTCGCCGGCGACGACCTGGACGGGCGCCACCACGAAGAGCGCGTCGGCGCGCGCGGTCTCGAGCGCCACGTCGTGCGTGGTCGCGTTGCCGGCCGCGTCGGTCGCGGTCACCGTCGCCACCGTCTCGCCCGGCCACACCCACGCCAGCACGCGCGCATGACCGGCGGCGTTGGCGCGCGCCGTCGAGCGCCGTCCGTGCACCATCACCAACACCTGCGCCCCCGGGTCGGTCTCGACGGGGATCTCGCTGCGCGCCGCCAGCGCCAGCGTCACCGTCGCCGCCTCGCCGCTCTCCTCGTCCCACGTCGCCACGACGACGTAGGACGGTTTGCCGCCCGGCGGCGGCGTATAGGTGGCGCCGTATTTGTCATCGCCGAGCGCGACCGCGCGCGACAGCTCGCCCGCCGAGCACCACAGCCGCAGTCGCGCCGCGCCCGGCGCGCTCACGGTCACCGATGCCGTCGGTGGCGGCGCATCCATCTTGAGCTGCAGCGGCGCCACGACCATCGTCAGTGCCAGCGGCAAGACAGCGGGAATCACTTGGTGATTCTGAGAACTCCTGCACGATCCCGCAAACTTGTTGAATTCTGCGAGGCCGGTTACAATGAAATCGTGAGGCCCGACGCGTGATGTCGCTGCCCGCCGGAATCAACGTCCGGCGCGCCCGTCCCGGGGATGCGTCGCATGTCTACGCGCTGGTCGAGCAGCTCGGGTATCACCCCGACCACCGCGGCTTCGACGAGACCTTCGCGCAGACGGTGCGCCACCCCGAAGCGGCGGTGTTCGTGGCCGTCGAGGGGCTGCGGGTCATCGGTTACCTGTCGATGTCGCAGCGGCCGCAGATCCGTCTCGGCGGGCGGGCCGCCAACATCGACGAGCTGGTCGTCGACGAGCGCCGTCGTGCCGAGGGTGTGGGCACCGCGCTCCTCGACGCAGCCGTCAGCTACGCGCGCGGCCTCGGCTGTAAGCGCGTCGACCTGTCGACGGCGCGGTCGCGGCAGAGCTACGAGCGCGGCTTCTATGTGGCGCACGGATTTGCCGAGGTCGACTCGGCGCTGATGCGCATGGAATTGACGCGCCCCAAGCCGTGAAGATCCTCCTCGTCGATGACGATCCCGACATCCTCGACATGATGTCGAGGATGCTCGTGCACCGTGGCCATGAGGTGCAGACCTGCGCCACGCCGTTCGGTGTCTCGGCGACGATCGTGCGCGATCTCCCCGACATCGTGGTGCTCGACGTCATGATGCCCGGATTGGGCGGCTCGGCGCTGGCCAGCCTGATCGGCAAGCTCGAGCTGCCGCATGCGCCCAAGGTCGTGCTCTGGTCGGCGATGGACGACGTCGCGCTGTCGGAAGCAGCGACGGAAGCCGGCGGCCTCCCCTACGTGTCGAAAGGCATGCGCGCGAGCGAGATCGCGGCCGCGATCGAAAAGCTCGGCCGCTAATCGGCCGCCAATTGCCCGGCGGCGACCGCTGCTAGACGAGCGATCCCTGACGCGGCGGCGGCAATCCGAGGTGCTCGTGCGCGCGACGCGTGGCGACCCGACCGCGCGGCGTCCGCATCAACATGCCCTCCTGAATCAGGTAGGGCTCGCAGACGTCCTCGAGCGTGTCGCGCTCCTCGGCGCAGGCGGCCGACAGCGACTCGACACCGACGGGGCCGCCATCGAACTTCTGGATGATCGTGCGCAAGACCGTGCGATCCAGCTCGTCGAGCCCCAGCTGATCGACCCCGAGCCGGGTCAGCGCCGACGCCGCCACCGCTTGCGTCACGCGACCGTCCGACTCGACCTCGGCGAAGTCGCGCACGCGCTTGAGCAGGTGGTTGGCGATGCGCGGCGTTCCGCGCGCACGGCGGCCGATCTCTTCGCCGGCGGCGGGCTCGAGGCTGACGCCGAGCTTGAGCGCCGAGCGCCGCACGATCTCGGTCAGCTCGGTCGGTGTGTAGTACTCGAGCCTGAGGACGATGCCGAAGCGCGACAAGAACGGCGCCGACAAAAGCCCGGTGCGCGTCGTCGCCGCCACCAGCGAAAAGCGCGGCAGCTTGAGCGGCAGCATCTCGGCGTTGGGTCCGTCACCGACGGGGATCTCCAGGCGATAGTCCTCCATCGCCGGGTACAGATACTCTTCGACGACCGGCTGCAGCCGGTGCACCTCGTCGATGAAGAAGACCCCGCGCTCCTGCAGCGAGGTCAGATAGGACGCCAGCGTTCCCTTGTGCTCGATGGCCGGCGCGCCGATGGCCCGCAGCGGCACGCCGAGCGCATGGGCGATGAGGTGCGCCAGCGTCGTTTTGCCGATGCCCGGCGGCCCCGAGAAGAGCACGTGGTCGAGTGCCTCGCCGCGCTGCTTGGCCGCCTGCACGAACACCTTGAGGTTGTCGACGACCTTGGTCTGCCCCACGTACTCGTCGAAGCTGCGCGGCCGCAGCGCCGCGTCGTCCTCGAGGTTCGACGCATCGAGCAGCCGCGGCCGCGGGCGTTCGGGCGCCTCGACTTCGGCAGCCTCGGGCGCACCCTCGTCGTGCTTCTTGCGCATGGCCCTACTCTACTCCGCGAGGATGCGCAGTGCCGCTTTTACCAGGTCGGCGACGCCGGCGCCGGCATGGGCCCGCGCGGCCTCGTCGGCGGCGCGCTCGGCCTCGGCCGGCCGATAGCCCAGGTTGATCAGCGCCGAGCTGACCGCCTGCGAGCCGCCGACCTTGCGCGGCGCCGAGACGACGCCGAACTTGTCGCGCAGCTCGAGCACCATGCGCTCGGCCGTCTTCTTGCCGATCCCGGGAATCTTGGTCAGGCGCGCGTGATCGCGGTCGCGCACGGCGGCGGCGAGATCGTGCGTCTCCAGCGTCGAGAGGATCGACATCGCCAGCTTGGGGCCGATGCCCTGCACCGACGTGACGAGGTCGAAGCTGGTGCGCTCCTCGAGGCTGGCGAAGCCGACCAGCGACATCGCGTCCTCGCGCACGATGAGATGGGTGTGGAGCTGCGCGTTCTGTCCGACGGGCGGCAGCGTCGCCAGCGTGTTGAGCGACACCGCGACGCGATAGCCGACGCCGCCCACGTCGATGAGGACGTGATCGACGCCCTTCTCCAGCAGCATGCCGCGCAGCTGCGAGATCATCGGCGCAGCATTCGCGCGGCGATCGCGCCCGCGACCTTGGCGCCGAACGCGTGGCAGATGGCGACGGCGAGCGCGTCCGACGCGTCCAGCTTGGGCGCGCGCTTGAGCCCACACAGCGCGCGCACCATCGCCTGCACTTGATCCTTGGTCGCGGCGCCGTTGCCGGCCACCGCCTTCTTCACCGTCGACGGCGCGTACTCGTGCACCAGGAGCGAAGCGGCGCCCGCGGTCGCCAGCGCCACGCCGCGTGAATGGCCGAGCTGCAGCGCCGAGCGGGCGTTGACGCCGTGGAACACGCCCTCGACCGCGACCACCGTCGGTGCCAGCTCCGCGATCACCTCGGCCAGGCCGCGCGAGATCTCGGCCAGCCGCTCGGCCAGCTCGGCCCCGCGCTTCGGCTCCAACACGCCACACTCGATGTAACGAACGCGCCCTTCTGGAAGGCGCTCGATGACGCCATATCCGAAATACCGGGTCCCGGGATCGATCCCGAGGATCCTCATCAGGCGGACAACTGCTCCATCAGGGCGTCGTCGATGTCGTAGTTCGCATACACGTTCTGCACGTCGTCGTGGTCCTCGAGCGCCTGCACCAGCTTGACCATCTGCGCCGCCGGGTCGCCTTCGAGCCGCACGTGCGTGTCGGGATACATGCCGACCTCCGAGTGGAGCGCCTTGAGGCCGCCCTTCTCCAGCGTGTCGAGGACGTGATGCATCTTGCCCGCCTCGGTCTCGACCAGGAAGCCCTCACCGTCGGCACGCACGTCGTCGGCGCCCGCTTCGAGCGCCGCTTCCATGAGCTTTTCCTCGCCGACGTCCTTCTCGAACAAGATGTGCCCCTTCTTATGAAAGAGGTACAGCACCGAGCCGGCCGCCGCTAATTTCGCATGTCCCCGCTCGAGGACCTTGCGGATCTCGCCGGCGGTGCGGTTGCGGTTGTCGGTCATGATCTCGACGACGACGGCAGTCCCACCCGGTCCGTAGACCTCGTAGACCAGCTCGTCGTAGCTCTCGACGCCGAGCTCTCCCGAGCCCTTCTGGATGGCGCGCTTGATGGTGTCGTTGGGGACGTTCGACGCGCGCGCCTTGTCGACGGCGCTGCGCAAACGCGGGTTCCCGTCGGGGTCGCCGCCGCCCTTGGCAGCGACGGTGACTTCCTTGAGCAGCTTCGTCCAGCCCTTCGACTTCTTGGCGTCGGACGCAGCCTTGGTGTGCTTGATCTTGGACCATCGGTTATGGCCAGACATCGCGGCACCTTCCGGGTAGTTGGGAACATTTCGGTGGTATCACGCGGCCCGTTGCGTGGCAAGGCGCGCGTGGTCTAAGCTCGCGCCCGGTGAAGCGTAGCTTGCTCGTACTCCTGGCCCTCGGCGGTACGAGCTGCATCGGCCCGCCCTTGCCTTTGCCGCAGCCGGAAGCGGCGACGGCGGCCGGGGCCGGAGGCGAGCCGTTGGCGCGCGGCTCGAGGCCGGCGCGGGCGTTCGCGGTCACCCGGGCGAGCGAGCTCATCGACGGGCCCGCCGCGGCTGGACGCGTCGGTGACTTTCGTCTCGACAACGAGGTGGTCGCCATCATCGTATCGGCGCCCGCCCATGCCATCGGGTTCGCCGAATCGGGCGGCAATGTCATCGACGCGGCGCCGGCCGGGGGTCGCGACGCGCTCCAGCAGGTCTACGGCTACCTAGGCGACAACTTTCCGCGCCAGGCGGTCTACGATCGCGTCGACGTCGCCGACCGCGCCGGCACCGCCATCGTCGTCGCGCGCGGCCACGACTCCGACGATCCGTCGCTGGCCGTCGAGACCGAGTATGCGCTCGCCCCCGGCGCGCGAGCGCTGCGGCTGACCAGCACGCTCACCAACGAAGGCAAGAAGCCGCTCGGCAAGCTGGCCATCGGCGACGCCGTCGAGTGGGGACGCTCGGAGCACTTCGTCCCGCAAAAGGGCTTCGCCGCCGTCGGCCACTTCGCCGTCGAGGCCGGGTGGGTCGCCGGCATCGGCGACGACGCCGCCTACGCCTACGTCGTCGCCGAAGGGCCGCTCGACGGACGCTTCGGTTGGGCGTGGAGCGACTTCAACGATCAGATCGTCGACCTGCCGCCCGGCGCCAGCGTCAAGGTGACGCGCTGGCTCGTGATCGCGGCCCCGTCGGATGCGCGGCTGTACGAAGAGATCGCGCAGCTGCGCAAATCGCGCTGGGCGCGGCTGTCGGGACGGATCCTCGAGGAGGCGACCGGCGAGAAGCTGGCCGGTGCGCGCGTCTTCTTCGACGATCACGAAGGGCCGCTGGCGGTGACGCGCTCGACGGCGCAAGGCTACGACGTGCTGCTGCCGGCCGGCGAATACCGCATCCGCGCCGAGGGCATCGGCCGCGGCGGTCCCGAGCAGCTCGAGGTCACCGTCGGAGAAGCGATGGGCGGCGCCACGCACGACGTCATCATGTCGCGCAAGGGCTCGCTCGTCTTCACCGTCGAGGACGAAGGGTCGCCGCTGCCGGCGCGGCTGACCATCAACGGCATCCCGCCGACGCGCGATCCGCGGCTCGGCCCGGCCTTCGCGTCGCCGGGCGAGAACCTGGTGGCGACGGCGTCCGGCGCCGGTGAGGTGGCACTGCCGCCGGGACACTATCGCGTCGTCGCCTCGCGCGGGCCCGAGTACGCGCTCGACGAGCAGCGCGTCGAGGTGCCCGACGGCGGCAGCGTGCGCGCCACCTTCAGGCTGCATCGCGCGGTCGATACGCTCGGTTGGCGCTGCCTCGATCTGCACCAGCACGCCTCGCCGTCGTCGGACTCGGCGGTGTCACTGGTCGACCGCGCCGCCAGCAACCTGGCCGAGGGGCTCGACGTCATCGTCGCCACCGACCACAACAGCGTCGGCGCCGATTGGAAGACGGCCATCAGTGAGCTGCACACGGCGCGGCCGCTCTCGGTCATCGTCGGCGACGAAGTCTCGCTCGAGCGCTACGGACACTTCAGCGTCATTCCGATCGCCGCGCCGGCCAACAGCGCACACGGCGTTGCGACCGAGGTGCGCGGCAAGGCGCCGGCGGACGTCGTGCGCGGCCTCAAAGCGCCCGATCGGGTAGTCATCGTCAACCATCCGCGCGCCGGCGGCCGCACCGGCTTCTTCGAGAACGTGCAGCTCGACGAGCATGGCAGCTATCCGAAGGAGCTGCAGTCGATCGACGCCGTCGAGATCTTCAGCGGAAAGGACACGACGCGCGTCGAGCCGGCGTTGCGCGATTGGCTGACGCTGCTCGATCGCGGGCTCATCTTGACGGCGGTCGGTGGCTCCGATTCGCACCTCATCGCCGGGCAGGAGGTCGGCTGGCCGCGCACCTGCATCGCCACCGGCGAGGCGCCCATCGACGCCGAAGCGCTCGTGACCGCGCTCAAGAAAAAGCACGAGGCGCTCGTGACCAACGGGCCGTTCGTGCGCGTCTCCGTCGCCGGCCACGGCATCGGACAGCTGGCGCCGGCGCCGCGCGGGCGCGCCAAGGTCGACATCGAGATCACGGCGGCGCCGTGGATCGACGTCAAGCGGCTGGAGCTGTTCGTCAACGGCTCGCGACGCGGGCGCCCCATCGACGTGCCGCCGTCGACCAAGCCGGTGCGCTACAAGGGCAGCATCGATCTGCGCATCGATCGCGACGCCTATGTCGTCGTCGTCGTGCGTGGCGACGCTCCGCTCGGCGCGGTGTTGCCGCCGTCACCGGGCATGGCGCCGCCGACGCCGATGGCCATCACCAATCCGATCTATCTCGACCGCGACGGCGACGGCCGCTGGGTGGCGCCGAACGCCGCGGTCAAGGCACCCATCGTTAAGTAGTTTCTTACCTCGGGAGGGAAGCATGCGCGCTGGTTGGATCGTTTGGTGTTTAGCACTCGGTAGTCTCGTCGCGGCCGAGGCGCATGCGGCTCCGACGCTGGCGGCGGGCATGCTGTCGCCACCGTCGCGGGCGCCGGTAGAATCGATCGCGGCGGGGTATCTCGAGCGCTCGGGCGTCGCGGCGGCGCGGCTGATGAGGGCGGAGGTCGCGCCCGTCGGTGACGGAACGGTGGTGCGCTATCGCCAGCAGCACGCCGGCCTGCCGGTCATCGGCGGCAGCGTGGTCCTGCGCATCGATGGGCGCGGTCAGGTGCGACGCGTCGCCTCGTCGATGTTCGACCTCGGCGCCATCGACGTCACGCCGTCGGTCACGATGCCGGCGGCGGTCGCGGCGGCGCGCGCGCGTGGCGCCTTCGGTGCCGGCGCTGGGCAGTCGGTGTTGGCCATTGCGCCAGGCGCCGCCGGCGCAGCGCGGCTGGTGTGGGCGGTACGCCTGCCGCCGACGCCGCAGCTCCTCGAGAACGCAATCTACTTCGTCGACGCGCACGACGGCCGCGTGCTCAAGCGCCTCGACCTCATCAAGTACGCGGGCATGGCGCGCGTCTTCCAGAAGAACCCGACGGAGGCCGGCAACGCGACCGTCACGGTGCCCTTCCCCGACCTGTTCACGCCGACGGGCGCGACGCTGACCTCGCCGCTCCTCCAGGGCTACGACTGCGTCGACGAAGGCGAGAAGAAGATGATCAACATGGGCGGCTTCACCGCCGACGTGCACATCTGCACGGTGCGGCAGAAGGCGACCGCCGCCAACCAGGACTACACGGCGTACCTGCCGCAGACCGAGCCGGCGACGGCGCCGAACAACGGCTGCCCGGGCGTGAGCGCGCAGCCCGCCGACGAGTTCTCCGAGCAGCACATGTACTGGCACGTCGCCAACACCTACGCGTTCTTCCGCACGCTCTTCGGCGCGCTCGGCAATGGCGACTTCAAGCTGCGCATCACCGCGCAGGACGGAAAGCCGCTGCCGGTGGCGGTGAACCTGTGCACGATCAACCTGTCGACGCTCGACTTCGCGGGGCCGCTCCTGCCGTTCGACAACGCCTTCTTCTCGCCAGGCGCGGGCAATCCGATTTCGGACCTGCTCATCGGCGGGCTCGACTCGATCATGTTCGGCCAGGGATCGGTCGCCGACTTCGCGTACGACGCCGACGTCATCTCGCACGAGTTCACGCACGCGGTCATCGACACGCTCGGCAGGCTCAACCCGGCCGGGTTCGAGGATACGCAGGGGCTGACCGACGATCCGGGCGCGATGAACGAGGGTCTCGCCGACTACTTCTCGTCGGCGATGGGCGGCGATCCGCTCGTCGGCGAATACGGCGGCAAGAACATTCCGGGAAACGGCGCGGCCGAAGGTGCGGTGCGCAATCTCGACAACAAGGACCTGTGCGCCGATGACCGCTGGGGCGAGGTGCATCAGGATTCGCAAGCGTTCTCGGCGTCGCTGTGGGCGGCGCGCGTGGCCATCGCCGGCGATCCGAAAGCGGCCGGGTTCGACGCGGCCAGGGCCAAGAGCTTCGACGTGGCCGTCCTCGCCGCGCTGCAGTCGTTCCCCGATCAGGTCGACATGCCGATGGCCGCGGCCGCGATCGCCGCCGAGACCGAGATGAAGATCGACGCGGCGGCGCGCAAAAAGGTCGAGGACGCGTTCGCCGCGCACAAGCTGTCGCCGAAGTGCGACCGCGTGATCACTTGGACCGGGACCAACAAGAAGAGCGTCCTCTTCCTCGACGGCACCGGCTCGGCCAATGCGCCGATGGGCGCCAATCGCGTCCCCGGCTACGTGCAGTGGAAGGTCGACGTCCCAGCGGACAGCGATTCGATCACGGTGTCGGCGACGCTACAGTCGCAGGGCGGCGCCTTCGGTGGCGGCGCGGCGGCGGCGCTCGAGCTGGTCGTCGGTCCGGCCGGGCAGCCAATCACCTGGATGGTGAACGGCGACGTCGGCAACGAGGTCAAGTCAGCGCCGTTCTCGGGAGCGAGCGGTGCCGTGACGGCGAAGCTCGCCGGCCTCACCGCCGGTCCGCAATACGTCATGATCGTGAACGCGGGCGGCTCGGTGATCGGTCGCAACATCAGCTTCGCCACCGACTGCTCGCTCGGTCCCGGCCTGTGCATCCCGCCCGACATGGCGATGGGCGGCGGCGGCAACAAGGGCGGCTGCAACTGTGGCGTCGGCGGGCGGGCGCCCGTCGGTGGCCTGTACGCGATGCTCGGCGCGCTCCTCGCGCTGGCGCTGGTTACGCGGGCGGCACGCAGACGCTGGCGCTGATCGCCGGCTGGCCGAAGCGGCTGAGCGTGCGCGGCGTCAGGGCGTCGAAGGGGCGGCAACCTTCGATCTGCGGAATCTGCTTCTCGACGCAGATGCCGCGCGCGCGGTCGGCCGGATCGGCGACGCAGAACGTCGGCGCGTAGCCGGCGCGGTCGGTGCAGTAAGCCGTGCAGGGGACGGTGCAGAAGCCGCGCCCGCTGGCGGCGTTGGGGTGGCAGAACGCGCCCGACATGGCGCAATCGCCGTCGGTGCGGCACTCGGCGCCGATCCACGGCGACGGCACGTCGACGCGCGCGCCGTCGCTGGTGCGCTCCGGCTCCTTCTGCACGTGCACCGGCACGCGCAAAAGGCCCTTGATGCGACCGTAGACCTCGAGGATGTCGGCCGCTTCCATGCGGATGCAGCCGTGCGAGACGTAGCCGCGACGGAGCGCGCCGCCGTTGGGGGCACGGAAGTTGTCGATCGGGCCGTGGATGGCGTAGTTGCCGTACCAGGAGAGGAACGGCAGGCCGGCGAAGACCGGCTGCTTCTTGCCGGTCTCCGGGTCGGTCCACCAGAACTTGCAGGGCTGGATCGACGACGGCGTGATCGCGAACTCGTGCTGGCCGGTGACGAGGACCGGGTACATCGAGAGCGACTCGCCATAGCTGGTCTCGCCGACGTTGTGGTTGATGGCGCCGGGACCGACCGGAAAGACGCGATCGTAGCCGGTAGCGGCGTCGACGAGGTGGAGCGTCAGGCCGTCGAGCGAGATGAAGATGCGCGGCGCCGTGAGCGTCGGCACCGCCGGCAGCGGCTTGCACGTGAGCGCCGAGCCCCAGCTGCCGTCGGCCTTGCCGTCATCGGCGAGCTGGTCGCCGACGGGAAGGTCGTTCTCCGGATCCATCGCGCGCTGCATCTCGGGATCGGCGCAGCCGGAGAGAAAGGCGATCGACAACAACAAGACGGATCGGAGCCGCATGGCCGCGCGCGTTCAGCAAATCGCTTGCCAGCCGATTACCCAATGGTTGCGTGGTCCGACCTGTCCAAGTTTCAGACAGTGGTCAGTTGTGGAGGCAGAACGATCCGCCGCCCATCGGCGTGCAGCTTCCCGACGGCGCGCACTGCGACGCCATCGTGCAGCGAAGCGGCGCGCAGAAACGCACCGACGGCGACTCCGACGGGGTCACCGAGAAGCCGAGACCACCGACCTGATTGGCCGCCTCGCAGTCGAGCAGCGGATCGGCGGTGCATGGCGCCGTCGCGTCGCAGCGGCGCACGCACGCGCTGGTCGCCGGCGGACCGTTGTAGGTCGCGCAGCCCGCCGTCGGCGGACAGTCGCTGCTCGTCGTGCAGGGCGAGCTGCACAGTCCGCGCGCGCCGTAGTCGTCGCAGCGTCCGGATAGACAGCGCGACGGATCGGCCACGCCGTCGGGCGAGCGGCAGGCATCGCCGTCGTCGCCACCGACGGTGGCAAAGCAGCCCTTCTTCCAGCTATAGACGCCGCCCGCGGTGGCGCCGGCAGAGAGAGCCGGAAGATCGCGGCACGCGAGCCCGGCGCGGCACTGCGCCGCGGTCGTACAGGCCGGCACACACAGCGCGCGACGCCACACCTCCGCCGCCACTCCACCGTCGCTGCCGCTCGACGGCACATAGGCGCCGCCACGCGTGAAGTCGGAGCAGATCTCGCCGGCCGAGCAGACGGACCCGGAGCAGGTGCGCGCGCACAACCCGATGGCGAGCGCGCCGGCGCAGCCCAGCTCTCCGGGCTTGCAGACACAGAACAGCCCGGCTCCCGCATCGCAGTCGGTGTCGTCGAGACACGCCGAGCCGGTCGCGCCCGCCGAGACGACCACGACGCCGTTCGCGGTCGTGGTCCCGGCGCTGCCGCCGGCAGCGAGCATCACCGGGTAGGTCCCAGGCGTTCCGAACGTGACGACCGGCGACACCGTCTTCGACGTCGCAGGATCGCCGCCGGCGAACGTCCAGACGAAGGTGTCGACGCCCGAGCCGAGCGGAACGAACGTGAGGCTGAGCGGCGCGCGGCCGCTACAGCGCGGCTGTCCCGTCGAGGTATCGAGCGTCGAGCAGCCGGAGATGGTGAACACTCCGCGCAAGAGCGGCGGGCCATCGAGCGCCGCGCCGACGTCGGGGATGCCCAGGTCCAATGGCGCAGCCGCGTCCGCGTTGCCCCTGTCGTCGCCGCAGCCCGCGCACGACAGCAGGAGCAGCACCACCACCCCCAGAGGCCCGAGCGACGCGCGCGTCATGGCGACACCAGCTTATCATCGCCGCCGGCCAGACGCGCGCGCAGCCCCGTGTGGCGGCCGCCCGCCTCCGCTTCACCGACGGCGCGCCGGATCGCTTTGTCGGAGCCGACCAGCACCACCAGCCGCTTGCCGCGCGTGACGGCCGTGTAGAGGAGGTTCCGCTGCAGCAAGAGGTAGTGCTGCATGAGGAGCGGAATCACGACGGCGGGATACTCCGATCCCTGGCTCTTGTGCACGCTGACCGCGTAGGCCAGCTCCAGCTCGCCGAGCGAATCGGCCTCGTAGCGCACGCGCCGGCCGTCGAAGTCGACCTCGACGATGGGCTCGTCGTCGTCGTCGCGCCGCGCCGCGGCGATGACACCGACGTCGCCGTTGAAGACGTCGCGCTCGTAGTCGTTGCGCACCTGCATCACCTTGTCGCCGACGCGCAGCGTTCGCGTCTGCGCTCCGGCGATCTCGACCGCCGCGCCCGACGGATTGAGCGCCTCCTGCAGCGCGCGATTCAGCCCCTCGGTGCCGGCCGCGCCGCGATGCATCGGCGAGAGCACCTGCACGTCGCGCAGCGGGTCGAGCCCGAACGCCGACGGAATCCGCTCTTTGCACAGGCGAACGACCATCTCCCTCGCACGCTCGGGATCGTCCGCCGTGACGACGAAGAAGTCGCCGCGCGGCTCCTTCGAGCCAATCGGCATCTCGCCGGCGAGGATGCGATAGGCGTTCTCGACGATGCCCGACCCCTCGGCCTGCCGGAACACCTCCCGCAGCCGCGCCACCGGCACTCGTTTGGAATCGATCACGTCGCGCAGCACCTGGCCCGGCCCCACCGACGGCAGCTGGTCGACGTCGCCGACCAGCACCAGCGTCGCCCCCGGTCGCACCGCGGCCACCAGGCCACGCGCGAGCTGAAGGTCGAGCATCGAGGCTTCATCGACGACGAGGAGCTCCGTCTGGAGCGGGTTGTCGTCGCCGCGCCCGAATGGCCTCGCACCGCCTCGGGAGCGCCCATCCCCGTCGCGTTGCGGCTTTCCCCACTCGAGCAGCCGATGGACCGTCTGCGCCGGACGCCCGGTCGCCTCCGACAGCCGCTTGGCCGCACGTCCCGTCGGTGCCGCCAGCATCACGCGGCGGCCGGCGCGCTCCCAGGTCTGCACCAGCGCGCGCACCACCGTCGTCTTGCCGGTGCCGGGGCCGCCGGTGATGACGACCACGCCGGCCTCCCCGCAGCTGGCGATGGCCAGCTTCTGCCCCTCGGAGAGCGCCTCGGCGCCGACGATCGACGGCGCCGGCCCTCGCTCGGCCTCCAGCAGCTGCCCGATGCGCTTGGCCAGCTCGACCTCGGCGCGATGTAGCCGCGGCGGATAGACCGCGTCCCCCTCGATGATGGCGCCCCCGTCGCGCGCCAGCTCCACCACCGCCTCCTCGGCGCGTGGCAGATCGATGGTCAAGGCCTCGGCGGCGCGCGCGGCCAGCTCGCTCTTCGGGAAAAAGACGTGGCCGTCGTCGGTGAGCGACTCGAGCACGTGGAGCACGCCAGCCTGGATGCGCAACGGCGAGTCGCGGGCGATGCCCATGCCTTGCGCGATTCGATCGGCGACCACGAAGCCGATTCCGGGCACGTCGCGCGCGAGGCGATACGGATTCTCCTGCACGCGCGTCAGCGCCTCGTCGCCATACGCCTTGCGAATGCGCGCGGCGTAGGCGAGCGACACGCCGAGCCCCTGCAGGAACACCATCACCTCGCGCTCCTGCCGTTTGGCGGCCAGATCGCGCGCAGCCCGCTCGGCGCGTCGCTTGCCGACGCCCTTGACCTGCGCCGCTCGCCACGGCTCCTTCTCCATGACCTCGATGGCGTCGACTCCAAACGCGGCGACGAGCCGCTCGGCGACGACGGGTCCTATACCCTTGAGCGCCTCGAGGTAGCGCGCCACGCCGGCCTTGGAGCGCGGCATCTCGACGACCGCGCGCGTGGCGCGAAACTGATCTCCGTGAGTCGAATGGCGCTCCCAGAATCCTTCGAGCTTGAGCAGCTCGCCCTCGGTCGAATCGGCGAGCGGTCCCACGACCGCGACCGGCTCGTCGCGCCCTTTGACTTTCAAGCGCAACACTGCGAACGCCCCGTCCGGCGCCGTGAACACCACGCGCAGGACGCTGCCTTCGAGAGTTTCGCTCGCGACCGTCGCCAACATGACGAGTTTATCGACTCTCGTCGGAAGAAGTTGCGTGATAGAACGAAAAAAGATGACGACGACGGTAATTCCGCGCCTGGTGCTCGCCTCCGCCTCGCCGAGGCGCCTCGAGCTGCTCCGTCAGGCGGGCATCGACCCCGAGGTGGTGCCGCCGGACATCGACGAGACGCCGCGCATCGACGAGGATCCGATCGACTACGCCCGCCGGCTCTCGCGAGAAAAAGCGCGCGCGGTCGCCGATCAGTTTCGCGACGATCGCCCGGTCCTCGCCGCCGACACCATCGTGCATCTGTCGGACGGCGCGCCGCGCATCCTCGGCAAGCCGACCTCCGTCGACGACGCGCGGGTCATGCTCGCGCGACTGTCGAATCGCAGCCATCAGGTCGTCACCGCGTACGCCATCCTCTATAAAGGTGCGGAGCGCGGCCGCGCGATCGAGACCGACGTGACCTTTCGCGAGCTCTCGCCGGCGGAGCTCGAGGGCTACATCGGGTCGGGCGAGTGGCAGGGCAAGGCGGGCGGCTACGCGGTGCAGGGACTGGCGGCGGCCTTCGTGCGCGCGGTCAAGGGCTCGTACACCAACATCGTCGGGCTGCCGCTGTGCGAAGTGCTCGAGGATCTCGACGCACTGCAGGCGCTGCCGCTCGACTGGGCGCTCGGCGTCGCGTCGCCAGTACGCAACTTTTCATGAGCATCGCCGACAATCTCATCAGTGTTGGAAAACAAATCAGCGCCGCCGCGCGGGCCGCCGGTCGGGATCCGACCACGGTGTCGCTGTTGGCGATCTCCAAGACGGTGCCGGCTGACCGGGTGCGCGAAGCGCTCGCCGCGGGGCAGGCGCTGTTCGGGGAGAACTACGCCCAGGAGCTGCGCGACAAGGCACGCGAGATTGCAGGCGCGCGCTGGCACTACGTCGGGCCGCTGCAGCGCAACAAGGTCAAATACGTCGTCGGCGTCGCGGAATTGATCCACTCGGTCGATTCACCGTCGCTGCTCGACGAAATCGCGGCGCGCGCCGAGAAGCTCGGCGTGGTGCAGCGCTGCCTCGTGCAGGTGAACCTCGGAGGGGAAGCGCAGAAGGCCGGCTGCGCGCCCGAAGAGGTAGCGGCGCTGGTGCGCGCATTCGTTGCGCGTCCGTCGGTCCGGTGCGAGGGGCTCATGTGCATTCCGCCCGACGGGGTGCCGCCGCGACCGTTCTTTGAAAATCTGGCGAAGCTGGCGGCGGCCGAGGGGCTCGCCACGCTGTCGATGGGCATGAGCGGCGACTTCACCGACGCGATCGCGGCGGGAGCTACGATCGTGCGCGTCGGCACGGCGATCTTCGGAGAGCGGACGAAACGCGAGACGTAGGGGCGGGACGGACGCTAGACGGTGGCGCCGGCGCGCGGCGGCGTGGAGCCGGTGCGAAGGCACTCGACCATACGGCTGATCGTGAGCGGCGCCTGCACTTCGCCGCGGCACGCCTGGAAGCAGCGCGTGCAGGTGACCGGCGCGATGGCGCGATGGTCGTACTCGGTGTAGTGCGCGACCGGCGGTAGCTCTGCGCACGGGCGCACCATGCCGCCCGGCGAGATGTGCAGCGTCTTCTTGCCGGCGGTGCAGCCGTCGATCACGGTGCCCGACACGTAGGTCGGGATCATGTCGAAGTACCACTGCGCATTGGCGACGACGGCGGGCAGCTGGCGCTTGAGCGCCGACAGCCCGTCGATCACCTCGAACAGCTTGGCCTGACGGTCGGGCGGGAAGAGGTGACCGTGGTTGTCGGCGGGCAGCTCGGAGTAGAGCGTGTACATGACCGACGCGCCCCACTTGTGGGCGAGGTGCGCGATCGGCACGACGTCCTCGAGGTTGTCGTTCATGATGATGCTGTTGAGCTGCACGGTGGCGCCGCGCGCGATCATCCACGGCACGATGTGCGAGATGCGCTTGAACAGCCCCGGCAGCTTGCGGTCGGTGTCCTGACGATCGTCGGGGAAGTTGAGCGACACGTTGATCTGATCGATGCCGGTGTCGATGAGCTTCTGCGCGCGATCTTCGGTGAGGAACCAGCCGTTGGTAATGATCGAGACGTAGCGCCAACCGGGCTCGTCGACGACGGCGCGAATGATCTCGAGCGCGTCCTTGCGCATGAACGGCTCGCCGCCGCACACCGTTACCGAGAAGGGACGGAAACGTCGCACGACCGCCACGTAGTCGCTCAGATCCTGCTCGGTCTGCTTCTGCTCCTGCCAATGGTTGCAGTAGTCGCAGCGGGCGTTGCAGCGACGCGTCAGCTCGAGCGTGATGTTGAGTGGATCGTCCTTCGCGCGATTGCTGACGAGGGCGGATACGGCGCGAACCTTGTTGAAGATACCGGTATGCTTCGACACGGCGGGCAGTATACGCAACTCCGGGACGGGTGTCGCGGTCGCCGTTGAGCAATTCGGGCACGGCGCTTGCTCGGTGGTCAGCCGATGCGAACGCGCGCTTGGCTCCTCTCTCTCGTCTTCGTCGGTTGCGGTGGCCCGCCGTCGACAACTGTCACTCCTGCTGGCGCTGCCGGTGGCGAAACCGCCGGGGTCACGACCCCGATGCCGTCGACGCCGCCGGCGACGCCCGACCCCGCGGCGCCCGATCCAACGCCGGCTCCCGCTCCGGCTCCGCTGCCCTCGCCTGCGCCTTCCGGCGGGTTGCGCTGGGACGTCGAGACGTTCGGCACTCCGGGCCGGCTGCGCGCCGTCTGGGGATCCGGCCCGCACGACGTCTATGCCGTCGGCGACGGCGGCGTGATCGTGCACTCGACCGGCGACGGCCGCTGGACCGCGCTGAAGAGCGGCCTGAGCGACGATCTGCACGGCCTGTGGGGCGCGGGTCCCGACGAAATCTACGTCGTCGGCGCCGTGCAGATGCCGGATTGGACCGGGTCGGTGCTGCGGTCGACCGATCGCGGCGCGACCTGGAGCGTGGCGCGCAATGCCGGCGCGCTGCACGCCAGCGTCTGGGGAACCGCCGGCGACGACGTCTACATCGCCGACTATCACGCGCTCTATCATTCGAACGATCACGGCACGAGCTGGACCTCGATCGCGCTGCCGAAGCTCGACGTCTACGCCGTCTGGGGTGCCGGGCGCGACGACGTGTTCGCCGTCGGCAACAACCTCCTCAACCAGCAGACGGTCGTGCAGTCGCGCGACCATTTCGCCAGCTACTCGGCGACGCAGCCGGGCAATCCGGACGGCCTGCTCGCGGTCTGGGGCTCGAGCGCGACCGACGTCTGGGCGGTGGGCGCGCCCGGCAGCATCTATCACTCGACCGACGACGGCGCGACCTGGGCGAACCTCACGCCCGCCGGCGACATCGGTGGATTGGTCGGCGTCTGGGGCGCGGGTCCCGACGACGTCTATGCCGTCGGTGGGCGCGGCAACGCGCTGCACACCGCGGACGGCGGCAAGACTTGGACGACCGTCACGCTGCCGTCGCACGACAGCTTGTCGGGCATCTGGGGGTCGGGAAACAAGGACATCTACATCGTTGGCGGCGCCGGGCAGATCCTGCACGGGCACGAGTGAGACATGCGCAAACATCTTCCAGTTACGGTCGCTTCGTTTTCCCTTTTGTGCACAATCGGGTGTGGTGTGGCCTCGCCCACCGGCGTCGCGCCGATGGCGACGGAGCCCGCGGGTATGAATGGACCCGCGCCGGGCAGCCCGACGGCGGGCAATCCCGGGCCGGCAGATCCCGGCAGCGGCACGCCGACGCCGACGCCCGATCCGGGACCGACGCCGGGACCGACGCCGGGGCCGACTCCCGATCCGAATCCGGGGCCCACGGCGCCGTGCCCGCTGACCTGGACCGTGGAGCGCGCCGGCAACGGCACCCCGCTCCTCGCCCTGTGGGGCTCGGGCGCCAGCGACGTCTGGGCCGTCGGCGGCACGACCATCGTGCACTCTAACGGCGACGGCAGCTGGAGCACCGTCGCCACCAACGCCGGCGACTCGTACGCGGCGGTCTACGGCGCCGACGGCTGGATCTACGTCGGCGGAACCAGCTGCTCCGACGGCCTCTGCCAGGGTGGCCTCCTACTCCGCTCGTCCGACGGCGGCGCGAGCTGGTCGCGACAGGCGCTCGGCGCGGGAGTCACCCGCTTCAGCGGCCACGGCACGACCGTGTACGCCGACAGCGCCGACTTCTTCGCCTCCGACGATCACTTCGCCACGTCGCAGAAGCTGCCGCTGACCTGGGCCACCTCCGTCGGTGTGTTCGCGACGGACGGCGCGCTCTTCGCGTACGGCGGCACGCGCGGCTCGACGATTCGCCGCTCCACGGACGCGGGACAGAATTGGGCGACCGTCTACGAGGGCTTTAGCGGCTCCAAGAGCGGACATCTCGACGAGATCGTCCGCGGCGACAAGGCGCTCTTCGCCATTGCCAATGGCTGCAGCGTTCCGGCGTGCGAGGGGGCGGTGCTGCGCTCCGATGATGGCGGTGCCAGCTGGACTCTTGGTCCGCGCATCACCGATTGGGGGCGTGGGCTATGGGCGGCCGGCGACGGCGAGGTCTGGGTCGGCGGCGCCCGGATGATGCGCTCCACCGACGGGGGCGCGAGCTTCGCCGCGGTGACGCTGCCGACGGCGACGGCGATTGAAGCGATCTGGGGCGCGAGCGCCGACGATCTCTACGCGGTGGGAACGGACGGCTCGATCCTGCACGGCAAGCGCTGAATCACGGCAAGCGCCGAAGCACTGCAAGCGCTGAAGGCAACTACGGCTCCTGCATGTACGGATAGCGGAAGTCGGTCGGCGGCGCGAAGGTCTCCTTGATCGTCCGCGGCGAGACCCAGCGGATGAGGTTCCACAACGACCCCGCCTTGTCGTTGGTCCCCGACGCGCGCGCCCCGCCGAACGGCTGCTGCCCGACGACGGCGCCGGTCGGCTTGTCGTTGATGTAGAAGTTCCCGGCCGCGTGCCGCAACGTCGTGCGCGCCTCGTCGATCGGCGCCCGATCGCGCGCCCACACCGCGCCGGTGAGCGCGTAGGGAGAGGTTTCGTCGACGAGCGCGAGCGTCTCCTTCCACTTGCCGTCGGGATAGACGTGCGCCGTCACCACCGGTCCGAAGATCTCCTCGGACATCAGCTTCGACTTCGGGTCCTCGCTCTCGACGAACGTGGGCGGCACGAACCAGCCCTCGCGATCATCGAGATTGCCGCCGGCGGCGATCTTCATCGTCGACGAATCCTTCGCCGCCTGCACGTAGCCGCCGATGTTCTTGAACGACTTGTCGTCGATGACCGCGCCCATGAAGTTCGAGAAGTCGCTGACGTCGCCGACGCGGAGCTCGCCGATCATCGACAGCACGCGGTCGCGCAGCCCGCCCTTCCACAGCGACTCCGGCACGTAGACGCGCGACGCCGCCGAGCACTTCTGCCCCTGATACTCGTAGCCGCCGCGCACGATGGCCACCGCGAGCGACTCGGGATCGGCAGACGGATGGGCCAGGATGAAGTCCTTGCCGCCCGTCTCGCCGACGAGCCGCGGGTAGGTCCGGTACTTGCCGATGTTCTCGCCGACCGTCTTCCACATCCCCTGGAACACGCCGGTCGAGCCGGTGAAGTGCACGCCCGCCAGATCGCGATGCGTCAGACAGGCGTCGCCGATGACGCGCGACGGACCGGGCAGGAAGTTGATGACGCCGTCCGGCAGACCGGCCTCGCGCAGCACTTCCATCACGAAGTGCGCCGACAGCATCGCCGTGTGCGCCGGCTTCCATACGACGGTGCAGCCCATCATCGCGGGCGCCGTCGGTAGGTTGGCGCCGATCGACGTGAAGTTGAACGGCGTCACCGCGAAGACGAAGCCCTCGAGGCCGCGCGCGTCGAGCTGGTTCCACATCCCTGGCGGCGAGTACGGCTGCTCGGCGGCGATGCGCTCGGCGAAGTGCGCGTTCCAGCGCCAGAAGTCGATCGACTCGCAGGCGGCGTCGATCTCGGCCTGGTGCACCGTCTTGGACTGCCCCAGCATTGTCGCGGCGTTCATGAGCGGGCGATATTTCGTCGCCAGCAGCTCCGCCGCGCGCAGGAACACCGCCAGCCGCTCGTGCAGCGGCGTCACGGCCCAGCTCTCCTGCGCCTTCAGCGCCGCGGCGACTGCGCGCTGCACGTCCTCGGGGCCGGCCTGCGCCACCCGCGCCACCACCTTCTTATGGGCGTGCGGCGAATGGACGTCGGCGAACCCCGACCCTTTGCGACGCTCGCCGCCGATGAGCAGCGGAATCTCGACGGGAGACTTGGCCATCGTTTCGAGCGCGCGCTTGACCGCCTTCTTCTCCGGCGATCCGGGGGCGTAACCGAGGACCGGCTCGTTGAGCGGCTGCGGGACCTTGGGGATGGAATTCAGCATCCCGGCAAGATAGTGTCATCCTCCCGAGTTGACAATGGATCGACGGCTGAACGAAGTGCCCCATGGCGAGCGCCTCACCCTCCAATTCGAAGGCGGCGACGTGACCGCGTGCGCCGGCGAGTCGGTCGCGGTGGCGCTCTTCGCCTCGGGCGAGAACGTGCTCTCGCGCTCCATCAAGTATCACCGCCCGCGCGGCTTCTTCTGCCTGGCCGGCCACTGCGGCGCCTGCCTCATGCGCATCGACGGCAAGCCCAACGTGCGCGCCTGCAAGACCCCCGCGAAAGAGGGGATGCGGGTCGAGCGGCAGAACGCGTTTCCCACGGGCGCGTTCGACGTCCTCGGCGCGGCCGACTTCTTCTTCCCGAAGGGGATGGACCACCACACGATGATGACCTCGCCGCGCGCGCTCAACGCGGTGCTCAACAAGGTCGTTCGACAGCTCGGCGGCCTCGGGAAATTGCCCGACCTGCCGACCCCGCAAGAGCGGACCGTCGAGCTGCCGCGGCCGCGGACGAAGCACGTCGACGTGGTGGTGGTCGGTGGCGGGCCCGCCGGGCTCGGCTGCGCGACCGAGTGCGCGCGCGCCGGCAAGAAGACGCTGCTCGTCGACGAGCAGGATCGCGTCGGCGGCTCCCTGCTCGCGCATCCGCAGCACGGCGTGCGCGCGGCCAACGAGGCGCTGGCGGCGGCGCTCAAGGCGGGCGTCGAGGTGCTGTCGTCGTCGACGGTGCTCGCCTGGTATCCCGAGGACGCGCCGAAAGCGGGCGCCGAGCCGGGCCTCCTGGCGGTGCACACGCCCGACGGCCTCTTGAAGCTGACCGCGTCGCGCTACGTCTACGCGACCGGCAGCTACGATCAGAACGCCATCTTCACCGACAACGATCGCCCGGGCGTCTTGCCGGCGCGCGCGGTCGGGCGGCTGCTGGTGCGCTTCGGCGTGCGCCCGGCGAAGAAGCCGGTCGTCGTCGGCGACGGGCCCTATGCCAAGGCGCTCACCGACGCGCTGGCCAAGACCGGCGCCACCGTCACGCGCATCGACGGGCACGCCGAGCAGATTACGCAGGCCAACGGCCGCTCGTGGGTGCGCTCGGTGCAGACGTCGAAGCAGCGCACCATCAAGTGCGACCTGGTCGCCGTCGCCGCCCTGCCCGCCCCCGCCTCGGAGCTGCCGCGCCAGCACGGCGTGCCGGTCGCGTTCACCGATCGACTCGGCGGCTTCCACTGCCAGGTCGACGAGGACGGCCGCTCGCCGGTGCCGCACGTGTTCGCCTGCGGCGACGTCACCGGCTTCGGGGGCATCGACGACGCCATCTCGGCCGGCGCGCGCTGCGGCCGCGCGGTCGTGGCCAGCTTCAGCGGCAACGGCGTAGGGAAGAGCGCGTGAGCACCAAGGCGATCGTGTGCCGCTGCGAAGACGTGACGCTGGCCGACATCCAGCACACGCTCGAGATCGGCTATCGCACCGTCGAGGAGGTCAAGCGCTACACCGGTCTCGGCACCGGCCCCTGCGAGGGCAAGGAGTGCATGGCCCAGGCCGCGCGCCTCTGCTTGATGGCGCTGCGCACCGACGGGCCCGACAAGAACGACGCGGTCGTCGAGCCGTTCACGTCGCGCCCGCCGGTGCAGCCGGCGCCGCTCGGAATCTTCGCGCGCGGAGACGAAGAGCCGTGAAGCCCGGCCACGAGATCGTGCCGACCCAGGGCGCGCCGCGCGCCGAGTGCGACGTGGCCATCATCGGCGGCGGCGTGATGGGGCTCGGCATCGCCTATCAGCTGGCCAAGCGCGGCATCAAGAAGGTCGTCGTCCTCGAGCGCGGCTACCTCGCGCAAGGCGCCTCCGGCCGCAACGGCGGCGGCGTGCGCATGCAGTGGTCGACCGAGCAGAACGTGCGGCTCATGCAGGAGTCGATCGAGCTGTGCGCCGGCTTCGCGCAGGAGATCGGCGTCAACATCTGGTTCCGCCAGGGCGGCTATCTCTTCCTCGCCAAGCACGAAAAAGAGCGCGCGCTCATGGAGCGCAACGTCGAGCTGCAGAACCGCTGCGGCGTGCCGACGCGCATGATGGCGCCGGAGGAAGCGGGCGCGCTGGTCCCGGAGCTCGACATCTCGAAGATCGTCTGCGCCTGCTACAACCCGAAGGACGGCGTGCTCTTCCCGTGGCCGTTCTTGTGGGGCTACGCGCATCAGGCGCTCAAGCGCGGCGTCGAGGTGCACCTCTTCACCAACGTGAGCGCCATCGAGCGCGACGGCTCCGGCTTTGTGCTGACGACCACGAAGGGTCGCGTGCGCGCCGAGCGGGTCATCAACGCCGCCGGCGCCTGGTCGCCCGAGGTGGCGCGTCTCGTCGGCGTCGAGCTGCCCAATCATCCGCATCGCCACGAGATCCTCTCGACCGAGCCGCTCAAGCCGTTCTTGAAGCCGATGGTGAGCGTGCTGTCGTCGGGGCTCTACTTCTCGCAGTCGATGCGCGGCGAGATCGTCACCGGCATCACCGTCGACGACGACGCCAAGGGCGTGCAGCTCGGCTCGCGCTTGAAGTTCTTGACGACGCTCGCCAAGGAGATGGTGTCGCTCGTGCCGCGCTTCGCCGATCTCAAGATCTTGCGCCAATGGGCGGGGCCGTACGACGTCAGCCCCGACGGCCATCCGATCCTCGGCGAACCGCCGGGCGTGCCCGGATTCTTCCTCGCGTGCGGCTTCGTCGGCCACGGCTTCATGATGGCGCCGATCATCTCCAAGCTCTACGCCGAGTGGCTCGCCGGCGGCGCCAAGCACGAGGTGTTCGAGCGCTGCCGGCTCTCCCGCTTCGCCGAGGGCAAGATGGAGAAAGAGAGTATGATTCTCGGCTAATGAGCGGCGCAATCGTGAAGCTGACCCAGAGCATTGGCTTCCTCGGCACGGGCAACATGGCCGAGGCGCTCATCAAGGGGCTCATCGCCGCCGGTGTCGTCGAGCCGACGCAGATCCACGGCTCCGATCCGCGTCGCGAGCGCTGCGACGAGATGGCGTCGCGCTACGGGATTCACGCCACGACGCACAACGAAGATGTCGCCCGTCACTCGGAGATCGTCGTGCTCTCGGTCAAGCCGCAGATCCTGCCGAAGGTGCTCGACGAGATCTCACCGCATTTGAAGCCGCACGCGCTGGTCATCTCGATCGCGGCCGGCATGCCCATCGCCGCCATCGAAGGGCGCCTGCCGGCCGGAACGCGCGTGGTGCGAACCATGCCGAACACGCCGGCGCTGGTGGGCGCGGGCGCGACCGCGATCGCGGCCGGCCAGCACGCCAAAGACGACGATGTCGAGGCAACCCGCAGCATCTTTGCCGCAGTCGGAATGACGGTGGTGATCGAGGAGTCGCAATTGGACGCAGTCACCGGGCTGAGCGGCTCGGGGCCGGCCTACGTGTTCCTCATCATCGAGGCGCTCTCCGACGCCGGCGTGAAGATGGGGCTGTCGCGCTACAACTCGCTGGCGCTGGCAGCGCAGACGGTGCTCGGCTCGGCCAAGCTGCTGCTCGATACCAACGAGCATCCGGGGCGGCTCAAGGACATGGTCACCTCGCCGGGCGGCACCGCCATCGCCGGGCTGCACACGCTCGAAGCGGGCGGCCTGCGCACGACGCTCATCAACGCCGTCGAGGCCGCGACCAACCGCAGCCGCGAGCTGGGCGCGCTGGCGGCCGACAAGAAATGATGCCGCTGGTCGTGAGCGAGGCCGATGGCGCCATCACCTTCGACGTCCAGGTAGTGCCACGCGCCTCGCGCGACCGTCTGGGCCCGGTGCACGGCGACCGGCTCAAGGTGCAGCTCACCGCGCCGCCCGTCGACGGTGCCGCCAACGACGCGCTCGTCGCGCTCCTGGCCAAGGCGCTCGGCCGTCCGCGTGGCGATGTCGCCATCGTGCGCGGCATGACCGGCCGCAGAAAGACCGTCCGCGTGGCCGGCGTCAGACGCGCCGCCCTGCTCTCCCTCGTCGAGGATCGATCCCAATGAAACGGCTCCTGCTCCCGCTCCTGATGCTCACCGCCGGTTGTGGCGGAAAGTCCGGAACCCTCACGCTCAAGATGGTGGTCTCGCCGGGCGACGATCCCTTCGCCGACGCCTCGCAGGTGCGCTTCACCGTCGGGGATGCCGCGCACGTCACGACCGTGCCGGTGGCGGCGGGCCACTTCACGTTCAGCGTTTCGGGCAAGCCGCAGAACACGCCCGGCCCGGTGCTGGTCGAGGCGCTCGACTCGTCGGGCGCGGTCGTCGCGCACGGAACGACGCCCAATCTGTTGCTGAGCGCGATCGATCAGGGGCCGATCGCGGTGTGGGTGGGTCGGCCCGGGCGCATCGCGCCGGCCGCGGCGATGCTGCCGACGCCGGTCGCGGAAGTGGCCACGGCGGAGATTCCGGGGCTCGGCGTCCTGTACGCCGGTGGCCGCGGCGCCGACGGCAATCCGGTGCAGGACACCGCCGTCTACGACATCTACACGCACGACGTCATCAACACCGCCAAGCTGCAGAAGGCGCGCGCCGGCGGCGTCGGCGGCGCGGTCTCCAACGTGCGCGCCATCGTGTACGGCGGCTCGACCTCGCCCGGCTTCGGCACCTTCGCGAGCGTCGACGGCACGATGGAGCTGTTCGATCCGACCGTCGGCCTCGGCGTGTTCGCGGCGCTGCCGGTCGATCCGATCGGCGGGCGCGCGTACGCCAACGGCACGACGCTGGCGACGGGCAGCATCCTCATCAGCGGCGGCGTCGACGCCAGCGGCGCGCCCATCGGCAACGCCGGCCTCGTCAACCCCGACGGCGCCATCAAGCTGACGCAGCTCGCGTCGCCCATGGCGGCGGCGCGCGTCGGCCACGCCGTGGCACCGGCCAAGTTCCCCGACGGTGACGGCGCGATCCTCTTCGGCGGGCTGCCGCTCGGCTCGACGGGCGCGCCGGTCGTCGAGCGTCTCGTCGGTCAGTCGTTCGCCGCCTACGACGTCGGTGCGCTGGAGAATCGCGTGCAGGCGACGGCGACCAAGATGCCGTCGGGCGACGTCTTGATCCTCGGCGGCCGCACCGCTTCGGGCGCGCAGGCCTCGGGCGTGCTTTTGACGCCGACGACGCCGGGCGCGACGGTCACGCCGCTGCCGGCCGCGATGTCGACGGCGCGCGCGGGCCACACCGCGTCGCTCAGCGGCAACGAGCTCATCGTGTGCGGCGGCGCCGACAACGCGGGCGTGGCGGTCGGGTCGTGCGACGTCCTCGACGCCATGACCTACGCCATCAAGAAGACCATCCCGATGGCGACGGCGCGGCGCGATCACACCGCGCAGGTCATGGAGACCGGCATCGTCGTCCTGGCGGCCGGCATCGGCGCCGACAACGCGCCGCTCGGCTCGATCGAAATCTACACGCCGTAGCCATCATGCCGGAGCTGCCCGACGTCACGGTCTACGTCGAGCGTGTCGCCGAGCGCGTCGTGGGCGAGACGCTGACGCGGGTGCGGCTGGCCAGCCCGTTTCTCTTGCGCTCGGTCGACCCGCCCCTCGCCGACGTCGCCGGCAAGCGCGTCGTCGCCATGGAGCGGCTGGGAAAGCGGATCGTCTTCGTTCTCGAGGACGATCTGTTTCTCGTGCTGCATTTGATGGTCGCCGGCCGCTTGAAGTGGATGGCCGAGGCCGGCGCCAAGATCCCGGGCAAGGTCGGGCTGGCGGCGTTCGATTTTACGTCGGGGACGCTGCTCCTGCGCGAGGCGTCGTCGAAGAAGCGCGCTTCGTTGCACGTCGTGCGCGGGCGTGCGGCGCTCGCCGAGCATGGCCGCGGCGGGCTCGAGCCGATGACGGCGACGAAGAAGCAGTTCGCCGAGGTGGTCAAGCGCGAGAACCACACGCTCAAGCGCACGCTCACCGACCCGCGCCTCTTTTCCGGGATCGGCAACGCCTACAGCGACGAGATTTTGCATCGCGCCAAGCTGTCGCCGGTGTCGCTGTCGCAGAAGCTCACCGACGAGGCGATCGGGCGCCTCTACGAAGCGACGCGATCGCTCCTCGGCGAATGGACGGAGCGGCTGCGCGCGGAATCGGCGAAGAAGTTCCCCGAGAACGTGACCGCGTTTCGCCCCGAGTTCGCGGTCCACGGAAAATATCGGCAGCCCTGTCCGGTGTGCGGCAAGCCCGTGCAGCGCATCCGCTACGCCGAGAACGAGACCAACTATTGCGCCGTCTGTCAGACCGGCGGAAAGCTGCTCGCCGATCGCGCGCTGTCGCGCCTCTTGCACGGCGATTGGCCGCGCTCGCTCGACGAGATGGACGAGCGCAAAGAGCTAGCGCGTGCGCAGATGAAAGACGACGCAGGCGACTAGATAGACGAGCCCGCCCGCCAGCATGTACTCGGGCAGGCGG
>JAQBQH010000081.1 GCA_028287105.1 Myxococcales bacterium
GGTCGGACGACTCGCCGAAGGACATGTACCGCAAGCTCGGCTTCCACGCGGAGCTCGGCTTCGACGTCTGGCTGCGCCTGCCGCGCTGACTACATCGCGGGGCAGGTGGCGTCGGTGCCGACGGTGACGTCGTCGACGCTCAGGGTCTCGAGTGGATAGGTCGTCACGCAGCTACTACCGGAGCTCGAGGCGCGGAAGCCGAGGACGAACGCCTCGCCGACGAGCGACGGATCGAGGCAGATCACCCGCTCGGTGTAGTTGGCTTGCGGCGGCAGCGGTCCGCCCGGCGAAACCGAGTAGGAGGTGCTGGTCGCCAGCGGCAGCTTGTAGAAGAATTTCAGCGCCGGTCCGTTGGCGCCGCTCGACGGCGGCACGGTCAGCGTGCTCGTCGCCGCGGCATTTCCGCAGTTCTGCGAGTTGGTGAACTTCAACGATCCGTTGCCGCTGTGCGCCTCGACGCTAGACGCCGAGATGGAGACGTAGGCCTGGTGCGTCGAGTCGCTGACCAGCTGCCAGACCTTACCGAGATCGTTGCGCTCGAAGCCGCCGTCGCTGACGCCACCGAGGACGCAGCTGCCGTCGGTGACGATCTTGACGTTGTCGAAGTCCCATTCGAATGGGCCGGTGGCCGTGGCGCAGGTGCCGCCACCGGAGTAGGGCATCACGAAGGTCACCGGCGAGGCCACCCCCTTCATCCAATCGGGCACGCAGATCTTGGCGGTGTGGTAGGCGTTGTCGAAGTTACCGTCGACGGTGCCGATGACCGGCGGCGTGTTCTGCTGAAAGCTGCCTTTGCCCTTGGGGCCGAAGAGCGTCAAGGTGCTGCCGCCCGGGCCCTTGACGTCGACGGAGATGGCCAGGTAGCCGGGGCCGCTCGAGGCGGCGGACACGAGCCCCTGGATGGAGGCGTTCTGGCAGGTCTGGGTCTCCTTGAGCTGCGCGGCGGGTCCCCCGTCGGGACCGACGTTGGCGATGCCGGCTGTGGCGCCGCCGCTGACAATCCCGGTCCAGCCGGTGGCCGCGGCGAAGGTGCCGTTGAGCACCGTGCCGGGCGCCGGGCAGGTCGCATCGGGCTCGATGCTGAGGTGATCGATCTGGATGCCGGCCGTCACCATCGCGCCGCCGCACACCGTCTTGTCCCAGGGCTTGAGGACGAGGTCGAACATGCCGCCGTACGCCTTCTCGCCGAGGCAGAGCTTGGTGTTGACAAAGGCGCCGCTCGTCGGCAAGAAGGTGGGCGCACCGTTGATGCGCACGGCCACCGCGCTCTCGCCGCCGCAGAACATCGAGTTCGAGCAGGTCTGTTGCGCCGATAGATTGAGCGACAACGGCTCGGCCGCCGCGTAGGGCGGCATGTTGATCGTCTGCTTGGCGAAGCCGCCGCCGGTGCAGATGGCGGTCTTGTCCCAGACGATGACGCCCGGATCGAGCATGCCGCCGACCTGCACGGTGGGATCGAGCGTGACGCCGCCGCCGAGGGTCCAGGCGCCGGCCGGCTTGTTCTCGAAGGTTGGATCGGCCGGCACGCTGCCCCAGGTGCAGTTGCCGCCGCTCGAGACGTAGCCCGGCGCGCAGGCGCACAGCGCGGTGCCGGTCGCGTCGGAGCAGACCTGGTGCGTGGCGCACGACAGCGCGGCCGTGGTGCAGTCGGCCGTGCAGACTCCGTCGTGATCGTTGTCCTGCGTGCCGGCGGCGCAGAAGAGGTCGGGGTTGTCGGACATGTCGCCGCCGTCGCCGCCACCGCTGACGGCGATCAGCGTCACGGTCACGGCGCCCTTGCCGCTCGCCGAGAGCGTCGCCGTGCCGTCGCCATGCGCGACGATGAAGCCGCCGCGGAGGCCGTCGACCGCGACCTGAACCGGTCCCGTGCTGCCGGCCGGGAGGAGCAGCGGCAGCTTCACCGGCAGCGTGAACGAGCCTTGGGGCGTCGACTGGCTGGCCGCGGTCGGCATGTCGAGGCCAACGCTGAGCTGGTCGAGCGTTCCGACGTCGCCGACGACGCGGAGGCCGATGCAGACGCCCGATTGTCCGGCGCACGGATCGCTGTTGCTGCAACCGACGGCGGCGAAGAGCAGGGCGAGGAAGGTTGCGCGCATCAAAACCTCAACGCCGGAAGAGATTTGGTCGAGTCGCCGCGGGTGCCGACGACGACCCCGACGATGACGGCACCGACGACGAGCGCGGCGCCCCCGCCAACGACCACCCAGAACCAGGGTCGCTTGGTGATCGGCTTCTTCGTCGCCGTCGCGGTCAGATCGGCGCGCGCCGGCTGCGACGCCGGAGCGACGGTCGCCGTCGAGTCCGACGCCGGCGTCGTCACGCTCGTCGTCGCGGGCGTCGCGCCTTGGGGCTTGTCGCCGTCGCCGCTCGTCGGCCGGCCGGGGATGACCGGATCCTGCGGCGGCGCCGACGCCGTCGACTGCTGCTGCTCGATGAGCTTCTTGAGCGCCGCGACGTGGCGCTCGACCTCGACGCGGTTGGGCGCCGCCGGCGCCAGACGCAGATAGGTCTTGTAGAACTGCAGCGCCTTTTCGGGGCGCTTGGAGAGCCGGTACGCTTGCGCGATGTTGTAGAGGAACTCCGGTACGGGCTTCAAGCGGAAGCCCGCTTGCCACTTGTCGATGGCGGCGTCGTACTCCTGCAGCTGAAAGTGCCCCATTCCCTTTTCGAAGAACGAGCGCGCTTTGGCGGAGTCCTCGTCGACGGCCGGGGTGGCGCTCGCGGGCGGAGCAGTCGCCGTCGGCGGGGCGGCGGTAGCCACGAGCGGCACGCCCAGCGCGACCACGAACAGAATGGTCCTCATGTACCTAGCTTAGCGGAGAATCAGGCGGCGCGGGAGCCGTGGCTCTTCTTGACGAACTGGTCGACGAAGTTGCGCAGCACCTTCTCGGCGTCGGGCGTGTCGCTGGCGGCGGCGATGAGCGAGTCGACGCAGTAGCCGGCGCGCGCGCGGCGCTCGGCATCGTCGAGGAGCAGGAGGCGGCGATGCGCGATGATGCGCTGAATGACGCCGGCGTTCATCTCGGGATGGAACTGTACGCCGCGGACGTGGTCGCCGACGGCGATCGCCTGATGCGGCGTGTGCGCGCCCGAGGCCAGGACGCGCGTGCCTTCGCCGAGCGTGCCGACGTCGTCGCGGTGCGACTGGTTGACGCGCAAGGAGCGCGGCAGCCCGATGAACAGCGGATCGCGCGCGCCGTCGTCGGTGACCTCGACGTCGACGGTGCCGACCTCCCAGCCGTTCGGGTTCATGCGCACGCGACCGCCGAAGGCGTAGCCGACGAGCTGATGGCCGAAGCAGACGCCCATCACCGGGACGCCGGCGTCCGCCGCCTGACGCACGAAGCAGGCGGCGTCGTCCATCCACGGCTCCGGCTCGACGAGCGAGCGGGGCGAGCCGGTGATCACCATGCCGTCGTAGCCCGACAGCTTGTGCAGCGGCTTCGAGAAGGCGCAGTGCACTTCGAGCGAGTAATCCTCGCCGAGAACCCGCGAGAACCAGCGCTCGTAGTCACCGATGTGCGGGACCAGCTTGGGGTCGGTCTCGCCGGTCTTGTAGAGCAAAAGACGGTGCACCCGTACAGTGTACCCGGGCTCTTCAGCGAGGCAAACGTTCGAGCGCCTTCTGTGCCCCGCGTCGCACCTCGAGGTTGGGGTCTCCCGTCGCTGCCGCCGTCAATGGGTCACGGGCGCGCGCGCCGACGCGCTCGCTCAAGAAGCGCGTCGCTTTTTCGCGCGTCTTGGGGGTCAAGCAGCTGATGGCGATGGTCGTCACGCGCTCGTCCGCTCCGATCGCTTCGTCGCTGCGCCAGGCGCGGTCGAGCTCTTCGATGGCGTCCGAGCACCAGAGCTTTCGCCGGTAGTCGGCGGCCATCTCGAGATGACGGCGCGCCTCGGGCGCGACGCCGTGCACCAGCGCGGGGGGCGGCGTCGGCGGCGGTGCGAGCGTGGCGGGCGGCTTCTCGGGGTGGCGCGTCGCGACGATGAGCGCGACCGTCGCAAGCAAGAGCGCACCGACGACGACGCCGCCGATCATCAGCGTCCGCCGGTCGAGCGCCAGCGGCGGGCCGGCTGGGCGCGGCGCGTGCACCTGCGCCGTCGGAGTCGGCGACGAGCGCGCGCCGGTCGTCGGAGCGCGCGCGGCCGCTGCAGTCGAGGACGACGTCGCTGAGGCCGATCTCGCTGATACCGCCGGCGCCTCCGTCTCGGCCGTGAGCTCGGGGACCTTGGCCAGCGCCGCCGACATCTCCTCGGCCGACTGCCAGCGCCCCTTGGGATCCTTCGCCAGCGCCTTCAAGATCGCCGCCTCCAGCGCGTCCGAGATCTTGGCGCCGTACGTCCGCGGCGGCGGCGGCAGCGTCTGCAGATGATCGCGCACGACGTCGAGCGGATCCTGCCGCAAGAACGGCCGCCGCCCGGCGACCATCTCGTACAGCACCACGCCGAGCGCGTACAGATCGCTGCGCGCGTCGGCCGGCTGCCCCGACGCCTGCTCGGGGCTGAGGTAGCCCGGCGTGCCGAAGACCATGCCCGCCTGCGTGAGCGGCTCGCTGCCGCTGTCCGACTCGGTCTCGCCCACCATCTTCGCCAGGCCGAAGTCGAGCAGCTTGACGACCAGCCCGGTGCCGCCGCCTTCGACGAGCATGATGTTCGCCGGCTTGACGTCGCGATGCACGATGCCGAGCCCGTGCGCATGCTTGAGCGCCGAGAGCACGCCGCGCGCGATGATGACCGCCTCGGCCGAGGTGATCGGCTGGTCGAGCCGATCGGCCAGCGACGTGCCGCGCACGTACTCCATGACGAGGTAGGGGATGCCGATGATCTTCGCGCCGGCGCTGGCGGGCTCGATCTTCTGCACGCGCCCGAAGTCGATGACGCTGACGCACGACGGATGGGTCAGTCGGCTGGCGGCCTGCGCCTCGCGCTCGAACCGCTTGTTGAACTCCTCGGTGCCGGCGAAGACCGCGTGCAGCACCTTGACCGCGACCGCGCGCCGCGTCTCGGTGTGCTCGCCTTCGTAGACCGCGCCGACGCCGCCCTGTCCGAGACGCGCCTTGATGCGATAGCGCCCGTCGATGATCGACCCGACGAGCGGATCGGCGGCCGGCTCCTTCTGCGGCGTCAGCGGGCGCGTCGCGCGGCCGACCTCGTCGCGCGGGAACAGCTCGCCGCCCATGGCGCTCGGTCGCGCGTCCGCGGGCGCGCTGGTCTCGGGCGGAGGCCCATCGTCGACGATGGCGCGCGGCGGCGGCACTACGGTGTCGTCGCGGATGGTAGTGCCGTCCTTGGGACAAAAGCGGGTCGCCGCATCGAGGCTGGCGCCACACGTCGGGCACAAAGGCACGGGGCGCAGTCTAGCAGGCTACGGTGCCGGCGACCCGATAGCGGTGGGCCCAAATGCCGGCCGGCAAACCCGAAGGGCTCGCGGGCAGCGGACATCGGCATGCTGCGTCACGTTTTCAGCGTATTACGCCATACGAATTCTGTTTACTGGAAGCATCCCGGCAAGATACGATGGACCATCTTATGAGTCTATCGAGCCTTCGCCTCCGGGGGGCGGCGCTGTCGATCCTGGCAGCGACGCTGGTGCCCTCCCTGTATCCGAGCCGCGCCTTCGCGCAGCAGGACCGCTCGTTCAATCCGCAGCTCTTTCACGCCGCGCCGGGGCCCGACGAGTTCATCACCGTCGAGCCCGCTCCGGTCATCCGCCACAAGGGCTACGGCATCGGCCTCTTCGTGAACTACGGCCGCAACGAGTTCTCGGTCTTCGGCTACGACGCCATCAAGCGCGGCACCACCGACGTGCGCGCCAATCTCATCCAGAACGTCATCGCCACCGACGTCTGGGCCGCCTTCGGCCTCTTCAATCGCCTCCAGCTCGCCATCGCCTGGCCGATGACGATCTTCCAGAACGGTCAGAGCTTCGATGACGTCAATCCGCCGCCCGACGGTACGCACATCAAGGCGCCGAACGGCTTCGCGCTCGGCGATCCGCGCTTGCACGTCAAGGCGCTCATCTACGGCAAGGCGCACGGCGCCCAGCTCGCCGTCAGCTACTGGCAGGGATTTCCGTTCGGCAACGACAAGCAGTTCGGCGGCGAGAAGCACTTCACCGGCTTCTCCGGCGAGCCGCGCCTCCTCGTCGGCTGGGAGAGCGCCCGCTGGCGGCTCGGCGCCTTCTTCGGCTTCCTATGGCGATCCCATATCTCGCAGATCTTTTCCACGATCGTCGGTAATCAGCTTACGTACGGCGGCGCATTCGCCGTCGACGTCATCCTGCACCGCCTGACGCTCCTGGCCGAGATCTACGGCCACTCCAACTCGATCGACACCGTCACCATCGTCAACGCCACCGGCAAGAACTCGATCACCGACATCAACGACAACCCGCTCGAGCTGGACATCGCGGCCAAGATCGTCGTGCGCTACGGCCTGTCGCTCAACATCGGCGTCGGCAACGGACTCGTCGCCGGGCTCGGCTCGCCGCAGCCGCGCGTCTTCGTCGGCGCCGTCTGGGCGCCCAACTTCACCGACTCCGACAAGGACGGCGTGCCCGACAACGTCGACCTGTGCCCCAACGATCCCGAGGACAGGGACGGCTTTCAGGACTCCGACGGCTGCCCCGACCCCGACAACGACGCGGACACCATCCCCGACGCGCTCGACAAGTGCCCGAACGAGGCGGAGGACTTCGACCAGTTCGAGGACACCGACGGCTGTCCGGAGAAGGACAACGACAAGGATGGGATCGACGATCTCCACGATCCCTGCCCGAACGACGCCGAGGACGGCAAGGGGCCCAAGCCGCACGACGGCTGCCCCGCGTCGAAGACCGACACCGACGGCGACGGCGTGCCCGACAGCATCGACAAGTGCCCGACCGAAGCCGAGGACAAGGACGGATTCGAGGACGCCGACGGCTGCCCCGATCCGGACAACGACAACGACGGCATCCCGGACAGCTACGACACCTGCCCGAACGAGCCCGAAGACATGGACGGCTTCGAGGACGACGACGGCTGCCCCGATCCGGACAACGACAAAGACGGCGTGCCGGACAAGACCGATAAGTGCCCGAACGAGCCGGAGACCATCAACGGCTACCAGGACGAGGACGGCTGCCCCGACTCGGGTCCGCCCTCGAAGGTGAAGATCGATCTCAAGAGGAAGCAGGTCGTCATCCTCGACAAGATCTTCTTCGACACGGCCAAGGCGACCATCAAGCCGGTCAGCTTCGGCCTGCTCGATCAGCTCGCGCAGCTCTTGCGCGGACATGCCGAGCTCAAGATCGAGATCCAGGGCCACACCGACGCGCAGGGCGACATGGACGCCAACATCAAGCTGTCCAAGGAGCGCGCCGAGTCGGTGCGCACCTACCTCATCAAGAAGAACGTCGAGCCGGCGCGCATGGTGTCGGCGGGCTACGGCCCGACCGTTCCGATCGCCGACAACAAGACCAAAGCGGGCCGCGAAGCCAATCGTCGCGTCGAGTTCCACATCGTCGAGGAGCCCAAGAAGGGCGCCCCCGCCGAAGAGGGCGACGACAAGAACGCCCCCGCGCCGTCGAACAACGAAGGAACCAAGGGAGAATGAGTATGCGTCGTACAGTCGGCCTCGCCGTCGGGGGTCTCGTGGTTGCGCTGGCTGCGGTCGCACAGGCGCAGTCGTCGCAGATCAAGCCGCGCGTCATGGTCATGGTCGATACGTCGGGGTCGATGACGTCGCACATGATCGATGGCAATGACACCGGCGCCGATCAGTCACTGTCTTACACCGACGGTGTGCTGACGGCCGTGCGTACGACGCCGTACGGCCTCTACGCCGGGTTCGCGACGGTGAACCAGTGCACGGCGACGCCGACGTACGATCCCAACACCAGCCGCATGTTCAACGCCAAGGCCGCGGTGACCAACGTGGTCAACGGCTCGGGCGACATCGACTGGGGCCTCATGCGCTACAACGGCAACTACTGCGCGTTCAACCAGGCGCTCACGCCCGACAACTCGGCGCTCCCCAACTTCAACAGCGACGTGTGGCCCAACGCCAACCCGAAGCCGACCGGCACGCAGCCGGCGATCTGCACCAACGCCGGCGCCACCCAGTGCCCGGCGGGCCAGGTTTGTCAGACGACCACCGGTCGGTGTCTCTGCACGGCCAATGGTCAGTGCGCGAGCAACAACTGCAACACGGGGACCGGCGAGTGTATCGTCACGGCGGCGAATCAGTGCGCCTCCGGCACCGCCAACCTGGGGACGGGCCAGTGTCTCTGCACGGCGAACGCGCAGTGCTCGTCGGGATCGTGCAACCTCGCCACCGGTCAGTGCACGTGCACCGCCAACGGCCAGTGCCGCTCCGGCAGCTGCAACGTGGCCACCGGCTGGTGTAACTGCAGCGGCGACAATCAGTGCCTCGGGTCCATCAACGGCAACAACCAGACCGGCTCTTGCAACGGCGGCTTCTGCGGCTGCACGAGCAACGCGAGCTGCATCTCCAACACCTGCAACACCTACACCGAGCGTTGCGGCTGCAGCGCTGCCAGTCAGTGCCCGTCGGGAACCTGCACCGCCAACTCGTGTACCTGCAACGCCGGCGCGCAGTGCCGCTCCGGCACGTGCAACGCCAGCGGTCAGTGCGCGTGCACCAACGACTGGCAGTGCCCGGCCAACGAGTTCTGTATCTCGGGCATTTGCCAGCGTGACCGCAACCTGTGCAATGCCTCCCAGTACGGCGAGACGGCGACGCGCGAAGGCGGGACCTGCCGCAGCCAGTACACGGTGCCGACGACGTACGCGGGCGGCTGCGGCACCAACGCCGG
>JAQBQH010000092.1 GCA_028287105.1 Myxococcales bacterium
TACGTCTATTTCGTCGCCGCTGCCGCGCTGTGCGTGATCCATGTTCGCCGTCTCGTGCGATCCTCTCCCGGGTGAAGAGCATCTTCGACGACGACGCCGAGCTGTACGACGCGATCCGTCCCGGCTATCCCGACGCGCTCGTCGACGACGTCATCGCGCTGAGCGCGCTGCCCCCGCGCGGCCGCATCCTCGAGGTGGCGTGCGGCACCGGCCAGGCGACGTCCGCATTTGCGCGGCGCGGCCATCGCATCACCGCCGTGGAGCTCGGCGCCAACATGGCCGCTGTAGCCCGCCGCCGCCTCGCCGCCTACCCCGACGTCGAGATCCGCGTCGGCGCCTTCGAGGAGGCGGAGCTCTCGCCGGCCAGCTTCGATCTGGCCATCTCGGCGACGGCGTTTCACTGGATCGAGTCCGCGCGCGGCCTGGCCAAGATCGCCGACGCGCTGGTGCCCGGCGGCTCGATCGCGCTCTTCTGGAACGAGCACGTTCGCGGCGACGCCGACGTCGGCTTCTTCGACGCCGTGCAGGAGCTGTACGAGCATGCCGGCCTCCGTCGCTGGCCGCTCAAGCCCATCGACGAGGTCGCCGATCGCTCCGCCGAGCTGGCGAACAGCGGCCGCTTCGGCGAGGTCGCGGTGCGCCGTCACGCGTGGGAGGAGAGCTACGACGCCGACCGCTACGTGCAGCTGCTCTCGACCTACTCCGACCACCGACGCCTGCCGTTGCGCACGCGCGCCGAGCTCCTCGACGGCATCCGCAAGCTCATCGACAGCCGCTTTGGCGGGCGCATCGTCAAGTCGTACGCGGCGGTGCTGTACCACGCCCGCGTGCTATAACGTCGCGCGTGATTCGCCTCGAGAGCGTCGAGAAACGCTACGACTCGCAGCCGGTGCTGCGCGGCGTGTCGCTGTCGGTCGAAGCGGGCGAGCTGCTCTCGCTGGTCGGCCGCTCGGGGTCGGGCAAGTCGACGCTCCTGCACATCATGGGCGGCCTCGACCGTCGCTACGCCGGCAAGGCGTCGGTGCTCGGCCACGACCTGCACGCGCTCGAGGACGCGGCGCTGGCGCGCTTTCGTAACCGCGAGGTCGGCTTCATCTTCCAATCGTTCAACCTGCTCGACCACTTGACCGCGCGCGAGAACGTGGCGCTGCCGTCCTACTTCGCCGACGCCGCCGCCGCCGACGTGGCGCGCCGCGCCGCCGAGGCGCTCGACCGCGTCGGCATCGGCGACAAAGCCGACGCGCGGCCGTCGGCGCTCTCGGGCGGACAGAAGCAGCGCGTGGCCATCGCGCGGGCGCTGGTCCATCAGCCCAAGCTTCTCCTGTGCGACGAGCCGACCGGCAACCTCGACTCCGACACCGGGCAACAGATCATCGAGCTCTTCCGCACGCTCAACAAAGACGGGCTGACGTTGGTCATCGTCACGCACGAAGAGCGCGTCTCGTCGGTGGCGTCGCGCGTCCTCCGCCTCGTCGACGGCAGGCTGGCGTCATGAGGTCGCGCGCGCTGGTCGCCCTGGTGCGGCAGAACCTCTCGCGCAGCCGGCGCTCGTTCGCGCTCTCCGTGTTCGGGATCTCGGTCGGCATCGCCTCGCTCGCCTTCTTCCTCGCGCTCTCGGCCGGCGTGCGTCAGGTCGTCCTCGGCAAGGTCTTTCCCATCGGGCAGCTCGAGGTGGTGCCGTCGCGCTCGTCGGTCGAAGGGCCCATCGGCCTCTTCTCGGGTTTTAGCGGGCCCAAGCCGCTCACCGAGGAGGCGGCGCGCACCTTGTCGTCGCGCCCCGAGGTCAAGGCCGCCTTTCGCCGGGTCAAAATGGCGTTCCCGGCGCGCGCGTGGGGCGGTCAGGAGATCCTCGGCAAGAACTTCTACACCGAGCTGGTGGCCGAGGGCGTCGACCCGGCGGCGATGGCCGACGAATCGCTCGGCCCCGAGGCGTTCGCCGACAACCTCGGCTCGCACAATCGCTGCAACGCCGACGCGGAGTGTGCGTCGGGCGAGTACTGTCCGTGGGACACGCACGCCTGCGAGCGGCCGGTGCCGGCGGTGATTTCGCCCTTCATCGTCGAGCTCTACAACGGCACGCTGGCGACGCAGACGGGCCTGCCGAAGATCGGCAAGTTCCTCGCCGGGCGGCTGCGCGGCATCGTCTTCAACATCGAGCTGGGCCGCTCGTTCATCGGCGCCTCCAAGAGCAGCGTCGAGCCGCATCAGCGCAAGGTCATGCTCGTCGGCATCAGCCCGCACGCGGCGCAGCTCGCGCTGACCGTGCCGCTCGGCTACGTGCAGGCGTGGAACCGGCAGTACGCCCCCGGCTCGCCGCCCTTGTCGTCGCTGGTGCTGGAGGTCAAAGAGGGCGCCAGCGTCACCAGCCTCACCGCGGCCGTGCGCGGCATGGGCTACGACATCGCCGATTCGGGCGCCGAGCGCGCCGGCCTCGCCATCACGCTGGTGACGCTGCTGTTCGCGCTGGTGTCGTTCGCCATGGTGTCGATCGCCGCCATCAACATCGCGCACTCGTTCTTTCGCACCGTCGCCGAGCGGCGCCGGGAGCTCGGCGTCATGCGCTCGATCGGCGCGTCGTCGTCGGACGTCAGGCGGCTGGTGCTGGCCGAGGCGGCGGTCATCGGCCTCTGCGGCGGCGTCATCGGCCTCGTCACGGCCCGCCTTTTTGCCTTCGTCATCGACGCGGCGTCGCGTCGCTGGGTGCCTGATTTCCCATTCAAGCCGGACACCTATTTCAGCTTCGGTTGGACGCTGCTCGCCCTGGCGCTAGGATGTTCCATCCTGGCCTGCATGCTCGGCGCCTTCTGGCCGGCGCGCGCCGCCGCACGCCTGGAACCAACCGAAGCGCTGACTTCCTGACTCGTAATAAACCAAGGAGAGCCCATGAAGAAGATTCATTTCGAGACCGACAAGGGAGAGATCGTAGCCGAGCTGTTCGAGGACGACGCGCCGGAGACGGTCGCCAACTTCGTCGGGCTCGCGACGGGCACCAAGGAGTGGACCGATCCCAAGACGAATCAGAAGCAGACCGGCAAGCCCTACTTCGACGGGCTGCGCTTCCACCGCGTCGTGCCCGACTTCGTCATCCAGGGCGGTGACCCGTTCACCCGCTACGACGACATGAAGTCGCGCTGGGGCACCGGCGGCCCCGGCTTCAAGATCAAGGACGAGCTCTCGGGCAAGAAGCAGAAGCACGAGCGCGGCTCGCTCTCGATGGCGCACGCGGGACCCGGCACGGGCGGCTCGCAGTTCTTCATTTGCCACTCGGGACCGGCGCACCTCGACCGCAAGCACACCGTCTTCGGCAAGGTCATCTCCGGCATCGAGGTCGTCGACCAGATCCGCGAGGGCGACAAGATGAAGAAGGTCTGGGTCGAATAGCGCCCGCGTCCGGGCCCGTGCGGCGTAAGCTAGCCGCATGGGGGAGGCCTTGGCCGCGTCTCGGGTGTTCGTGTCGTCGCGCGTCGCGGCCCTCGAGATGTACGGCAACGAAGGGCTGAAGGCCATCTCGGCCGGCCTACCCGAAGAGGCGCGCGTCGTCGCCGACACCGCGCTCATCACCGAAAAGTGGCTCCCCGAAACCTGGATCATGGCCTGGCAGGAGGCCGTGTGGCACGGCCCCGCGCGTGCCGACGACGCCGCCTTTCGCGCCTATATCCGTCGCGTCGTCGACGCGGGATTCGGTCGCGTGCGCCGGCTCCTGGTGAACCTGGTGACGCCGGCGACGCTGTGCAGCCGCGCGGCGGAGCTGTGGCACGACGAGCACACGCACGGAGAGATCAGCGCGCATCCCGAGGGACGGGTGGTAACGATTCGCTTGCGCGCGCATCCCTACGTCGCCCGCCCGGTCGCGCGGATGGTAATGGCCGAGTCGCTGCGTCACGCCGCCAGCCTGACCCGGGCCAAGGATGTTCAGGAGGTGCACCGCCTCGACGGTGACGCCCTCGAGGTGAAGCTCACCTGGCGCTGAGCGCCCGGTAGCGGAAGCAATCGGTGACGTGGTCGTTGACCAGGCCGCACGCCTGCATCCACGCATAGACGATCGTCGGACCGACGAACTTGTACCCCTTCTTCGCCAGCGCCTTGGAGAGCGCCTTGCTCTCGACCGTCTCCGCCGGCACCTGCTTGCGGTCGCGCCAGCGGTTCTGCTTCGGTTTGCCGTCGACGAAGCTCCAGCAGAAGGCGGAGAAGTCGGACTCGGCGAGGTAGGTGCGCGCGTTGCCGATGGTCGCTTCGATCTTGGCGCGGTTGCGCACGATGCCGGCGTCGCCCATGAGCCGCTCGACGTCGCGCGCCCCGAAGCGGGCGATCTTGGCCGGGTCGAACTTGGCGAACGCGGCGCGGAAGGCCTCGCGCTTGCGCAGGATCGTGATCCACGACAGGCCGGCCTGAAAGCCGTCGAGGATCAGCTTCTCGAGGAGCGCGCGGCCGTCGCGCTCGGGCACTCCCCACTCCTTGTCGTGATAGTCGACGTAGAGCGGATCGTCGCCCGGCCAGCTGCAGCGCGTGATCACGCGCGCCGGCGGCGGCGGAAGAAGAAGACGGCGCCGAGGAGGAGGAGCGCGTCACCGACGGCGACGCCGGTGCCGGCCGCGCTGCAGTCGAGCCCGCGGTTGGTGGCGCCGACGACATAGATGTCGGCCGCCGACGAGCCGCCTTGGGTCAGCACCGAGCGCACGCCGGTGCCGTCGCGGTTGGCGACCATGAGCCCGCCGCCGTGCGCGCTGCCGTCGGCGGCGACCTGGGTCCAGCTGATCTGCTTGCCGTCGGCGATCCAGACCGGTCCGATGTCGTTGACGCCGGGGGCGGAGCCGACGAAGCGCGACGGCGGCACGCTGCCGTCGATGGAGACGAGCCAGAGATCCTGCGCGCCGGCGCCGGGTCCCTCGACGGCGGAGTAGACCAGCGTGACGCCGTCGGGCGAGAGCGCGAAGTCCCAGGCGTAGCTGCCGCCCGGCTCGTCGGCGAGCACCGTCGCGGCCGTGGTCGAGCAGCCGCTCGCGGCCATGCGATAGAGGAGGGTGGCGCCGGGCGGATTGGCGGTGCGGCTCTTGAGGCCGCCGGCGACGACCAGCCCCGAGGCGCTGCGCTCGAACTGGTTGATGACGGTGAGCGCGCTCGGGTCGGCGGCGGGGTTGCAGTCGAGCAGCGTCGAGCGCGCGCTGTCACCGGCGCCGGCGGCGTCGACGGCGGAGGCGATCTGCAGGTGCGGCGTCATGTCGGCCGAGGCGTCCTCGACCCAGGACAGGTGCGTCTCGTCGACCCACACCGGCGGGGCGTTCTTGAGCTTGGCGGCGGTGCGCACGACGCGGCGGTCGCTGCCGTCGAGCGCGGCGGTCTGGAGCGAACCCGGCGAGGCGACGTCGATCCAGGCGACGCGGGCACCCGAGGGCGAGAAGCGCGGCATCAGGTGCTGCGCCGCCGGCGTGGCGTCGAGGCGCACCGCCGGTCGCGAGGAGCAGTCGCCGTCTTCGTTGTTGACGAGGAGCTGATGCTCGCTGGCGGTGACGTTCTCGAAGGCCACCACCGCCGGCAGGTTGTTGGGCCGATACCAGACGCGCGTCCCGACGGCGCCCGGCGTGTCGGCGTAGGTGCCGCGATTGCCGGCCCCGGCGTCGCCGTTCGACGGATCGGCGATCATGACCGGGCAGCTCAGGAGGTGCGCGCCGGTGCCGTCGGAGTTGACGATGCCGACCGCGAAGCTGTCGCTCGACTTGGTGATCGTCGACTGACGATAGAAGAGGGGCACGGTGTCGGCGAGCGCGCCGGCCTTGGCGATCGAGCTTCCGCCGTCGCTGTTGCTGACCACGAGCGTGACCTCGTAGGTGCCGCCGATCTTGGGCGCGAAGGAGAAGCTCGAGCCCGAGCCGGTCGAGCTGTCGGTGGACTTGTCGGGCGTCCCCGTGACGCTCCAGGCGAAGGTGAGCGCGCGGCCGGCGGCGTCGCTCGACTGCTGGCCGTCGCAGCTGATGCGCAGCCCGACCAGCCCCTCGGTGCAGGAGGCGACCGCGGTCAGCCCGGGGGTGTTGCCTCCGTCCGGTGTGCTGCCGAGGTCGACACCCGGATGCGAAGCCTTACATCCCACCAGCGACAGCACGACGATCCATGGGTGTAGGCGCATGATCCTGGAACCATTGTATCATCGTCGCTCGCAAAAAAACGTTCGGCGGGATGTCGATCGGCACGCGGTTCGTTCGACTACAGGTCGAGGAGGGACACACCGATGCAATACATGCTCTTGATCTACGACAACGAAAAGCAGTCGAACAGCATGACCCCGGGGGACTCCAAGAAGCTCATGGAGGAGTATTACGCCTTCACCGAGGACGTGAAGAAGAGCGGGCACCTCGTGGCCGGCGACGCGCTCCAGCGTACCGAGACCGCCACCACCGTGCGGGTCCGCGACGGCAAGCGCCTCACCACCGACGGGCCGTTCGCCGAGACGAAGGAGCAGCTCGCCGGCTACTACCTGGTGGAGGCCAAGGATCTCGACGAGGCCATTGCCATCGCGGCGAGAATTCCTTCGGTGCGGAAGGGCTCGATCGAGGTGAGGCCGATCCAGAAGTTCGACTGAGCGTGGTTCGGGAAGCGGTCGATCGCCTCTATCGCGAAGAGTGGGGGCGCATCCTGGCGACGCTGATTCGTCTCGTCGGTGACTTCGACGTGGCGGAGGAGGCGGCCCAGGAGGCGTTCACGCTCGCCGTCGAGGAGTGGGCGGCGCGAGGTGTGCCGCACAATCCGCGCGCGTGGATCGTGCAGACGGCACGGCACAAGGCGATCGACCGCTTGCGTCGGCGAGCGCGCTTCGCCGACAAGGCGGCGCAGCTCGCCGCCGAAGCCGACGACGCGTCGCACGACGACGCCGGGGAGGGTGCCGTGGATGGAGGAGTGCGCGACGAGCGCTTGCGTCTCATCTTCACCTGCTGCCATCCGGCGCTCGCCGTCGAGGCGCAGGTGGCGCTCACCTTGCGGACCCTGTGCGGCCTCACGACCGAGGAGATCGCGCGCGCGTTCCTGGTGCCGGCGACGACGATGGCGCAGCGGCTGGTGCGCGCCAAGGGGAAGATTCGCGCGGCGGCGATTCCGTACCGCGTGCCGGCGCAGGCCGATTGGCCCGATCGGCTCGACGCGGTCATGGCGGTCGTCTATCTCGTCTTCAACGAAGGCTACGCGGCGGCGCAGGGCGACTCGCTGGTGCGTCGCGAGCTGTGTGCCGAGGCGATCCGGCTGCAGCGGATCATTCGCGCGCTCCTGCCGTCACCGTTGGTGGAGGTCGATGGGCTGCTGGCGCTGATGCTGCTCACGGACGCGCGACGCGACGCGCGCGCGGACGCGGGCGGTGACCTCGTGCTGTTGGCCGAGCAGGATCGATCGAAGTGGGATGGCGCCGCCATCGCCGAGGGTCTGGAGCTGGTGCGCACGGCGCTCGGGCGCGGGCTGCCGGGGCCGTACGCGCTGCAGGCGGCCATCGCGGCGCTGCACGCCGAAGCGACGCGCGCCGAGGAGACGGACTGGCCGCAGATCGTCGCGCTCTACGGCGCCTTGTGGTCGCAGCATCGATCGCCGGTGATCGCGCTCAACCGCGCGGTCGCCGTCGCCATGGTGAGCGGGCCCGAGGTCGGCCTGCAGCTCGTGGACGTGCTCGGCGAGGTCCTCGACGGCTATCACCTGTTTCACGCGACGCGCGCCGACCTCTTGCGGCAGCTCGATCGCCGCGCGGAGGCGGGCGAGGCCTATCGGTCGGCGCTGGCGCGGGCGGAGAACGAAGCGGAGCGGCGGTTCATTTCGCGCCGGCTGGCCGAGGTGGGGTCGCCGGCGGGGTCGGCACCGCGTTCGTCGGACCGCCGACCGCCGGAATGACGACGATCTCGATGCGCCGATTGAGCGCCCGTTCGGCGCCGCGCGGGTGGTACTGCGAGTAGCCGGCCGCCGTCAGCTTGTTGGGCTCGACGCCGACCGTGTCGGTGAGAAAGTGGACGACGTTGACCGCGCGCGCCGTCGAGAGCTCCCAGTTCGACGGGAAGCGTGCCGTGTGGATGGGCGCGTCGTCGGTATGCCCACCGACGAGGATCTGCTTGTCGGCGAGCGGCTTGAAGACGTCACCGAGGCGGGCGAGAACGTCCTTGCCGCGCTTGGAGAGATCGGCCTCGCCCGAGGCGAAGAGGATCTCGTCGGAGAGGTGGACCGTGACGACCCCGCCGCCGGAGGAGACGTCGCCCTCCTTGGAGTCGAGCTTCTTGCGCAGGTCGTCCATCAGCTTCTTCTGATCGAGGTCGGAGGCGGCCTTCTGCGACACGTGGGTGGCCAGCTCTTGCAGTGTCGCTGCCGTCGACGCGCGCTCGCGGTCGACGTCGGCCAGCGTCGCCTGGACGCGGAAGTAGGCCTGGCGGAACTCGGCCGCCTCGTCGCGGGAGCGCGCGAGCGAGTCCTTGTCGCGCCGGCGCTGCTCGCCGATGCGCACGAGGAGCGTGGCGCAGACCACGGCCAAAAGGACGGCGAGGAGCCAAGGCAACCGCATCCAGCAATGGTACAATAAGTCCATGGACGACGCGCGCCTCTGGCCGCTCATCGCCATCGGGCTCGGTGGGCTGCTCCTTGGCATCTGGCCGCTGGTCTGGATGGCACTCCGCGCCGGGCGTCGCATGGGCGGGCGCGACCAGATACCGGTCGGGGCCGGTCGCTATCTGAGCGCGCTCTTGTCGTCGATCCTGTTTCTGGCGATCGGGCTGTGCGCGCTGTCGCTGATGGTGATGCTGCAGGGGTGGCGCGCGTTCACCAAGAAGACGCACGTGGCGGAGCTGCAGTGCATCGAGCTCGGCGCGCACAAGCTGCGCGTCTATCTCGTGCCCATCGACAACGACGGGGAGCGGCAGGCGACCGAGGTCTACGACGTCGACGGCGATCAGTGGCAGGTGGGCGGCGACGTGCTGCGGTTCCGTTCGTTCATGACCGCCCTCGGCGTGCAGCCGGTGTTCCGGCTGACGCGCATCGAGGGGCACTGGAACGCCGCTGCCGATGCCAATACGCACACGGGGACGGCGTTCGATCGGGCGCCACCGTCGTCGGCGTGGATGGGGCTGTACCGCGGGGCGGACAAGGCGCCGATCAAGTGGCTCGTCGACGGGGCGCACGGGCAGGCGGTGTCGCAGCTGCCGGATAGGCGGGCGGTGTACGACATTTACGTGACGCCGAACGGGTATATCGTCGATAAGCGCTCGCTGTAGGGGCGCGGGCGGAGGAGCGGCGCGAGGCGCATGGCGGCGGACCGCTCGCTGAGAGTGGCGGGCGGAGGAGCGGCGCGAGGCTCATGGCGGCGGACGCGGCCTTACGCGTCGCGCTGCGCGCGCCGCACGGGGCCACTCGGCGTCGCGCTGGCATCGCGCCT
>JAQBQH010000105.1 GCA_028287105.1 Myxococcales bacterium
GGCATGATGACCGAGGAGGAGGCGCGCGAATCGAAGTTCCGCCACATCATCACGCGCTCGGTCGGCTTCGAGCGCGAGGTGCTCGTCGATGGCGCCGCCATCCCGGTGCAGGCCGGCGACTGCTACCTCATCTGCAGCGACGGGCTGTCGAACTACGTCGAGGCCGAGGAGCTGGCGCGCATCCTGACGTCACGCTTCTATCGCGACGTGCCGCGGCTGCTCGTCGAGCTTGCGAACGACCGCGGCGGGGACGACAACATCACCGTCATCGTGATCCACATCGCCAATGACGGTGCTCCCGACGCGGCGGCGAAGGCCGAGCCATGAAGGAGAAGTGGCGCGAGCCGATGGCGATGGTGCGCATCCGTCGCGGCAGCGCAGCGGATGCGGCGTTCGTACGCGAGGTCGCCGAGCAGGTGTTCGGCGAGCTCGGCGACTACGGGCGCATCCTGCCCACCTGGCTCGTCCACGACGGCGTGCTCACCCACCTCGCCGAGGAGGAGGGCGTGGCCGTCGGCTACACCATGCTCGGCTTCTACAGCGCCGGGCCGACGCGGCCCAACGAATACGTCGCCGACCTCCTGGCCATCGCGGTCGCGCCGCGCGCGCAGGGTCGCGGTGTCGGCAAGCAGCTGCTCGACCACGCCATCGGTCAGGCGGCCCTGGCGCGGCGGCGCATGCCGGTCGCGGAGCTGCGACTGTCGGTGGCCGAGCCGAACGGGCGCGCGCGCCGGCTCTTCGAGCAGTTCGGATTCCAGTTCGTCGACGGTGAGCACGGCCGCTACGACGGCGGGCAGCGCGCGCTGCACATGGCGCGGCCGGTGAAGCCGTGAGCGGGCGCCGGCGCGGCTCGGCGTCGGCGGCGTGGGTCTCGACGCTCGTCTTGGTCTCGGTGGCTTGGGCAACGACGGCGCAGGCGGCCTCCGCGACGGTGCAGAACGCGACCGAGCTGACGGCCGCCATCGCCGCCGCCGGACCGGGCGACACCATCACGCTCCTCGACGGCAGCTTCCTGGTCTCGACGCCGATCCTGGCGTCGGCTGCCGGCAGCGTCAACGCGCCGATCCGCGTGACCTCGGCGCACGGCGCGCATGGCGCCATCATCGTCGCCGGCGCCGGCGCCGACGCGGCGGTGCGGGTCAGCGGACCCTTCTGGATCTTCGACGGCGTCGACTTCGACGGCGCCACCTACGGCGTCCGCGTCGTCGCCGGCGGCAACGACGTCGTGATCGCGAACGCGCGCGTCCGCGGCACCGTGGCCGGCGTGCGCGCCGACTGCGGCGGCCCCGACAGCGCCGCCCACTGCGATCGCGGCACCTTGAACGGCGTCGACGTCACCGGCTCGGCGACCACGCCCGGCTGCAGCTTCGCCGGCGTCGAGATCGTCGGCGGCGTCGACTGGCGGGTGCGCGGCTCGTCGGTGCACGACGTCGTCGTCGACACCTTGAGCTGTCCGGTCGCGACCAGCTACGGCATCGTCGCGCGCGGCAACGCGCAGCGCCTCACCGTCGAGAGCGTGCGCGTCGCCGGCGTCGGCATCGGCCTGGCGCTCGGCCCCGGCTCCGATCCCTGCGAGGTGCGCGGCACCACGCAGAACGGCACCAGCTGCACCGCCGCGACCGCGTGCGCCGCGCAGACCAGCACGCTGCGCAACGTCGTCGTCCACGACACCACCGACGTCGGCGTCCTCTTGCAGAACGCGTGCGGCGTCAACGTGCACGGCGCGACCTTGTGGAACGACGGCACGGCCGCGAACGGCAAGCGCTCCGTCGAGTCGCGCGCGACCGGCGCCAGCGACGTGTCGGACACCATCTTGAACGGCCCCATCGTCGTCGGTGTCGGCACGATGGTGACCGGCGGCGGCAACCTCACGCTCCCCACCGGCAACGAGCCGAGCTGGTTCCTCGACGCCGCCGGCGGCAACTTCCGGCTCGCCGATCTCTCGCCCGCCATCGACACCGGCGTCGCGCTCGGCGACCTGCCGTTCGACTACGACGGCCTCGGGCGCCCGCAAGGCAGCGCCTTCGACGTCGGCGCCTTCGAGCGCCCGACCGGCGGCTACCCCGACGGAGGCCTCCCGATGACCGACGGTGGAACGGACGGCGCAGTCGGCCCCGGCGGCGCCACCGGCGGCCTCGGCGGCGGCGGCACCGCGCCCCCCAAAGGCGGCTGCCAATGCACCTTGTCCGGCGGCAACCTCGACGCCCTCGCGCCGCTCCTCCTCCTGCTCCTCGCGCTCCTGCTCCTCGCGCGCCGCCGCGTCTGACCTCGGCTGGGATGCAGATTGGTGGAAGCGTTCAACGACGTTGATCGTCGTCCGATAGGCAGCGATCGCCCTCTGCAGTGTGCACTTTCCGCATATTGCGTGTATTTCCGCCCCGGTTGTCCCAAATTTCCGAGTTGGACATGGTCGTTGCCAGGTTGGATTTGTGATCTTCCCCAATTCCGATGTGATTTCCAGCACGCAAATGCTACTCGTGCGGGCGCACCGTCCAGGGGAGTCCAATGCGAGTATCGTCCTGCCTTCGTTTCGTCGTTCTCGGTAGCGCGTTCGTTTTAAATGCATGCGGCGGCAAGGTCGACGCGCCCGGCGCTGCGACCAGCGGTCCATCGGGCCGGCTCACGCCCGCGCTGCCGATCACTCCGTACGTCGTCCACACCAACGAGTCACTCGGTGTGCCGTCGTTCGCGTGGATCGGAAATCAGGCACTAGGCCCCATCAAGCTCCCCAAGGGCGCCACCGCCGTCGACGTCGCGTGGGGCACCCTCAACGCCGTCGCTCCGTCGTACAAGCTGAGCCCCGCCGCCGTCGCCGGCGCGCGCATCGGCGCGGTGCACGATGTCGGCCGCGGCGGCGCCGTCATTGCGCGCTTCGATCAGAACGTCGACGGCGTCGACGTGTTCGGCGCGAGCCTCAACGTCGCCATGAAGGCGGACCTCCAGCCGGTCGCAGTCACCGGCTCGCTGGCGCCTTCGACCAAGATTTTGTGGGCCAAGGGCTGGACGCTCGACGCGCGCGCCGCGGTCAGCGCCGCCTACAAGGAGATGAGCGGCAATCTCGTGTCCACCGCCGGCATGTTCGCCGCGGGCAGCGACGCTGCCGGCCACGACCGCTTCGACTTCACCGTCGGCAACGGCGGCGCGGTGCAGTTCGCGCACGCGCGCGCCAAGCGCGTCTGGTTCCCCGAGGAGAGCGGCATCGTCCCGTCGTGGTACGTCGAGATCGACCTCGCCGGCAACCGCAGCGTCGAGTCGAAGATGGTCTCCTTCGTCGTCCACGCCGGGCAGGGCACGCTGCTCTTCCAGAACGATCTCATGGCGTCCGACAGCTACAAGTACCGCGTGTGGGCCGACAACAGCGGTCCCAAGGGTCTTGCGCCGCTCGACAGCCCCTACGGCAACGGCCTCACGCCGAACGCCCCCGGCGCGTTCGTCGCAGGCGCGACCGCCCCGCCATATCTGTTCCCGTCGCTGGTGACGCTACAGAACGTCCCGTTCAGCCAGAATGACCCTTGGCTGCCGCCGGCCGCGACCGAGCTCAACGGCAACAACGCCTGGGCCTACTCCGACGTCTCCGACCCCGACGGCTACACGCCGATGAGCAACGACCTCCTCGTGACGCCGACCTCCGCCGGCGCGTTCGATCGCATCTGGGATCCGAGCTCGCTGCCGAACGCCACGCCCAGCAACGTGCAGGCGGTCACGACCGACCTCTTCTTCGTGGTCAACTACATGCACGACCTCTTCTACGACTCGGGCTGGAACGAGGCGTCGCGCAATCCGCAGACGAACAACTTCGGCCGTGGCGGCGTCGGTGGCGATCAGATCCACGCCGAGTCGCAGGACAGCTCGGGCCTCGACAACGCCAACGCGTCGACCCCTGCCGACGGCAACTCGCCGCGCATCCAGATGTACCTTTGGGATCTCGCGACGGCCAAGGTGACCATCAACGCGCCGGCTTCGATCGCCGGGGACATTCGCCCCGCGGGCGGCTCGAACTTCGGCCCCGCGGTCTACAGCCGCACCAACGATATCGTGAAGTACCTCGACGTCACGCCGTCGATGGGACTGGCGAATTCGAGCCACGCCTGCAACAGCAACGGCGGCGCCTCGAACGCCGCGGCGCTCGCGGGCAAGTTCTGCCTCGTCGATCGCGGCGGCACCTGCTCTAGCACCGAGAAGGCCAAGAACTGCCTCGCCGCTGGTGCGACCGGCCTCATCTTCGCCAACGACGCCGAAGCCATCGTCGGTCTCGGCGTCGTCGACGCCTCGCTCGCCGACTTCCCTGGTCTCTCGATTCCGAAGTCATCTGCCGATGCGATCAAGACCGCGCTCGGCACCGGGGTCGTCAACATCACGATGATCCGCACTGCCCCCGACCGCGACGGCTCCGTCGACGGCACCATCATGTCGCACGAGTGGGGCCACATCCTCTCCAACCGCCTCATCGGAAACGCCAACGGCCTGAGCAACAACCAGGGGCGCTCGATGGGCGAAGGCTGGTCGGATTTCGTCGCGCTGTTGACGTACATCCGCCCGACCGATCTCAACGTGCCGTCGAACGCGAACTGGAACGGCGCCTATCCGATGGGCACGTACGCGCTCGGCGCGACGGCGAACGACATCTATTACGGCATTCGTCGTTACCCGTACTCGTACGACATGGCGACGCGCGATCCGCTCACGTTCAAGCACATCATGAACGGTGTGGCGCTGCCGGTGAGCCCGGCGCCGATCGCGGGAGCCGACGGCGCGTCGAACTCCGAAGTTCACAACTCGGGCGAGGTCTGGTGCGTGATGTTGTGGGACGCCTACGTCGGCCTCTTGCGCGACACCGGCAACTACAACTACACGACCGCCAGCCAGGCGATGCGCGACTATCTGGTCGCTTCGCTGAAGGTGACGCCGAACGCGCCGACGTTCACCGAGGCGCGTGATGCGTGGCTCGCCGTCGCCCTCGCCAACACGACGAAGCCGGGAGACCTCACGACGTTCGCGCAAGCCTTCGCCCGCCGCGGTATGGGTCAGGGCGCGGTCGCCCCGAGCCGCACGTCGTCGACGCACGCCGGTGTGGTCGAGAGCTTCGCTGCGGGTGGCGACATCGCGCTCGTCAGCGTGGCGCTCGACGACGACACCACCTCTTGCGACCACGACCATGTGCTCGACACGAATGAAGTCGGCACGCTGAAGGTGACCATCCGCAACACCGGCATCACGACGCTCGCCGCCGGCACGGTCACGGTGAGCTCGACCAACGGGAGCGTCACGTTCCCGTCGGGACCGTCGGTGCCTCTGCCTTCGGTCGCGCCATTCACCAACGCTCAGGTGACCATCCCCGTCGGCCTCGCTGCCGGTCTCACCGCGATTCAGACGATCGATCTCAAGATCGACATGAACGATCCGACGCTCGTCACCAACTTTCCGGTGCCGCGAACCAAGACCGTCGCCTTCAAGGGCAACTACGATTATCAGCCGGTGTCTTCGGCCACGGACGACATGAACGCACCGACGTCGTTGTGGAACCCCAACGCGGACCCCAGCCTCTTTACGGGCCTGCCGTGGGTGCGCGTCGGAACGCAGCAGGCTGGGCAATTCGGCGCGGAGTGGTACGGCCAGAACTCTCCGTCGGCCAGTGACCTGTACCTCGTCTCCCCTCCGCTCAGCATTGGTGCGACGGCATTCTCGTTCACGTTCCTGCACTCGTGGGCGTTCGAGAACTCGAAGTTTCCTCCCACCACCGGACCGACGATCTACTGGGACGGCGGCGTGGTCGAGATCAGCGCCGACAACGGAGCGACCTGGGTCGACCTCGACGGCAAGTTCACCGCCGGCGCGTATACCCAGACGCTCTACGACGGCCTCGATGCCACCATCGGACCGACTGACAATCCGCTGCAGGGCCGCAAAGCGTTCGGTGGCGTGTCGGCAGGGTTCCCCGCCAACATCACGTCGACAGTCGATCTCGGCACGACGTACGCCAACCAGACTGTGCGCATCCGCTTCCGCATCGGCACCGACTCGGGCGGCTCGAACACCGGCTGGCTCATCGACAACGTCGCCTTCACCGGGTTGACCAACACGCCGTTCGCGGCGCAGGTCGCGCATCGCGGGCTGTGCAGCAACAACGCGCCGGTCGCCAACGCGGGTCCTCCGCAGAGCGTCGTCGAGGGCACCGTTGGTGTCATGCTCGACGGCAGTGGCTCGAGCGACGCCGATGTCGCCGATACGTTGACGTACCAGTGGACGCAGCTCTCTGGTCCGACCGTGGCTCTCTCGAGCGGGACGGCCCAGAAGCCCACCTTCACCGCGCCGCAAGTTCCGGCGACCACGGTGCTGCGCTTCCAGCTCGTCGTCTCCGACGGCAAGGTGTCGAGCGCGCCGTCGACGGTCGACATCACCGTCACCGACATCCCGCCGCCGCCCGACATGGCGACGCCGCCCGACATGGTCACGCCGAATGACCTCTCGACGCTGCCGGATTTGGCGATGAAGGCGGACATGGCCACGACGCCCGCCGACATGACGGACGCGGAAGACATGACGCCGGCGCCGTTGCCGCCGGACATGGCGAAGAAGGGTGGCGGCGGTGGTGGTTGCAGCACGACCGGTGACAACACGCCGGTCTCCACCGCCTTGCCGCTGTTCGGCCTCCTCCTGGCCGGCTTCGCGTTCCGCCGCCGTACCCGCCGCTCGTAATCCCCCGCGAATCGCGACACAATCCTCGATAGCAGCAGCGCGGCTGGAAACGGCCGCGCTGCTGCCTAACTTTTCTGTCGAGGTGCGATATGCCGCTTCAGGATGATCGCGGGCTCTACACGACGTATCTCAAGACGTGGGGCAAGGTGAAGAGCGGCTGCAGCATCGCCGCCGAGTATGCCGGCGCCGATTGGCAGGAGGCCGCCGCCATGACGCTGGCCGTCTACGACGCCCAGGTCGATGGCAGCCTGCGCAACAAGACCGAGATCCTGCAAGCGCTCGAGGATTTGCTGCAGATCGACTGAGCGCGTCGCAGCGACGACGACGCGCTATTTGTCGGAGTAGTCGGCGCCTTTTTCGGAGTGGTCGCGGCCGTCGAAGCGCATGAGCTTGCCCTTGGCGTCGACGCGCGTGAGGATGTTGACCGGCCGCTTCCAGACGCGCGCCAGCGCCTCGAGCGTGTCGCGCGCGTGGTCCATCTTGAGGTCGACGCCCTCGTGCTTGTGCCGCAGCATCAGCTCGCCGCGGTTCTCGAAGTTGCCGTCCTCGACGTAGATGAACGGCTGCCCGAAGTTGGTCAGCCGGAAGAGCAGCTTGTCTTTGACCTTCTTGAACTCGCGGGTCTCGATCTCCCAGTTGCCCGAGCGCTCGTTGAACCCGAACGAGAAGAACTTGTTGCTGCGGCAGAACTCCTCGGTGAAGAACTCGTCGACGAAGGTGATGTCGTTGTAGAGCTTGCGCACCTCGAAGATCTTCTTCTTGCCGAGGCCGAGGCGGCGGTCCCACGACTTGCGCGCCGCCATGTCGGTGCACTCGTCCCACTCTTTGCCGAACTGCCCCTTGTCCCAGCGCTCTTCGATGTGGCGATAGAGCTCGACGCCGAGCTTGTAGGGGTTGAGCTGTCCCGGCGCCGACGCGGTCACGCCCGACGCGTGGTCGGCGTAGTCGATGATCTCGGACGCGCGGAGCGCCTTCTGCGTCATGATCTTGGAGTGCCAGTAGGTGGCCCACCCTTCGTTCATGATCTTGGTCATCGCCTGCGGCGCGAAGTAGTAGGCCTCGTCGCGAATGACCTCGAGGACGTCGCGCTCCCAGCGCTCGAGCGGCGCGTGATTGGTCAAGAACAGGAGGACGTCGCGCTCCGGCCGCTCGGGGAACTTCTTCTCCTTCTCTTTTTCTTTATCCATCCGCTGCTTCTGCTTCTCCATGAAGTCAGGCGGATTGATGAACTTGTCCATGTACGACTTGGCGCGCAGCTTCGGCACCTCGCGCGACGGATCGGCGTCTTCCTTCTCGGCAGTGTTTTCGCGCGCGCGCGTGCGCCGCTCGACGTAGACCGAGTGCGGATCGATCAAGTTGTCGAGTGACAAGCAGACGTCGACGAACGCCTCGACCTTGTCGATGCCGTGCCGCTCGATGTGCTTGCGAATGCGCATGGCGTGGTTGGCCATGCCGTCGATCATTCGCCGGTTGGTGCGCGAGAAATAGAAGTTGTTCTTGAAGAAGTCGCAGTGGCCATAGACGTGCGCCATGACCATCTTCTGATCGACCGACGAGTTGCCCTCGAGGAGATAGGCGTAACAGGGGTCGTTGTTGATGACCATTTCGTAGATCTTGGAGAGGCCGTATTCGTAGCCTTTCGCCAGACCTTCGAAATCCATTCCGAAGCGCCAGTGCGGATATCGCGTCGGGAAGCCGCCATAGGCGGCCACCTCGTTCATCCGCTGGTAGTCCAGCACCTCGAAGATGGTGTCGAAGAAATCGAGCCCATATTCGCGCGCATATCCTTCAATCTCGCGCTGCATATCGGCGAGATAGGCAGGCAGCGAGGTCGCTCTCGGCATCATGTGCGGTCACCCATCTTCACGCGACTACTTCGCTCCCATCTACTTCGCTCCCATCAGGCAATCGTCGAGCAGCGGCTGCATGCGCGCGGCGAACATGAGGCCGCGACCGTCCGAGTCGTCGGCGACGACGAGGAGGTCGAAGTGCCCGACGTGGCGGTGCAGCGCGAACGAGCCGACCACCGGCGTCGACGCCTCTTCCCAATCGAACACCGACGGCGCCTCGTCCGACGGGCGCAGCTCGATGCGCGCCGAATACTGCGGCGCCAGCGCCAGCTCCGCCCACGCCGCCCGCGTCGACCACGCCTGCCGCACGTCGCCGTGCGCGAACTCCGGCGCCACCTCGGTCAGCCTCAGGCGCGCCCGCTCCATCTGCCGGGCGCAGGTCTCGACCCACGGCGCGCGAATGCTCGACGCCTGCTTGACCTCGCGCACGCGCAGCCCCGCGTCAGCGACGGCGAACACCGACAGCGCCGCCGCCGCCAGCGCGCCGGTCGCAACCACGCGCCCACCCCAGATCCTCGCAATCATGGGCCCCATTATTTCCCCTTCCCAAGGAAGTCGCGGATCGAATCCATGATCGACTCCTTTCCCTTGATCTCACTCGTGGTCAGGTTGAGGTCTTCGTCGAAGTGCTCCTGCAGATCCTTGATGAACTGTCCCGAGCCGTAGGGCGACTCGACCTGCCCGTAGCAGAACAGGTTCACGCTCGGCAAAACCTGCGTCTTCAAGATCTCGATGCACGTCACCGTGTCGTCGACCGACCAGTTGTCGCCGTCGGAGAAGTGGAACGGATAGATGTTCCACTCGCTCGGCGGATACTCCTCGGTGATGAGCTTGGCGCACAGCTTGTAGGCCGACGAGATCATCGTGCCGCCCGACTCGCGCGTGCGGAAGAAGGTCTCGCGATCGACCTCCTTGGCCATCGCGTCGTGGATGATGTAGCGGCTCTCGATGCCCTGATACTGCGAGCGCAGCCAGGTGTCGATCCAGAAGCTCTCGATGCGGACGATCTCCTTCTGCTCGTCGCCCATCGACCCCGACACGTCCATCATGTAGATGATGACGGCGTTCGACTGCGGCAGCGGATCCGAGCGCCACGAACGGTAGCGCTTGTCCTCGCGCACCGGCACGATGAGCGGGTTCTTCGGGTTGTAGGTGCCCGAGGCGATCTGCCGGCGCAGCGCCTGCTTGAACGTGCGCCGGAAGTGGCGCAGCGACTCGGGCCCGGTGTTGCGCACGCCCGTGTAACGATCTTTGCGCGCGACGATGCGCTCTTTGCCCTTGGGCTCGATGCGCGGGAGCCTGAGCTCCTCGCCGAGGATCTGCGCCAGCTCCTCCATCGTCACATCGACTTCGAGGAGGTGCTCGCCCGGTCGATCGCCCGCCTTGCCGTCGCCCGGCTGCGGCTGTCCCTGGCCGAGCGCATCGCCGGGATCGCCGTCGCCCTGCGCCACGCCGCCCGCTTGCTTGGAGCCGAAGCGGAAGTGCGGGATGTCGATCTGCGGCAGGGGGATCGAGACGACCTCCTTGCCCTTCTTGCCGAGCATCTCGCCCTGCGTGATGTACTTACGCAGGTTCTGCTTGATCTTGCCGCGCACGATCTCGCGGAAGCGACGATGGTCTTGATCGATCCGCAGGCTCATGGATGTGCTCGCTCACGCTGGGTCATCGATACGGGCCTCCGGCGACAGGCGCGCTCGAGCGCGTCTCGCCTTCCATGAAGATGACCTGATTTCCGTCGGCGCGCAGCGTTTCCAGATCGCGCGCGAACCACTCGCACCTGCTGCAGCTACCGCACCAGCGCAGCTCGAAGCTGCCGACCGCCG
>JAQBQH010000177.1 GCA_028287105.1 Myxococcales bacterium
CTGTCGCTCCTGAGCGAATGTCAGCACTGGAGCAGCCTCGCCCTCGAGAGGCTCGACGGCGCCGAGCGCGGGACGCGACGGGAGATGAATTTGCAGGCCGCGCTCGGCGTGTCCTCGATGTTCACCCGAGGCAACAGCGATGCGGCACTGTTGGCGCTGCGGCGCGGGCTCGCGTTGGCGGACGAGCTCGATGATCCCCTGCAGCAGATTCGAATGCTCGGAGCGCTCGACATCTTCTTGACCCGGGTCGGCGAGTTTCGCGAGGCGCTGAAAATCGCGCAACGCAGTGAGGTCGCGGCGCACCGACTGGACGATCCGGGCGTCCGGCTGATCTCGGACTGGATGATCGGCACCAACCTTCACCTTCTCGGTCGGCAAGTCGAAGCCGAGCAGCGCTGCAAGACCGCGCTCGCGCCGCCGCCTCCGACACGGGCGGTGACAAAAGTGCAATTCGGTTTCGACCACCGCATTCGCGCGCTCGTTGCCCTCGGCCGTACGCTCTGGCTCGTCGGTCGGGCCGAAGACGCGCACGACGTCGCCACGCTGACCCTGCACGAGGCGGCGCAGATCGGTCAGCCGGTGACGATGGCCATCGCATTCGTGTGGACCTCGTCGGTGTTCGCGTGGACCGGCGATCTGGCTGAAGCTGCGGAGATGATCGAGAAGCTGATCGCCTTCGCCACCAAGCACGCGCTCAATCCGTATCGCGCGGTCGGGCTGGCGCTCAAGGGCGAGCTCTCGGTGCGCCGCGGCGAGGCTGCCGCCGGCCTCGAGATGCTGCAACCCGCTGTGGCGACACTGCACGTCGAGCGACACCATATTCTGCAGACGGTGTTCGCCACCGCGATGGCCGAGGGCCTGGGGATGGTCGGCCAGCACCAGGAGGCGCTGGCGACGATCGAGCGCGCGATCGCGGCGGCACGGAAGAGCGGCGCCTCCTTCGACCTGCCGGAGATGCTGCGGCTGCAGGGCCATTTGCTGGCGACGATGCCCACGCCGAACGAGGACGAGGCCGAGCGTTGTCTGCGTAAGGCGGTGGAGCTCGCGCAGCAGCAGGGCGCGATCGCGTGGGAGCTGCGCGCCGCCATGAGCCTGGCGCGTCTTCGTCGGCGCGGGCGCCGCGCGGAGGCGCACGATCTGCTCGCCGCCTGCTACGAGCGATTCACCCAGGGGTTGGAGACGGCCGATCTCATGCAGGCCCGGCTGCTGCTCTCCGAGGGTTAAAGTGGAGCGAGCAGCTCGGCTACTCTCTCGGGCATCGACAGAAACGGTGAGTGTGAAGATTCGAGCGTCTGCACCGTCGTAGGGTTCTCCGGAAACGCCTGGTCCGCCTGTCTGATGAACAGGCGCTGCAACGCGGGGGGAATGGTGCGATCCCTGGTGCAGACGACATACGTCCGGTCGATGGCGCCCCATCGTGCGGCGGTGAGCGCCGTACCCTGCAGCGCCGTCGGCGTTGGCGCGTCGCAGCCCAACAGCGCGATGGCGGCGTCGGCCTTGTGCCGGTCGACATCGCCGTAGAAAGCCTCGCGCAGCCCTTCACGACGCTGTGGATCGTGGCTGTGCGGATCGACGCGCATCGCGCCGATCGCCACCGGATCGCCGCACACCAGCGGCATGAAGACGCTGTCCTTGGCCTCGGGCAGACTGACGTAGGCGATGCACGGCGTCCCCGAAGCGGGCATGTAGGCCGTCAGGTAGACGAGATGCGCGATCAGCTCCGGTGCGCGCTCTGCTGCCCGCGACAGTACCGCGCCGCCCATGCTGTGCGCCACGACCGTCGTCGGTGCGCCCCGTCCTATCGCTAGTATCTGTTGAATGAGGAGCTCGGCGGCCGTGTCGAGATCGATGGCACCGAGCGGAGACACCTCGGTGGCAAAGCTCGATTCATTGAACGGACGAGCGGTCGCGGCGGCGGGACGCCGAGCACGCAGGCCGTGGCCCGCCATGTCCACGGGAACCGCGGCTCGTCCCGCTGCCGCGAGCGCGATCACGACATCGGTCCAACACCAGGCCCCATGATAGTAGCCGTGCAGCAGCACCAGCGGCGTCTTCGCCATCGCTAGCCTCTTCTCCCGTAAGCACTTCGCAACTTTTCGCACCCGTTAACGTGCGGTCCGTGCGCGGAACCCGCATCTTCTCTCTCGAGAACGCGCGCTCTTGCCGCGCAACGGGCGGCACCCAATGGCACTTGCCGATCTAGCGAACCCAATTGCAGCTTTCTTGCGCGCCGCGGCCGCGCGCGACCGCGTGGCGCTCCTGGCCACGCTCGGCGCCGACGCCACCATCGTCGACAACGGCGCTGAGCATCGCGGCGAGGCGGCCATCTGCGCCTGGCTGGCCGGGCTCGCCGACGCGAGCGTGGCGTTGCGTCCGATATCGACCCGTGCCGGCCGAACGGCGTCGGTCGTATCGACGCCACCGCGCGAGCCAGTCACATCGCGGGTGGCCGGATACACCGCCTGGTGCTTCACCGTCGGCCACGACAGCATCCGCACCGTGACGGTGTCGGACGAACGCGGGCCCGACGTCCCGGAGCCGCTGGCGACATATGTTCGTGCGACCAACGGCGGCCAGCTCGAGGCATTGGTCGGCACGTTTGCCGACGACGCCGTGGTCAACGACGAGCTGCGCGAATACTGGCATAAGCCGGTCATCGCCGCCTGGGCCGCGCGCGAAATCATCGCCCCGCGCCTGACGATGTTCGTGCAGAGGGTGATCGTCCATTACCAGCAACTCATCGCGACCGCCGTCGTCGACGGCGATTTCGACAAGCGCGGACTTCCCGATCCGTTGGTCCTGACACTCTATGCCTCCATCGCCGATGAGCGGATCGTACAGCTCCTGATCCTGCGAAACGAAGCAGACCTTTGAGCCACGGCCAACGCCGCGCTCGTACCCATCCACGCCGACGCCAAACCATCGCGCAGAAGTAGACGGACGTCTTTCGCGGCATTGCGGGAAGTCATCGCGCGATTGCGATTCGCCGCGCCGGAAGTGGTGTCGGATATCTCGGCATCGCGGCATGTCCAGGTCTTCGACACCGCAAGCCGAAGCGATTGACTAGACGGCCCCTTCAGCTCGGCCCGAGCCGTGCACTCCGGTGCTCGCGGACGTTGTTCGCCAAGGAGCGGGGAAATGACCACGAGACGGATAGTCGCGAGTCGCTTTAGCCTGGGGCTCGCAGGGTTGTCGCTGGCGGCGCTACTGCCCGCCTGTGGTGGTCGGGTCGAAGCGAACACCCAAGCGGAACCGAAGCCCACTGCGACGGTCGCCCTGCCGGTGCGCGAGGCGGTGACCGAGTACACCGAGCACACCGGCAGTCTCGAGGCGCCCGAGAGCGTCGAAGTCCGTCCGCGCGTCTCCGGTGCCGTCATGCGCGCCGCTTTTCGCGAAGGCGACCTCGTCAAGAAGGGCCAGTTGCTCTTCGTGATCGATCCACGCCCGTTCGAGGTTGCCGCCGCTCGCGCCAGGGCCGAGCTTGCGAGCATTCGCGCCGATCTCGACCTGGCGCGGAAGAACTTCGCGCGCGCCAAGAGCCTGCTCCTGGCGCAGGCCATTGCGCAGCGCGACTTCGACGTCCAGAGCGCGTCGCAGAACCAGCTCGGAGCGCGCGAGCAGAGTGCGAGCGCGGCGCTGGCGAGCGCCCACCTCGACCTGGAGTACGCCTACATCCGCTCGCCCATCGACGGACGCATTGGCCGCAAGCTGGTCACCGTCGGTAACATGGTCGGCCCAACCACACCCTCACCGCTGGCCACCGTCGTCTCGATCGATCCGCTGTACGCGTACGTGCAGCTCGAGGAGGCGCGCGGCCAGGAGCTGGAGCGTGGCAAGTCTCTTACGGTAGACATCGGCTTCGCCGGCGAAGAGGGTTATCCGCATCGAGCGCCCGTCGACTTCATCGACAATCACGTCGACGCGTCGAGTGGCACCGTCAAAGTCCGAGCGGTCATCCCCAACCACGACGGCAAGCTCACGCAAGGCCTGTTCGCGCGCGTGCGGGTCCCGCGGGCAAGGGTCCAGGATGCGCTGCTCGTCGCCGACCGCGCCATCGCCACCGACCAGGAGCATCGATTCGTCTTGGTCGTCGACCAAACGGGCAAGGTGCAGTACCGCGCCGTGCAGCTCGGCTCGATCAGCGATGGCTTGCGCGTGGTGCGCAGCGGGTTGACGCCGGACGACCGCGTGATCGTGCGCGGGCTACAACGCGTGCGCCCCGGCGTGATCGTGCAGCCGGAGCTGATCGCGATGCGCGACGCCGATCGAAAGAAGGACTAGCGCCATGAGAATCGCCCGCTTCTTCATCGAACGGCCGATCTTCGCCGGCGTGTTGTCGATCATCATCTTCCTCCTCGGCCTGATCTCGATGTTCCGACTGCCCATCTCGGAATATCCCGAGGTGGTGCCGCCGACGGTCATCGTGCGCGCGCAATACCCCGGGGCAAACCCGCAAGTGATCGCGGAGACGGTCGCGGCGCCGCTGGAGCAAGAGATCAATGGCGTCGAGGACATGATCTACATGTCGTCGCTGGCCAACAGCGACGGCTCGATGACCTTGACCGTCACCTTTCGTCTCGGCGCCGACCTCGACCGTGCGCAAGTGCAGGTCCAGAACCGCGTCGCCCAGGCTCTGCCGCGCCTCCCCGAGGATGTCCGCCGATTCGGCGTCACGACGCGCAAGAGCTCGCCCGACCTGACGATGCTCGTGCATCTGTTATCTCCCGACGGCCGCTACGACGAGACGTACCTGCGCAACTACGCGCTCCTGCAGGTCAAGGACGCGCTGGCGCGCATTCCCGGCACGGGCGACGTGCAGCTCTTCGGCTCCGGCGACTACAGCATGCGCGTCTGGCTCGATCCCGAGAAGGTCGCCTCGCGCGGCCTCACCGCCAGCGACATCGTGCGCGCGTTACGCGAGCAGAACGTGCAGGTGGCCGCCGGTGCGCTCGGCCAACAGCCGGCACCGCACAACGCCAGCTTCCAGATCACCATCAACGCCCGCGGCCGTCTCGTCGAGGAGTCGGAGTTCGCGGATATCGTCGTCAAGGCGACCGCCGACGGTGCGCAGGTCCGACTCGGCGACGTGGCACGCATCGAGCTCGGCGCCAATCAATACGCGCTGCGCAGCCTCCTCGACAACAAAGCTGCGGTGGCCATCCCGGTGTTCCAAGCGCCGGGCTCGAACGCGCTGGCGCTCTCGGACGCCGTGCGCGCCAAGATGAAGGAGCTCTCCAAGAGCTTCCCTCAAGGAATCACCTACGACATCGTCTACGACCCGACCCGCTTCGTGCAGTCCTCGATCGAAGAGGTCATCCGCACCCTGTTCGAGGCGCTGTTGCTGGTCGTGCTCGTCGTCATTCTGTTCCTGCAAACGTGGCGCGCTTCGATCATTCCGATCGCGGCGGTGCCGGTATCGCTCGTCGGTACCTTCGCGCTCATGAACCTGTTCGGGTTCTCCATCAACAACTTGTCACTCTTCGGCCTGGTGCTCGCCATCGGCATCGTCGTCGACGACGCCATCGTCGTGGTCGAGAACGTGGAGCGCAACATCGCGCTCGGGCTCTCACCCAAGGAAGCAACGAAGAAGGCGATGGAGGAAGTCTCGGGACCGATCATCGCCATCGCGCTCGTGCTCTGCGCCGTGTTCGTGCCGGTCGGCTTCATTCCCGGCTTGACCGGCCAGTTCTATCGACAGTTCGCGCTCACCATCGCCATCTCGACGGTCATCTCGGCCTTCAACTCGCTGACGCTGAGCCCGGCGCTGGCGGCCCGCCTGCTCGTCGCGCACGATGCGCCGAAGGATCTGCCGACGCGACTGATCGACCGCGCCTTCGGCTGGCTCTTCCGCCCGTTCAATCGTGTGTTCGACAGCGCCGCGACGCGCTACGTGAGCGGAGTCCGCCGCATCCTGCGTCGCTCCGGCGTGGCGCTGGTGACCTACGGCGGCATGCTGCTTCTGACCTACGTGGGCTTCACCAAAGTGCCCACCGGCTTCGTGCCGACCCAGGACAAGCAGTACCTCGTCGCCTTCGCGCAGCTTCCCGATGCCGCCTCGCTCGAGCGCACCGACGAGGTCATCCGGCGCATCTCGAAGATCGCGCTCGCCACCGAGGGCGTCGACCACGCGGTCGCCTTCCCCGGCCTCAACATCTCGGGATTCAGCAACAGCACCAACGCGGGCGTGCTGTTCGTCACCCTCAAGCCGTTCGAAGAGCGCAAGGCCAAGCATCTGTCCGGCCTTGCCATCGCGGCGACGCTCAACCAGAAGCTCCAGGCCGAGCAAGATGCGTTCGTCGCCGTCTTCCCGCCACCGGCCGTCAGTGGTCTCGGGGCGATCGGGGGCTGGAAGCTCTACGTCGAAGATCGCGCCAACCGCGGCCCGCAGTCGCTGTACGCAGACACGCAGAAGCTGATGGGCGCGGCGACGCAGTCGGGACAGTTCACCGGGATCTTCTCGGACTTCAACGTCGGCGTTCCGCAGCTGTTCGCCGATCTCGATCGACAGAAGGCCAAGGCCGAAGGCGTCGCCGTGACCGATGTCTTCGAAACCATGCAGGCGTACCTCGGCTCGCTCTACGTCAACGACTTCAACCGATTCGGCCGCACGTTCCAGGTCACGGTGCAGGCCGACGCGTCGCACCGCATGACCTCGCGCGACATCCTCGGCCTCAAGACGCGCAACGCCGCCGGCGACATGGTTCCGCTCGGCAGCATCCTGAGCGTGCGTGACACGACCGGCCCCGACCGCGTCACGCGCTACAACGGCTACCCTGCCGCCGAGCTCAACGGCGGACCGGCGCCCGGCATGAGCTCGAGCCAATCGCTCGCCGCCATGGCCGCGCTGGCCGCGCGTGAGCTGCCGTCGTCGACGGCCTACGAGTGGACCGACCTGGCGTATCAGCAGGTGCAGGCGGGAAGCACCGCACTCCTCATCTTCCCGCTGTGCGTGCTGCTCGTGTTCCTGGTGCTGGCAGCGCAATACGAGAGCTGGTCGCTGCCGCTGTCGGTCATCCTGATCGTGCCCACTTGCCTTCTGGCCGCGATCGCGGGCGTGTGGCTCGACGGCAGCGACAACAACATCTTCACGCAGATCGGCCTCTTCGTGCTGGTGGCGCTGTCGTGCAAGAACGCCATCCTGATCGTCGAGTTCGCCAAGGACGAGCAGCTGAAGAACCCCGATCCGATCGCGGCCGTGTTGGCGGCGTGCCGCCTGCGCCTGCGCCCGATCTTGATGACCTCGATCGCCTTCATCATGGGCGTCTGGCCGCTCTTGCGCTCGCACGGAGCGGGCGCCGAGATGCGGCACGCAATGGGCGTCGCAGTCTTCGCCGGCATGATTGGCGTGACGCTGTTCGGCCTCCTGCTCACGCCGGTGTTCTTCACGTTGCTGCGGCGGCGCCGCGCCTCACGAGTCGTCGCGTCCGAGCCCTCGCCGCTTCCGCACGAAGGTCATTCGACCGCAACCATCTAGCGCGGCGCCTACTTCAGCTGAGGTATCGTGTGGCGATGAAACCCTGGCCTGAGCTCTCGATCGCGGCGTCGCGCGACACCTACGCGACGCTTCTCCTGTACGCGCAAGTCGTCGGCAAGATTCGACTGGCGCTGACCCCGAAGATGAACCAGTGGTGGAACGTGCCCCTGTACGTGACGACACGCGGGCTGACGACGTCACCGATGGCGTATCACGACCGCTCTGTCTCGATCGATTTCGACTTCATCGATCATGCGCTCGTCATCCGCGATAGCGACGGACAGACGCGGTCGCTGCCGCTGGTGCCACGATCCGTGGCCGACTTCTATCGCGATCTGTTCCGCGAGCTGGCGGCCCTCGACGTCCACGTCGAAATCCAACCGGTGCCGCAGGAGTGTCCGGTCACGATGCGATTCGACGAAGACGCCGAGCACTGCAGCTACGACGCCGCGCAAGCGCACCGGCTTTGGTCCGCCTTCCGGCGAATCGAACCGGTGTTTCAAACCTTCCGCGCGCGCTTTCGTGGCAAATGCAGCCCCGTTCACCTGTTCTGGGGCGGGTTCGACCTCGCGGTGACGCGCTTTTGCGGGCGACGCGCGCCGGTGCGCAAGGGAGCCGTCGATCGCGACGCCTACGACGAGGAGGTCATCTCCCTCGGCTTCTGGCCCGGCGATCCCTGGACCGGCAACACGGAGGCGATGTTCTACTCGTACACCGTGCCGGAGCCTGCCGGCCTCGCGCGGCAGCGAATTCGGCCCGCGGCTGCATCCTTCAGCGACAGCTTCAAGGAGTTCGTGCTGCCCTACGACGACGTCCGCCGCGCGGCAGATCCGGTCGACGCGATCTTGCAGTTCGCGCAGAGCACTTACGACGCGGGATCCACGCTTGCGGCCTGGGACCGCGACGCTCTCGGGTACCCCTAGCAGGCGCGTGGACGCGCTTGGCAGGCGCTACTCGCTGTCAACCACGAGTAGCGCCCGCGTCGCCGCTTAGATCGTTCGTTTCGCGCGGAGCTCGTGACCGATGCGACGAATCTCGCTCTCGCCTCGGCGCAACGCCTCACCGCTCGTGTGCACCGAGTAATTGCCGAGAACGAGGTCGTGCGGATGCTTCGCCGCGGATCCGAGCACGAACCCGGTCTTGCCCTCGGCCTGGAACTGGATCGCTTCCTCCGACGGCTCGAAGATGGCGACCTCGCCGCTCGGTATCGTCGTCGAAGAGGTGCGGAGCGCGCCCTCCGCCACGGCCACCCATGCCACCGTGTGACCGGTTGGAGGCTGATAGGTCCAGCGCTCTCCGGGCTTCAGGCTCACCGAGAGGTAGGTCATCGGAGGAGCGTCGATCGGGCTCCTCGCGTTGCCATACGCCCCGAGGATGACCCGCGCCGGTCCTTCTTCCGGCACATCCTTGGGCATCACGTAGTGACTGGCGAAGGGTGCGTTCTCCAGCTCGGGCGGCAGCGCGACCCACAGCTGGAACGCTCTGACGCGTCCGGGCTCGGGGGCGCCGGTATGCCAGACTCCGTTGCTCGCCCGCATCCACTCGACGCTCCCGGCAGGCAGCACGCCGTCCTTGCCGGTCGTCTCGGCGAAGCGCACCCCTCCTTCGAGCATCACCGTCACCGTCGCGATGCCCGAATGCGGGTGCCAACCGTAGTCCATCGGCGTCGGCGCGAGCCGCCCGTCGAACGCGGCGAGATCCAGAAATACGAACGGCTTGATGAGCTGGCCCAGGTCCGAAGGGCTCACCAACCGCGTGATGGGACCGCGCGTACCTCCGCGGGTGCGCTGAACGACCTCGCGGCTGCGATTCTCGATCTGACGTGCAAACATGACTACACCTCCATCCCTTCTGATTCGACGCGCGCCACCGCGGCGGCGCCGAGCTTCTTGAGCAATTGAATGAGCGCCGAGCGCTCTTTCTTCGAGAGGGCGTCCGCCGCCGAGTCCATGACCCGCTTGTGGCCGGCGAAGAGCTTGGCCGCCTGCTGCCGGCCGCGCGCCGTCAAAGACACGACCCGAGCCCGCCGGTCGTTCGGGTCACTCTGCCGTGTGACCAATTCGCACGACTCGAGTCGGTCGATCGCCGTCGTGATGGCCCCACTGGTGAGACCGATGCGCCGGCCAATCTCGTTCACCGGTTGCGGTCCCTTGTGGAGAAGCATCTCCATCACCCCAAAGTCCGAGAGACCGACTTCGAACGACACGATGCTTTGAGTCGCCAAGCGCTCGAGCGCTCGGTGCGCCTTCATCATCACGAGCCACACGTGCGTGCCCGAAACGTCGTCCTCGCTGGCGTTCAATGCGTTCCTCCCTACGCCATGTATCTTAATGTCAAGATACTTGATGTCAAGGGATCGACGAGAACAACCACGGTGACCCGCTCGAGGTCACCGACAGCCGGCGGCGATTAGATCTCCTGCCCGATGTAGATATCGTGGCCGTCGGGGTCGCGCACGGTCGCTTCCCGCATTCCGTACTCGGGACGGTCCTTCACCGTAGCAGTCAGCGGTTGGCCGGCCGCTTCGATTTGCGCGACGTACTCGTCCACGCCCGAGGCGAGGCGCAGGTGGCAAGCGGCTTTGTAGCTGAGGCCCGCCGGCGCGTTCCCGACCTGCACCAGCATGATCGTCGCCGGCCCCAGGCTGACGCCGGCATAATCGGCAGCCTGGAAGTCAACGCGAAAACCGAGCACCCGAACGTACCAGTCGATCGATCGGGCCAGATCCTTGACGAAGAAGCTCGGCGCAATGGCTTCGACGGTTGGCATGGACGAGATCTTACGACGACCGCCGTCATGGGTGGGCGGGCGTCTCGGTCGTCGACCGGGTGAGCTCGTCTACGCGGTCACCAACGTGAGCTCCAGGTAGGCGCGCTTGTTCTTGCGGCCGCTCAGGGTGGCGAAGAAATCACCGAGTGCCATCTGCCAGCCGTACTTCTGGCGCAGGGCGGCGTGGATGCGCGCCTGCGTCTCTGCGTCCTCGACGATGCGGCAGGTGCCCTCGTGCCAGGGTCCATGCACGCGTCCGCGCATGTCGCAAGCGGCGGCGCGCGCCTTCGGGTTGCGGCGCAGCCGCTTGACCTTGTACGAGTCGCCTGCGGTGAAGATGACGAGCCTGCCATCGAGCGGCGCGGCCCACACCGGCGTCTTGACGCCGTTGCCGTCCTTCTTGAACGTCTCGAGATTGATGTAGCGCTCGCGGTCGAGCGGCGTGCCCCTGTCATCGGCCATGCCGAACACCCTAGCATCGAGAGGGGTCGCCTCGGGACACCGCTGGGAGACAGCGGTCGCGTCGACATGATACGATGTCCTTTTGCTGGGCAAGAGTCAGCGCTTTCTGGTCGCCCTCGCAGTGGTCGCGGCCGCCGGCTGCGGCTCGAACGGCGGCGTCGCTGGCGACCTTGCGGTGGCGGGCGGTGACCTTGCGGTCGCAGGCGGCGACCTTGCGCTCGCAGGCGGCGACCTTGCGGTCGCAGGCGGCGACCTTGCGGTCGTGGGCGGCGACCTCGCCACGGGCGCGTCGTGCACTCCCACGAACGGCGGCGTCGAGACCTGCGACGGCCTCGACAACGACTGCAACGGCGTCGTCGACGATCCGTTCACCGCCACCTTCACCGCCGGCAAACCGAATTACGATAGCGACGTCGCCAACTGCGGCGCGTGCGGGACCGCGTGCTCGCTTCCGAACGCGCTGAACAAATGCGTCGCCGGCGTGGGCGGCAAGGGCGTGTGTCAGGTCGATCACTGCATCAACACGCCGAACGTCGCCAGCTTCAAACACCGTCCGGGCCTCGACATCGACGTCACTGGTTGCGAGTACAAGTGTCCGGTCGCGTCCTCGACCGCCGGCGATTGCCAGAACAGCCCCGGCGCATGCACCTTCCCGGTCGAGGTCTGCAACGGCAGCGACGACGACTGCAACTTCCTCGTCGACGACAACCCTACCGACGGCGATCTGGGATCGCCGTGCGGCGATGCCTGCCCGGGCGGCCTGGTGGCGAACTGCGTCGGCGCGTGCAGCGCCGGCACCAAGCAGTGTCAGAGCGGCGCCAAGCTGTGCGTCGGCTCGACCGGCCCGACGACCGAAGTGTGCGATCACATCGACAACGACTGCAACGGGAGCGTCGACGATCCGTTCACGCAGCCGGGCCCCGGCGGCTACCTGGGCGGCGATCCGACCAAGCCGCTCTACAACCTCGACGTCGACAACTGCGGCGACTGCACTGGCAGCAACGGCAAGAGCTTCGTCTGCCAGCTGCCGAACGCGGTCAACGGCTGCCACTCGGCGTCGGCGAACGCGCAGGGCAACTGCTACGTCGTGAGCTGCAACGCGAGCTGGTATTTCGTCACGCACGAGCAGATGGGAGCATCGTGCGTCACGCGCGTCGGCCCGCGTGACTCGACGGCAGGCAACGTCCACAGCGGCACCGGCTGCTTCTATCTCTGCGGCGTGTCGACGCCGACGAGCGAGTCGTGCAACGGCGCGGACGACGACTGCAACGGTTGCGTCGACGACGGCATTCACGACCCGGTCGTCCAGGTGTCGGTGGCCGCCGATCCGGGCTACCAGGGCCGGCCCGCGCACACGGTGTTCGTCTCCACAGACGAGACATCGCGGCCCGACTCGACGGCGACGTCGGCGGGCATCCTCTCGACGCGCGCCTGCTCCAAGAGCGGTGCGCTACCGTGGAGCAACGTCACCGAGCCGCAGGCGGCGGCGGCGTGCGCGTGGGCGGGCGGAAGGCTGTGCACTGCGTTCGAGTGGCAAACCGCGTGCGAGGGGCCGTCGCCGGCCGCGCCGCCGCTGTACTCGCAAGCACCGTCGCCGTCGCCGTACATCGCGGGCGTGTGCAACGATGCCAACTTCACCGCGCACGCGGTCTGGGCCACCTCCTCGGCCGGCAGCACGGCCGGACAGGCCTGCTACACCGACTGGGGCTCGGGCAACCATCTCGACGACCTGAGCGGCAACCTCGAGGAGTGGACCTCGACGCAGAAGTTCACCTACCAGCAGAGCGGCGCCGACGGCGTGCTGTCGTTCGTCTCCGCGGGCCGCATGCGGCTGACCAGCGCCAGCCTGGTCACGATCAACCTCGCCGGCGGGGATCCGGTGCTCCTCAGCGGCTCGTCGGCGGCGGCGCGCAACGGCACCTTCGCCGTCGTGGCCAAGGCGGCCAGCAGTGTCGACCTCGCCGACGCCGCGGTCAGCACCAGTTTCACGAGCGAGACCAACGTCGGCTGGGAGGCAGAGGTCGCGACCCAAGGCTTCGCGCTGCGAGGCGGCGCGTACACGTCGGCGTCATCCGGCACGACGTGCGAATTCGGCGTCGACATGCAAGCGCCGAGCTACACGGCCGCCGACGTCGGCTTCCGCTGCTGCTTCGATACCAAGCCTTGACCGCCGGGCCAGCGAGATCAGTTGCCGTAGTGGACGACGCCCGTTCCGTTCGTGGCGTAGACGTTGGTGTTGGCGAGGGCGGCCAACCCAGCCGTGCTGGACAACGCGACCTTCATGGAAACCGGCGCCCAGTTGACGCCGTCGTCTTGCGAAACCACGAGCCCGGCGTTCCCCGACGCGTACAGGTAGTCCCCCGTCGGCGTCGGCGCCACGTCGTTGACCCCGTCGCCGAGCGGTGAGCCGCTCGTCGGAGCCAGCGTCGTCCAGGTGCCGCCGCCGTCGTTCGAGCGCGAGATGATTCCGGCGCCGGAGTAGGCGACGTACAGGATCTTCGGCGCGCGGCCGCGAATGCGCGTGACGTCCTGGTTTCCGATCGGTCCCGGGATCGGCTGCGCGGTCCACGTCGTGCCGCCGTCCGAAGAGTGGAAGACCTGACCGGCGGCAGCACCGACCCACAGGTCTCCGCCCATGGCGAACACGGCGGAGACCCCGGTGCCAGCCGTGACGCCGGTGATGGTAACGGCGTTCCAGGTCGCACCGCTGTCGGTCGAGCGGTAGAGTCCCGTCGACCCGGCGACGAACACGTTGTTGGCGGCGAGGCCGGCCACGTCGGTGAGGGTGGTCGTCGCTGGAATACCGCCGGTCGACGGATTCGTGTACTTCGTGAAGGTCGTACCGTCGCTGGAGTGCAGCACGGTGCCGGCGGTGCCGACGACGTAGACGTCGGTCGCCGACGATCCCCACACCCCGATCAGCACGTTGGTCGTCGGGCTGGTCAGCTTCGTCCAGCTGTTGCCGTCGGTCGTCCGCGCCAGCGCGCCGCTGCTCGCCGCGGCGTAGAGCGTGTTGGGCGCGACGGCGGCGATCGCCTGGAAGGACGCTTCAACGCCAGTCTGCTCGGGGGTCCAGGTGCCGCCCGCGTTCATGGTGCGGAGCAGCGTGCCGTTGATGCCTCCCATCGTGAGCGATCCTTGAGGGCTCAAGGTTCCGGCGCTGAGGTAGCCGCCCGGATCGACGCCGGAGGTCTGCGTGGCCCAGCCCGAGGCGCCGACGCCGCCGTTGGTCGTGTGGACGATGATGCCCTTTTGTCCCCACGCCCACACGTTGGTCAGGTTCGCGGCGACGCAGCCGTAGAGGATGCCGTTGGCGTTGCTCGTCTGTGCAGTCCAGGTGCTGCCGTCCGTCGATGTATAGATGACGCCGCTGTTGATGCCGGCGCTGCCGACGGCCCAATAGCGGGAGGTGATGCCGTCGGAGCCGCCGCAAGCGCCCTGAAACCCGGTGCCGACCGCGCCGAGCGCCTGATGCTGAGTCCAGGCGTTGGCGGCCGAGCCGGCGCTGGCGATGAGCCCGCCCATGCTGTCGTAGCCGACGGCGAGCGAGACGATGTTGCCGACGTAGGCGCCGTTGAAGTGCGTGGTGCTGGCGCTGCCCACCTGCTGCTTGGTCCAGGCGCCGGTGCCGGCATTGCGCGTGATGATCTCGCCGTTGAGGCTGACGACGATGGCGACGTTGGCGTTGTTGGCGACTGCGGCCGGCAGATTCCCCGTCGACAGCGACCCGACGTTCTCTTCGGTCCAGGTCGCCGCCTGGTCTGTCGAGTGAAACACGGCGGGCGGGCTGTTCGTGGTCGAGTACTCGCCGAGCACGTATAGGTGATTGCCGTTGTTCCCGTCGGTGCTGCCGGACAGCGTGAGCGGGCGCATCAGCCCGATCGCGGGTGTCGGCATGTTCGTCAGCATCGACCAGCCCATCGTGCCGCGATGAATGATGGCGCCCGAATCGGTGAGACCGAAGATGTTGGTGTCGCCGAACGCGAACAGACCGCGGATCTGGTCGCCCGTCGGCAGCGGCGTCTGCCAGCGCCACACGCACTGCGGGCCGGTCACGCCCTTCGGATCGCATGGGGACGTCATCATGTCGGGACCGGTGCCGCCGAGGTCGGGGCCGGCGCCGTCGCCCATCGACAGGTCGATGCCGCCGTTGTCGACGCCGAGAAGCGTGCAGACGGCGCTTGCGTGCTGCCCCGGCGTCACCAGCGTGTCGGTGTCGCAGCTGCCGACGAGCGTCGACGTCAGCAACGCGTCGACGTGCAGATCGAGCGACCCGGAGACATTGGCCGGCAGCTTGAGTGCAACGACGATGGGCAGATTCGCGCGCCCGCTCGACGAGGTCTGGTCGCCCGTGAGCGCGCCCGAGGCGACGATGTGCAGCGAATCGACCGTCGCCACCGTCGACGATTGCACCGTCAGCGATACACAGGTGCCGGCGATGTCCTTGCACGGATCGCTGGCGACGGTGCCGCAGCCGGCGACGATGAACGACGCCGATAAGGCGAAGCAAGCGAAGCTACGCATCAGAACTGCACCGCCGGATAAGTGGTGGTGTTGCTCTTTCCCTTGGACAACCCGACACCGAGCCCGACCCCGAGGCCCACGCCGACCGCGACCACGCCGACCGCGGTCCACAGCCACCACTTCTTGTAGATCGGCTGGCGATCGCTGGGCGGCGGCGCCGTCACGACGAGCGCACTTCCCGTCGAGCTCGACGGCTCGCTGGTCGCGGGCGCCGTCGTGGTGCTCGGCGGCATCGTCGGCTCGCCGGCGTGCGCGTCGGGCGGCAGCACCTGATTGGGCGGCGTCGTCGTCGCCTTGTTCGCCGCCGCTTGCGCCTCCTCGATCGCCGCGATCTTGCGCTCGACCTCGCCGCGGTTCGGCGCCGTCGGCGCGCGCCGCAAATAGGTGCGATACGCGCGCAGCGCCTCGGTGTTCTGATTCAACAGCCGATGGCATTGCGCGAGATTGTAGAGGAACACCGGATCGTCCTTGAGTCGGTAGCCCTCCTTGAAGTCGTTCAGTGCCTCCGCGTACTCCCCGAGATCGAAATGCTTGCTGCCGGAGACAAAGAAGCGCTTCGCCGTTGCAGCGTCATCGGCCGACGCGGGGCTGGAAAGCATGACAAGCACGGCAATCCCTAGCATTGCTCTCGCCACCACGGGAGCACCTCCACCGTCAATGATACCACGGCGTCGATGGCTTGGGTCGGAGGTACGCCGCGACTACGGGATGACGCGCACCCAGTTGAACGGGCCGAAGGCGCTGTCACCTTGCGGCGCGTTCTTCTTCGGGTCGATGGTGAGCTTCAGCCACTCGACCGGGGCGGTGCTGCCGTGCACGACGACGCGATGGAAGTTCGGCACGTCATACCCCGGATGGATGTAAGCAAGCGGGTCCGACGGCGATAACGGATTGTCCGACAAATAGACGTGCGAATCGCCGTTGAACATGAGGACCGGTTTACGGAGTTGCGTAGTGCGCGCGGCGATCGTCTGCACGATAGGCTCGTAGCCGGCCTGGTGCGCGGCGCCCTTCTCCGCGTCCCACATATCGGCCTGCGTCTGGATGACGACGCCGTCGAGGTGGGCTTCTTCGGCGATGGCGAACGCGAGATCGAGCCAGCGCAGGTCGGCTCCCGTGCGCTCGTCGGTCTCGCTCTGTTGCGCGGCCGAGAGTGTGGGTGCGCCGTACCAGATGTCCGAGTCGTTGTTCGAGCCGCCGGGCAGGTTGATGGCGACGATGAGGACGTGCGACTGCACCCACATCACGTTCTCGACGAAGCGCTGGTCCGTCGGATGCGCTGGCGACGGGAGCTGCGCCTGCGACAGCACCAGCCGCTTGTGCTGACCGAGCGTTACGCCCGGAAGCGGGAAGAAGATCGAGCGGACCAGCTCGAGATTGGCGATCGGATCGCCGTTGGCGTAGTCGACCGGGTTGCCGCTGGCGTCCAGCACGTAGTCGATCGCATGGGTCGCGGCATTGTAGCTTCCACCACCCTCGGCCTTCTTGTTGCAGTCAACCCACTCGTTGTCGCCGGGCGTGTAGATCACCGGATCTCGAAACTGCTTCCACAGCTCGAAGATCTGCCGATCGTAGGCCTCGGTGCAGTACTGCTTGCCCGAGTGGATGTCGCCGACGTGCATGACGAGCTGCACATCTGGATCGGCGTTGATCGAAGCGATGAAGGCGGGATAGGCGAGGAGCTGCGTGACGTCGGTGGGCGAGGTGCCGTACGGCGAGTCGCCAATGACGGCGACGGTCGACGGCTCCTTGCCGACGGACAGAAGTGGATGGGCTGAGCCCGCCAGGGCGGGCGTGTCGGCCAGGAGGAGGCCGCAGCCGAGAAACAGGGTGATTGTGTATGCGCGCATGGACTTTTCTCCGTGTCTGGAGTTCAGCGCGGACCGTAGTCAAACTCGTGTCACCGCTGTTCGAGGCTTCCGCATCGATCTCGTGACATCGGCGCTGACTCGCGCCGGCCGTGCTCGTCGGTGATAAAGTGCGGGCGATGACGAGTGGGCGAGATGGTTCATCCGACCAGCGCCGGTCGCGACGGTTGGCGGCCGAGCTTCCGATCCGATGGGTCCGCGAAACGGGCGTCATCCATTCCGCGAGCGCCGACGTGAGCGAGAACGGGCTGTTCTTCCGGTCGGCGGAGCCGGTGAAGATCGGCGAGCTCCTGCAGTTCGAGTTCGACATGCCGGATGGGCTGATGCGCATGCTCGTCACCGTGCGGCACATCAGCAGCGACCCCGAGCGTCAGGGCTTCGGCTTATCGCTGTTCGCCGAGAACACCAGCTCGGCCCGACGCTGGGAGAAGTTCTGCGCCGAGCTGATCGGCGGCACGACCGGCTGAGGCGCGACGGCTACGTGGCGTTGGACGCCGCGTGGACGCCCATGACGGCGCGGCCGGAGGGATCGGCGTTGCGGGCGAAGCTGGCGTCCCAGGCGATGGCGGTCGGCGTGCTGCACGCGATGCTCGGGCCGCCGGGCACGCAGCCGGCCGCCGCGTCGCCGGGAAAGTGGGACTCGAAGATCTCGCGGTAGAAGTACGCTTCCTTGGTCATCGGCGTGTTGTAGGGGAAGCGGTAGCGCGCATTGGCCATCTGCAGATCGGACACCTGCGCGGCGGCGTTGGCTTTGAGCGAATCGATCCAGCGGTAGCCCACGCCGTCGGAGAACTGCTCCTTCTGTCGCCACAAGATCTCGTCGGGCAGGTAGCCGCCGGCGAAGGCCTCGCGCAGCGGGTGCTTTTCCATTCGCCCGGGGCCGGTCATCTTCGCCTGCGGGTCGAACGCCATGGCGACGTCGAGGAATTCGCGGTCGAGGAACGGAACCCGGATCTCGACGCCCCAGGCGGCGCTCGACTTGTTGGCGCGCAGGCAGTCGTATTTGTGGAGCGCGTCGAGCTTGCGCACCGTCTCGTCGTGTAGCTCGCGCGCGCTCGGGGCCTTGTGGAAGTAGAGATAGCCGCCGAAGACCTCGTCGGCGCCTTCACCGGAGAGCACCATCTTGATGCCCATCGCTTTGATCCGCCGCATCATGAGGTACATCGGCGTCGACGCGCGGATCGAGGTCACGTCGTAGGTCTCGATGTGGTAGATGACGTCGCGTAGCGCGTCGAGCCCCTCCTGCACGGTGAACACGAACTCGTGGTGCACGGTGCCGATGGCGGCGGCGACCTTGCGCGCGGCAGCCAGGTCGGGCGACCCGTCGAGCCCGATGCAGAACGAATGCAGGCGCGGCCACCACGCTTCGGTCTGGTCGCCGTCTTCGATGCGCTTGCGCGCGTAGCGCTGGGTGACGGCGGCGATGATCGATGAGTCGAGGCCGCCGGAGATGAGCACGCCATAGGGAACGTCGGACATGAGCTGCTGGTGGACGGCGGACTCGAGGCTGGCGCGCAACGCGGGGACGTCGAGCGGCTTCCGCGCCGCGACGTCGAAGTCGCGCCACCCCGGATCGTAATAGCGCACCGGCTTCGCCTGCGCCCTGGTCAGGTAGTGGCCGGGCGGAAAGTCTTCGATGTGCCGGCAGTGCGCGATGAGCGCCTTGAGCTCGGAAGCGACGTGCAGATTGCCGTGCTCGTCGCGGCCGACATAGAGCGGGATGACGCCGATCGGATCGCGCGCGATCAGAAAGTCGTCCCGGCGCTTGTCGTAGAGCACGAAGGCGAAGATGCCACTGAGCCGGTTGAGGAAACCGGCGCCGTGCCGCTCGTAGAGCGGGATGATGGGCTCGCAGTCGGACGAGGTCTTGAACGGGAAGTCCGCCACCTCGGCGCGCAGCGCGGCGTGGTTGTAGATCTCGCCGTTGACCGCCAGCACGATGTCGCCGGCGGCGTTGGTGAGCGGTTGGGCGCCGTGCTCCACGTCGACGATGGCGAGCCGCTCATGGGCGAGGATGGCGCGGTCGTCGGCGTAGATGCCGCTCCAGTCGGGGCCGCGATGGCGCAGCGAACGGGCCATCGCCACCGCGCGCTCGCGGAGCGGCGGACTGTCACTGTGGATGTCGAGGATGCAGGCAATACCGCACATGGCCCTTGGGACAGCAACCGCCATACCAGAAGCGGTCGCTTCGCGGTTCCGAGGACTTGGCTACCTCGGCGCAGCGGCGCTGGCGGAGGCGGCAACATCGCGACCGCGGCAGCGTTGCCAATCGCAGCGGTGCGTCTTGGGCGCGCAGCTCATTGGTACCCGCTCGCCTGCAGCGCGAAGAGCGCGGCGTAGCGGGCGCCGGCGGCGACGAGCTGGTCGTGCGCGCCGTCTTCCACGACCTGCCCGCCCTCGAGCACCACGATCCGCTCGGACCGCCGCACCGTCGCGAACCGATGCGAGATGAGGATCGCGGTGCGCCCGCGCGCGAGCGTGCGGAAGCGCTCGAACACCAGGTGCTCCGAGGCGGCGTCGAGCGCCGCGGTGGGCTCGTCGAGCACCAGGATATCGGCCTCTTCGCGCATGAACGCGCGCGCCAGCGCGATGCGCTGCCACTGCCCGCCGGACAGCTCCACGCCGCCTTCGAACCACCGTCCGAGCGGCGTCTCGAGGCCGCGCGGCAGCGACGCCACGACCTCGGCAGCCCCGCCGCGGGCGACGGCGCGCTCGACCCGCTCGCGATCGTCGAGGTGCTCGTGGCTGCCGAACCCGATGTTCTCCTGTGCCGCGAATTGATACTGGTTGAAGTCCTGGAAGATCACACCGAGACGCCGGCGCAACGCCGTCGGGTCCCACGAGCGCAGGTCCTGCCCGTCGAGCAAGATGCGCCCTTCGGTCGGCTGGTAGAGCCCGGTCAGGAGCTTGATGAGCGTGGTCTTGCCGGCGCCGTTGTGGCCGACCACTGCGACGTTCTGCCCCGGCGGAATGAACAGGTTGATTCCGCGCAGCGCCCACTGCTCTTGCCCCGGGTAGCAGAAGCCGACATCTTGAAAACGAATGCCCTCCTCGTTCGTCACGCGCGTCGCGGCGAGCGGGAGCGCCGCCGGCGGCACCGGCACGGCCAGGAACGCGAACAGGTTCGACATGTACAGGTTGTGCTCGTACATGTCGCCGAGCGAGGCGAGCGAGCCCTGGAACGACTGCTGCCCCTGGCGGAACGCGACCACATAGAGCGTCATCTCGCCGAGCGTGATGCGGCCGGTCGCCGCCGCCAGCCCCATCAATAGATACGAGCCGTAGAAGCCAGCGGTCCCGATGAGCGAGAGGCTGTAGCCCCACACGCCGCGGCGCACCGCCAGCGAACGATCTTGCCGGTAGAAGCGCTCGCCGAGCCCGCGATAACGATCGAGCAGCAGCGGGCCGAGGTTGAAGAGCTTGACCTCCTTGGCGTGGTCGTCGTTGCCGAGGACATGCTCGATGTAGCCGAGCAGCCGGCCCTCGGGCGAGCGGCGATTGCGCAAGCGGAAGGCCTCGGCCGAAAAGCGCATCTCGGCCACCATCGCCGGCAGCGCCGCGACGATGAGCAGCGGCAGCGCCCAGCCCGAGAAGCGCAGGAGCAGCCCGACGTAGCCGAGCAGCGTCACCACGTTCTGCACGAGCTGGAAGAGCTCGATCACGACCGACGCGGGGCGCGACGAGGCCTCGCGTCGCGCGCGGCTCAGCTGATCGTAGATGTGGCTGTCCTCGAAGTGGTGCAGCTCGAGCGTGATGGCCTTGCGCAGGATGAGAAGATTGGTGTCGACGCTGAGCCGCGCGCCGAGGAGGAGGCGCACCAGCGCCTGCGCGCGCTGCACCAGCGCCTGCAGCGCCACCAGGCCCAGCTCGATCGAGATCCAGCGCAGGGTGCCGCTGCGCGAGCCCGACACGACCGCGTCGACGATCGACTTGCCCACGTAGGCGACGAGGAGCAGCAGGCCCGACCCGAACAGCGTGAGCGCGCCGAGCGCCAGCGTCGCGGTCCACGACGAGCGCCAGACCAGCTTCAGCGTCTCGCCGAGATAGGCGACGCGCGCGAGCAGCCGGGGCGGCTTCACGCTGCCGCCCCCGGCGCCTGGCGACGCATGAAGAAGCCGGAGATCGAGGCGCGCACGGCTGCGCCCGCGCTGGCGTCGACACGGGTGACGCGGTGCAGGTAGCCGGCAGCCTGAACGACGAGGCGATTGGGCTTGGGCATGATGTACGTGCCGACCCCCGCCTCGAGCAGCTGCGCGCTCTCGTAGCTGTTGTCGATCTCCATGCCGACGGGCACGCGCCCCCGGCCCATCACCTCCTCGGCGGGATAGTGCAGGTGGCGCGTCGATTCCTCGGCGACGCACAGCTCGCCGCCCCACTGGCTGTTCCAGTATGGGTGCGCGTAGAACGAGAATGCGCCGACGCGGCCTTCACCGTCGTCGTGCCAGGAGAGCGCGCTGCCTTGCGGATAGAGGAAGGGGCGCGCGGTCAGGCAATCCCAAGACTCGGCGAAGCGGCCGATCCAGGGCGCGAAGCGGTCGGCGTGGTCGATGAGCAGGCGAACGATCAAATCGATCGCTCGCCCCGTCGGATACGAGGCCACGCCGTCGAGATCGCCGCGCGGGTGCGAGGCGACCCCGCGCCCTTCGAGGATGCGCCCGTCGAGCAGGCCGTAGACCTTCTCCCAGCGGCCGCGGTTGACGAACACGTAGTCCTCGCTGCGGACGTAGCGCCACAAAAGGGCGAGCTCCTCCGTCGGCAACACGTCGTCGAAGACGGCGAGCTGCGGCGTGCTCAGGACGGCCTTCAAACGTCACCGGGGCCGAGCGGACCCTCGAAGCTGGCCGCGACGTAGTGCAGGAGCAGCGAGATCATGGTCTCGCCGGGGCCGAGGCGCCCTTCACGGTAGTGCGTCATCCGTTGGCCGCGAAACAGGAGCGCATCGCCGGCGCCGAGCAGCGCGCGCACCTCCTGCCCGCTCGCCGGGTCGACCAGGCACAGCGGCCAGGCATCCTGACGGCTGCGCGCCGGCTGATGGTCGAGCGCGATGGCGAGCGAGATCTGGCAGCGCTCGTTGTCGGTGTGCGGCAAGAGCGCGGCGCCGGCGACGTAGTGGGTCACGTAGCTGTAACTGGGCTTGATCGGCTCGTCGGCGAGGCGCTGCACCAGCGGCGTGAGCAGCCGATGCAGCTCGACGCCCAGCGCTTCGTCGAAGAGCGTGTAGTGCAGATCCTTCGGCTCGTAGTGCAGGTAGCCGTTACGCGTCAGCTCGCCGAGATAGCGGCGCGCGGCGGCGACGAGCGCCGGCGGCAGGATGTCGCGCACGATCACGAAGCCGCGCCGTGCAAAGCACGCGTGGAGCGCTTCGGCGTCGAGCGCTGCCGGCGGTGGCGCGACCGGGAGCCGCGCGCGCTCGCCGCGGAGGCGCGCGTACAGCGGCGCGTCTTCGTCGGCGATCCAGAGCGGAATCTCGTACCCGAGGCGCGGGTCGGCGACATAGCCGGTCGGATGGCCGGCCTCGACCCACGGTCCCGAGAAGGCGGTGTCGCCGCCGGTGTGGAGGCGAAACGAGGGATCGAGCGCCACGCGGGCGGGATCGTCGGCAATGCAGGCGAAGCGGACCGGCTCCGGCTCCTCGGCCGGCGTGACGAGATAGCCGACGTCGCGCAAGAAGCTGCGCTCGTGTGCGGCCAGCTCGTCGAGCCGCGCCGCCTCGTCGCTGAAGAAGCGCCGGTACAGTCGCTGCAGCTTCTCCTTGTGCGGCAGCGACAAGCGGTTGAGGAGGAGCCCGCGGTCGCGCACCGGGCAGGCCATCATCACCACGCCCGGCTCGGGGTCGGCGACGAAGCGGATGCGCGCGGCGGCGTTGCGCTGCAGGAGATCGGGCGCGGCGGAGGTCGTCATCGGGTGCTCTGAAAGAGATAGCCGTCGACGGGGGCGAACGACTGGCTGTTGAGGATGAGCGTGGTCAGGTAGCGGGCCACCGCCTGGCAGGCGAGGTGGACCGGCCCCACGCGCCGCGAGACTTCGACGAAGTCGGCCCCGATGATGTTGAAATTCTGAGAGGCGTAATCGATCAGCTCGAGCGCCTGGTAGTACGAGAGGCCGCCTACCACCGTCGAGCCGGTCTCGGGCGCGACCAGCGGATCGAGGCAATCGACGTCGAAGCTGAGGTAGTAGGGCAGATCGCGCGGCAGCCCGGCGAACGCGTCGGCGGGCGTGCAACGCTGCAGCTCGAACGCCGAGACGTAGCTGACGCGCGGGTCGACGACTTTGCGCGTGCGTGGGGCGACGCGCTCCATGGTGCGCAGGCCGAGCTGACGCAAGACCGCCAGCGAGCTGCTCTGACAGGCGAAGTAGAACGGGTTGGCGTGATTGAGCACGTTCATCGCGCGGTAGGGGCCGACATAGTGATCGGGGTGCGCGTCGAAATGGAGCACGCCCACGCGCGGGTGGTGGCGGAACAGCGCACGCAGCGCGTAGTGGGTCAGCGAGTGATCGCCGCCGAGCATGACCGGCACCATCTCCAGCTCGAGGAGCCGCGCCATCAGCTTCTCGATGCGCGCGCCGACGTTGGCCAGCGCCTCGCCGGGGACGTAGTCGATGTTGCCGACATCGAGCACCATCAGCCTGGTGAGGTCGTACTCGCGGCGCAGCTCGAGGTCGATGACGGCGTCGGCCGCCTCGCCCAGATAGGACTCCTTCATCGCCTGGCGGATCCAGCGCGGTCCTTCGCGCGCGCCCGACTCGACGGCGGAGCCGAGATCGAGCGGCACGCCGAAGATGCCGAACGCGCCCGGACGCGCGCGGTATGGCAGCTCGGGCCAGCCGCAGCGCTGCCCCACGACGAGCGGCTCGGCGCGCACGAAGCCGGCGCTGAGGAAGTCGACCTCGTCCTCGCGCAGGAGCACGAAGCTGCCGAGGAGCAGCTCCCATAACTTGTCGTCCAGTCCGAAACGGGACTGGATGGCGGAGCGCGGTTGCGGGACCACGCAGAAATCGAGGAGCCGCTTGATGCGGAGCTGCGCGCGGAAGTCGAGATCGTGGAACGGATTGCGCACGCAGACGTTGTCGTCCTCGACCTCGATCTGCAGCCGGGGATTGATCACCAGGCGGTCGGCGGTCATGGCGATTGGATCTCGAGACCACCGGCGGCGACCAGGCGCGCCAACCAGGCGGTCACGTCGGCGCCGCTGCATTCACCCGAGAGCTCGCGCACCACGTCGTCGACGGCCAGCGCCTCGCCTTCGTCGAGGCGGGCGAGCAGGGAAGGCACGCGCGGGTGGGCGAGCACCGGAATGCGACGGCGGCGTACCAACAACATGGGCGGCTGGCCCTCGCGCTCGTGCAGATGCATGCGGAACGGCTTGACCGTCGCCAGCGACGTGCCCGGCAGCGCCGCTGGATCGCACGAGACGAGCTCCGGCGATTGGCGGAGGCCGTGGTTGCTGAGGAGCCCGAGCCGATAAGCGACCACGCTCCGGCGCAGCCAGGTCGCCAGCGGCACGTCGGCGTCGGCGGCGGCCGACCAGGCGGCAGCCGGGCGATCGTCGCGGATGGGCGCCAGCCGCGTGCCGAGCTGCGACGATTGCGCGTTGATCTCCTCCAGCACCGCCAGCTCGAGCAGCTCCTTGTTCGAAAGCTCGATGAACGACACCGCCAGCGCCACGGAGAAGCGTGGCGTATTGCCGACGTGAAAATAGCCGGCCGGCAGGTAGAAGAGGTCCTGCGGGCGAATGGCGAACGTCTGGCCGAACGGCAACATCGTCTCCGGCTCGTAGCAGTCGGCCAGGGAGCCGCGGTGTTTCTGATAGACCGCGGGGTCCCACAGCGACATCTCCTTGGTGCCGGGACCGAGGTGCGCGTGCAGCACGTGGGTGCGATCGTCGACGTGGATGCCGAAGGGCGTGAAGCCGTAATTGCCGACGAAGAACGCGACGTCGATGCCGCCGTAGGGAACGCCGCGCCGGGCGAAGAAGGGATCGAGGAAGCGCGCGACCTGGCGCGACAGGCTCTCGCTCACCGACTCGGCGCCGTTGAGCACGATGCCGAACTTGCGCTCGCCGAACAGCCGCGCCGCCCAGTCCTCGAGCGACTCGTCGGGCCGCGGCGGATCGGTCATCACACGCTCGTAGTCGTCGGCGCGATGGCCGCCGTCGACGTAGACGCGGATGGTCAGCCCGCTGTCGGCGGGCTGGCGGGTGGCGGCGCGAAAGACCTCCTCGAAGTCGTGGATCGACACCGGCTCGCCGGCGAAGAAGCCGGGGTAGTGGCAGGGCTGGCGCAGCTCCTGCGACGACGAGACGAACTCTTCCCAGAACCTGGTGTCAGCAACGAGCATCGGCGACCTCGACAGATGGAGTGAGCTGGGCGGAGCCGACGGCCTCGATTCCGCCCAGGTTCGACATGAGCGCGAGGACGTGCAGCGTCGCGCCCTCGGTCCAGCGGCGGCCGAGCGCGGTCACGATCTCGGAGACGCCGAGCAGCCGGCCCTCGTTGATGCGGTCGATGACCGCCGGGAGCTCGGGGTTGGCCTTGATGGTGACGCAGGCGCCGCGCACGAACAGCGCCATGCGCCCGTCGCCGAGGAGCTGATACTTGATCTGGAACGGCGCGGCGCCGGCGATGGTGCGGCCGCGCAACGAGACCGCCGGCTCCTGTCGCTCGAGCGGTGAGAGGCGGAAGCCGCCGTTGCTCAGCATCGACAGGCAATAGGCGTCGGCGCCCGCGCGCAGCCAGTCGGCCGCCGTCGTGCCCGCCGCGGCGGCCCCCTCGACGAGCGCAACGGCTTCGTCGATCAATCGTTGATTGGACGGGGCGCAATCGCCGAAGGCGAGGTCGGTCGCCGGCAGCGTCAGAAGGCTGCGCTCGAGCACCGCGCGCAACGCCTTCTTGGCCAACGCGCGGCGGCTGACCTCGCCGAGGGAGACGGTCATGGTGACCGAGAGGCCGTCGTTGCGGCCGATGTGGAAATGGCCGGCGGGCAGGAAGAAGAGCGACCCCTCCGCCAGCGCGAAGCTCTGCGCCTCGGGCAAGAGCGTCGCGAGATCGAACGACACGTCGCGCGTACCGGCGCTCTTGCGAAAGACGGACGGCGACCAGACCGACAGGGTCTTGACGGCGCTGCCGACCGGGATCAAGAACGCGGGATCGGGATCGGCGTGGACCCCGAACGGCGTGTAGCCGTAGTCGCCGATGAAGAGCGCGATGTCGATGCCGCCGACGGGGATACCGCGCGCGGCCAGGAGCGGCCGCAAGAGCGCGGCCACGCGGCGGCACAGGCCCTCGTGGAAGCGCTCGACGCCGTTGAGCACCAACGCCGTCGGTTTTTTGCGCCACATGCGCTGCCACCAGCTCGCCAGCGACTCACCGTCGGCGGGCGGCGATGCGAGCACCCTCGCCTGCTCGCTACTGAAGTTGCCGCCATCCTGGTAGACGCGCAGGATGAGGCTCTTCGGCGGGACCTTGCAAAAGGCGCGTAGAACCTCGGTGACATCGCTGGTGCGGCAGGGCGCTTCGGAAAAGAATCGCGGGTAGTGGACCGGCTCGGCGAGCTCGCGCGTATCGCCGATCAAGGTTTCGTGATTGAGCGCGTCAGTCATCGCGTGCCTCATTCCTGAATCGGACCTCGAAGAGAAAAAAAGGGGGCCGCGCTGGTTCGCGCGACCCCCCTTGCCGTCGACTACTGCTCGCGGCGGATATGGCGAACCGGACGGAGAGCCGCCTCGGCGTTCGACCGGATCACGGCCGCGCCGAGGTCATCGGCGGTGAGCTTGTCTTCGGCGTTCAGGTTCTCGTCCTGCTCGTCCATCTGCGGAAGGTTCTTGTCGTTGGTCATGTGTTCTCTCCTGTTGCGGTTATCCACGAGTGAACAGGCAGAACGAGTCGGACATGGCCAGTGTCGCGGAGTCGCCCCGATGCCTCATGGTAGCGACAGGCTAAACGCGCCGAGGCAAAACGAGCAATGATATGGCGCACACGATATTCGATTTTTTACGCTCACATGAATATCGATTACCATCCATATCGAGCATGCGAGAGAGAACAGATATGAATGCGAACATGGTTGAATGAAATATCGAGCTACGCGGCCAGGCCGCACCTGTTTCTCGACGGTGCGTTGCGTCCCACGCCGTCCCAGTGGGACACGATCACGCGGCGCGTGCGGCATCTCTCATTTACAAAATTTCACACGCGTCATGATATCTCTCACAGCCTATTTCACGATCATTTGGTACGTTGATATCTGCGATACGGAGCATCGACGAATGAGGACAAACGACCTATGCAGCCGAGCGCGACGAGCGAGCGAGTCATGACGAAGCGGGAGGCGGGTCTCGAGGTCGCGCCGCTGCCGGACGGGTTGCGCTTGCGCGCGGCGACGGTCGCCGATCGCGACGCCATCGCCGATCTGGTCGAGGCGGTCCTGCCCCACCCCGGTGTCCCACTGGGACAGCGCACCTGGGCCCTGGACCTCCTGAGCGGCGATCATCCGTGCGTCGGCGCCGGCGACTTTTCGGTCGTCGAGGAATCAGCGACCGGCAGACTCGTGTCGTGCATGACATGTATCTGGCAGCGCTGGTCCTACGGCGGGATCTCGCTGCCGATGGGGTTGCCGGAAGTGGTGGTCACGCTGCCGGAGTTCCGCCGCCGCGGGCTGGTGCGGGCCCAGCTCGACTGGATGCATCGGCGCGGCGACGAGCGCGGCGTCATGTTCCAGGCCATCGACGGCATCCTCAACTTCTATCGCCAATTCGGTTACGAGCCGGCGCTCGCGCTCAAGGGCTATCGCAGCGGCTACGCCACGACCCTGCCGTCGCTGGATGACGAGACGCGCGCGCGCTACACGATCCGGCGGGCGGTCGAGGCCGACGCGCCGTTCTTGGCGTCGGTGTATGCGCACTCGCTCGGGCGCGGCATGATGGGCGGCGAGCGCGACGAGCGCGTGTGGCGCTACGATCTCGTCGGCCGCAGCCCTGGCAGCTCGGTGCGGCTCGAGATCCTCGTCGTCGAGGAGCACGGTCAGCCGATCGGAGTGGTCGCGCACGAGCCACACCTCGACGAGGCGCAGCTTCGGGTGTTCTTGTACGAGCTCAAGCCGGGGACCTCGTGGCTGTGGCCGAGCCGCGTGGTGATGCGCCATTTGTGGGAGACGGGGACGCGCTACGCCGAGGAGGCCGGGCTACCCGGGCTCGCCGCCTGCGAGTACTACCTCGGCGACGGTCACCCGCTCTTCTCCATCTATGGTGACGAGCTGCCTTCGAGCTTCCCGCCGATCGCGTGGTACGTGCGGGTCCCCAACCTGGCCAACCTCGTGCGCGCGATCGCGCCGGTGCTCGAGGAGCGGCTGGCGGGCTCCGTGCTGACGGGCCACACGGGGGAGCTGCGGCTCGGCTTCTACGACGGTGGGCTGTATCTGCGTTTCGACGCCGGGCGGATCGTCGAGGTCAGCCCGTGGACGCCGACCGAAGAGCCGCCGGCGAGCGCGCTCTTTCCCGACCGGACGTTCTTGCATCTCCTGTTCGGGCATCGCTCGGTGGCGGAGCTGCGCCACGCGTTCGCCGACTGCTGGACGTGGGGGAAGTCCGACGTGCTGCTCGACATCTTGTTCCCGAAAACACCATCCAACGTGTTGCCCATCGTCTAGAGGCGAAGCGCATGTCACGCAACGAAGAGCGATCCCCAGTCACGACGCAGGCGACGCGCATCACCGCCGACGGCTGGCTGCCCGACTTCCTCCTCCAGTCGGGCGGGCTGGCGCAGCCGTGGTTCCGCGCGGGCTTCTGCACGGCGCCGGCGCTGCTGGTGCACGACATGACCGCCGCCTTCGAGGCCACCGGCGAGGCGCCGGCCGGGAGCGCGGCGTTCCGCGTCTTCGTCGAGCGCGGCCAGCGCCACGATCTGGCCCGCCGCGTCGCTCGCGTGCCGCGCCGCGACGGGGAAGATCTCGCCGGCTGGCTCGAGCGCTGCCTCGGCTTCTCGGAGTTCTGCGTCACGTTCAACTCGATCGCGAGCTGGAACGAGCGGCTGGCGCGCCGCATCTGCGGCGAGTTCCTCTTGCCCATCGCCGAGGCGCACGGAGCACCCGCGTGCGGCGCCGACCTCTACGCCTTCATCGGCAACTACGGCGATACGCCGTTCGGCGTGCACAGCGACCCCGACCACTCGATCCTGTGGCACCTCGGCCCCGAGGACAAAGAGGTCTACCTGTGGCCAGAGGAGCGCTACGTCGAGCTGACCGGCGGCACCGAGCCCAGCTTCGACGTGGCGCCGCTTTTGCCGCACGGCGAGCGCCATCGCCTGCGCGCCGGCGATCTCATCTACATTCCCGCGGGCTGCTTTCACGTCGCCCAGACCAGCGGCTTCTCCATGTCGCTCGGCGTGACCCTGTTTCCCGCGTTCAACAAGGAGCTCCTGCGGCGCGGGCTGGAGCTCCTGTTGCGCGAGCATCCCGAGGTCGACCTCGGCAACCTGCGTCGCGGCGAAGATCCGGCGCCGCTCATGCGCGCGCTCGCATCGTCGGTCGGGGCCGACGGCGCTGCGCTCTCGTGGGACCTCGGCGCGGCGGCGGAGCGCCACCTGCAGCAGCTGGCGAGCAACGGCTACCTGGCGCCGCCGCCGCGGTCGCGCGACGGGGTGTCGCCGCTGCCGGACGGAGCGCTGCGGGCCCCCGGCGCCTTCCGGCTCGGCCATGCGCGACTGCCGGGCGGGCGCATCGAGATCTTCGTGCGCGGCCAATCGCTGCGGCTGGCCGGCCACCCTGCGCTGCCGGCGCTGCTCGACGCGCTCAACAGCGAACGCGGCCTCAGCGCCGCCGAGGTCGTCGACCGGCTGTCCGATCGCTGGAGCGCCGAGGCGGCGATGCATCTTCTGCGACTGCTCTTCGAGCTGCGTGGGCTCGAGCCTGCCGGCGCCGTCGACGCCGCCGCCGCCTGATCGCCCGGACCCTGCGCGAGATCGCCGATGCACCGCCGCCCGCTCGCGCTGCTCCTCGCATGGTCGTGTGGCGCCGCGATTGCCCTCGACGGTGCCGCCGGCGGCGAAGCGCGCGCCGGCGGCGAGGCGCGGGCCGACGATCGCGGCAAGCATTGGCGCGCGACCCGCACCGCCGATCCGCCAGAAATCGACGGCCGGCTCGACGATCTCGCGTGGCGCGCCGCCGCCGTCGATGACCGCTTCGGACAGACCATCCCCGACGAAGGCGCGCCCGCGACGGAGCGCACCGAGCTGCGCGTGCTGTACGACGACGACAACCTCTATATCGGCATCCGCTGCTTCGACACGCTGCCGCGGCAGATCGTCGAGCGGCTGAGCCGCCGCGACCGCGACACCGACGCCGATCGCGTCGCCGTCGACATCAGCTCACGCGGCGACGGGCACACCGCCTACCACTTCGACGTCAACGTCGCGGGCGTGCTGTCCGACGGGCTGCGCTTCGACGACTCCGACTACACCGGCGACTGGGACGGATTCTGGCGCGCCGCCACCGCTCGCGACGAGCGCGGCTGGACGGCCGAGCTGGCCATTCCGCTCACCACGCTGCGCTACGAGCGCGGGCGCCGCAGCTTCGGCTTCCAGGTGCGCCGCTCGCTCCAGCGACGGCAGGAGCTCGACGAGTGGGCGCGCGTGCCGCGCACCTCCGGCGCCGAGGTGTCGTATTACGGCACGCTGGAGCTGCCCGATAGCCCGCGCCCGCGGCGCCTGTTGCAGGTGGCGCCCTACCTGGCGGCCAAGGCGACGCTGCGGCGGCAGCAGGCGCGCCTCGACGGGTGGACGCGCGCGGTCGAGGTCGGCGGCGATCTCAAGGTCGGTTTGACGCCGGCGCTCACGCTCGATCTCACCGTCAATCCCGACTTCGGCGAAGTCGAGGTCGACGAGCTGGTCCTCAATCTCACCACGTTCGAGACCTTCTATCCGGAGAAGCGACCCTTCTTTCTCGAGGGGCTCGATCTCTTCGCCATGCCGATCTCGCTCTTCTACTCGCGCCGCATCGGCCGCGCCCCGCTCTTGCCCGACGATGTGGCGCTGGCGGTGCCGCTGTCCGACGGGCGCATCTGGGCGGCGGCCAAGCTGACCGGGACCATCGCGCCGCGGCTCGAGGTCGCGCTGCTCGATGCGCTCGTGGCCGCCGACGAGGCAGTGGTGATGCGCGACGGCCGGCGCGAGCACGTCGAGCTGGGGCCGCTCACCAACTTCGGCGTCGTGCGGCTCAAGCGCGACCTGTTCGCGCGCTCGGCGCTCGGTCTCATGGCCACCGCGGTGAACCCGCTCGCGCGCGCGGCCGGCGCCCGCGAAACCTACGCCGCCTCGGCCGACGTCAACCTGGTGACGCGCAACGGCGGCTGGGTGGCGCGCGCCCAGGTCGTCGGCTCGCTCGTTCAGGACGGCCCCGAGCGGATCATGCGCGACGGCACGCCCGTGGGACCGGGCGCGCGCGGCGTGGGGCTGTTCGGACAGCTCGGCAAGCACAGCGGGCGCTGGTGGGGCGACCTCGAGTACCAGGGCTACTCGCCCGCCTTCGACGTCGACGATCTCGGATACAACCGCCAGGCCAACCTGCACTGGATGCGACCGCAGCTCCACTATCGCATCGTGCAGCCGGTCGGTCGCATCCTCGACGGCGAGCTGCGTCTCGGCGGCTACTATCTGCTGAGCTGGGACGGGCAGGCGACGCTGCAACGACAGCTCTTCGCCGTCGTCGATCTGCGCTTTTCCAATTTCTGGTCGCTGTCGTTGGAGGTGAATTGGGACAGCGTGCACGACGATCTGCGCGAGACCGGCGACGGCGCGCGCACCGAGCGTGCAGGCGGCTTCGGCGGCTGGCTGTCGCTGCGCAGCGACGTGCGCCGCCGCGCGGTCGTCGCCTTCGAGAGCGGCGCGATTGAGGTGCGACACGGGCTGTACCTCGAAGGCAAGCTGACCCTCTCGTTGCGCCCGGTCCCGGCGGTCGAGATCGACGTCGCGCCGCACGCCATCGTCGCCTGGGGCGATCCGCGCTGGTTCGCCACGCGCGATGATGGGGCCGGCACGCGCACCTACTATTTCGGCGACGAGACGGCCACCAGCGCCGACGTCACGCTGCGCGCCACCTACACGTTCTTGCCCACGCTGTCGCTGCAGGTCTACGCGCAGCTCTTTCTCTCGAGCCTGCGCTACGAGAACACGACGGCGGCCGAGGTCACCGGCGAGCGGCAGCCGCTGCCGTGGTCGGCGTTTCACGCCGCCGAGCGCCCGGCCGGCGAGACGCCCGACTCCCGCGACGGCGGGCTCAACCTCAACGCCGTGCTGCGCTGGGAGCTGCATCCCGGCACGACGCTGATGGTCATCTACACCCATGCGCAGGCGCCGCGGCCCTACGCCGGCAACGAGGGTCGCGCCCGCCTGCGCGTCGACACGCTGGCCGCCGGCCCCGCCACCGACCTCTTCCTGGTCAAGGCGCGCTTCCTTCTGCAGTAGCGGTAAGATTGCGGCCGACGTGAGTAGCTCTGGTCGTCGCGCCTGTGTGGCCGTCCTCGCCCTTTGGGGGGCGGCCTGTGCCGACACGCGCGGCACGGGCAGCGAGCCAGCGCCGCCGCAGTCGATCGACGAGCTGCGCGCGCGCCTGCAGGCGCTCCTGGACGAGGCGAAGCTGCCGGGCGTCGGGTTCGCGGTCGTCGAGCCGGGCGGCGGCGTCTACTCGGGTGGCGTCGGGTATGCCGATCTGGCCGCGCGGATCCCGGTCACCTCCGAGACCCGCTTTCGTGTCGGTTCGATCACCAAGAGCCTCGTGGCGCTGGGGCTGCTCGTGCTGTGCGACCAACGCAGGCTGTCGCTCGACACCACGCTCGCCGACATCGCGCCCGAAATCGTGGTGCCCAATCGCTGGGCGGCGACGCATCCGGTTCGCATCGCGCACCTCCTCGAGCACACGGCCGGGTTCGACGACATGGGCACGTCGGACTCGGTCGCGCCGCCGGGGCCGGAGCTGCCGCTGCGCGCGGTGCTCGCCGTTCGGCCGGCGTCGCTGGTGCCGCGCTGGGCGCCCGGCACGCGCATGTCCTATTCCAACCCCGGCTACAGCGTTGCCGCCTATCTCGTCGAGAAGCTCAGCGGCCGCGCCTACGAGGACTATCTGGCCGAGACGCTGCTCCTACCGATGGGCATGGCGCACGCGACGCTGCGTGTGACGCCGGCGGTCGAGGCGACGCTCGCGCGCGGCTACGACGACGCCCGCCACGCGGTGCCGCCGGTGGCGCTCCTGCACCGGGCGGCCGGCAGTCTCGTCGCTGCGCCGTCCGATCTGGCGCAGCTGGTGCGCTTCTTCGTGCAACGCGGCCAGGCCGGCCGGGCGCAGCTCGTTTCCGAGGCGAGCGTGCAGCGCGCCGAGCGCAGCGAGACCCTGCGCGTGGACGGACAGGCGGGCCTCGCCACCCAGTACGGCCTCGGCAACTATGGCAGCAACGTCGTCGGGCGCGTGTTTCGCGGTCACGACGGCGGCATCGACGGTTTCGCGGCCGAGTACGGCTACGATCCCGAGGCGCACGCCGGCTGGGCCGTCCTGTTCAACGCGCGGCCGCGCGCGGACGACTACGACCGCATCGTGCGGCTGGTCGCCGGCTTTGCCACCCGCACCGTGGCGCGCCCGCCCGCGCGGCAGATCGAGCTCCCGCGCGCGTCGCTGGCCGCCTTCACCGGGTACTATCGACTGGCCAGCCCACGCAGCGAGCGGATGCGCTTTGCCGACACGCTCTTCGCCGGCCGCGTCGTCGGGTTCGACGGGGGCGTCTTGTACGAGCGCCGCCTCGTCGGCGGGCGTACGCCGCTCGTGCCGGTGGCGACGACGCTGTTCCGCGAGCCGGACGAGGCGGGCGCGAGCGTGCTCTTCACGCACGACGAGCGCGGTGCGCCGATCATGATTGCCGGCACCGCTTGCTTCGAGCGGGCGTCGCCGTGGCCGCTCTTGCTCGGACACCTGCCGCTGGCCATGGCGCTGCTGCTTCTGGCCGGCTCTCTCGTCATGATGGTCGTGCGACGGTCGCACCGGTCGTGGGCGCGGCTCGGCGTGCCGACGGCGGCGACGGTACTCTTGGCCGCTCCGCTCTTCTGCCTGGTCACGCGCCCGACGATGGTCGACCTGGGCACCCGGACGGCGACGAGCATCACGCTCTTTGTCCTCTCGGTCGTGTATCCGCTTTTGGCCGCTACCGCGATGGCGATGACCGTGCGCTCGTATCGCGAACCGGCGGCGCGGCCGGTGCGCCGGCACGCCCTCCTCGTGAGCCTCGCGCACGTCGCGGTGTGCGCCTATCTGTTGGCGTGGGGGCTGCTCGGGTTTCGCTCGTGGAGCGGATGAGCTAGGCGGCGCCCTCGAGCATCTCCTCGGCGAGCGGCAGCGACGCGACCGGCACGAAGATCCGCGGCAGCATGTAGCCCGGCAGTCGCTCGGCGAGGAAGGAGCGCAGCGCCTCGCCGTCGAGCGGGTCGTCGTCCTCGTTGGCCACGACGTACGCGCACAGGGAGGGCTCGCCGTCGCGGCACACGGTCACCGCCACGTCGTCCACCGACGGATGCGACAGGAGCGCCGCCTCGACTTCGCCCAGCTCGACGCGGTGGCCGGCCAGCTTCACCTGCTGATCGTCGCGACCGAGGAGCTCCAGCGCGCCGTCGGGCAAGAGGCGCGCGCGGTCACCGGTGCGATACAGCCGCGCGCCCGGTCGCGCGGCGAACCGATCGGGCACGAAGCGCTCGGCGGTGAGCCCTGGGCGATCGAGATAGCCGCGCGCGACCCCGAGGCCGCCGAGATGCAGCTCGCCGACCTGCCCCGCCAGGGCCGGGTCACCGGCAGCATCGAGCACCAGCGCGGTCACTCCGTCGAGCGGCCGGCCGATCAAAACGCGTGCCGCGTCGGGCGAGAGCGTTGCGCCGTCGTCGACGGTCGAGGTGACCGTGGCCTCGATGACACCGTAGGCGTGCAGCCATGCCGGCGCGCTCGGATACGCGCGTCGCCAGTCGCGCAGCGACGCGGGTGAGACCTCGTCGCCACCGACGACCACCAGCCGCAGTGACGGCGGCAGCGGCGACGGCGATTCGGACAGGCTCGCCACCCAGTCGTGCCACAGCGGCGCCGGCAGGTTGACGACGCTGATCTGGTTGCGATCGACGAAGGCCGAGAGGTCGGCCGCCGACGCCGGATCCGATTTCGTCCACGGCACGATCGCGCCGCCGGCCGCCAACGTCGGGAAGATCTCCTCCGCCGCGACGTCGAAGCCGAGCGACGAGAGCTGCAGCACGCGATCGCCCGCGTCGAGCTGGTAGCGTCGGGCGGCGCTATCGACGAGGTGCGCCAGCGCCCGATGCGGCACCACGACCCCCTTGGGCGCCCCGGTCGAGCCGGACGTGTACAGCACGTACGCGGCCTGCTCACCGCGCAGCTCGACGTCGGGCGCAAACCGCGGCTGTGACGCGAGGGC
>JAQBQH010000121.1 GCA_028287105.1 Myxococcales bacterium
GCCAGCCCTCGAGCATGATCGACGAGCGAACCACCCCGCGCGCGTGGTCGCACAAACCTGGAATCCCGACTCCGATACCGTCGAGGGCGTGGCCTTCGGCTCTGAAGCGCCAGACCAGCTCGGCGACGCGCTCCACGATCTCGTCGGGCGCCGTCGCGCGGCCAGTCTCCTGTCGCGCTTCGTCGACGACCTCGCCGTCGTCGTCCACGACACAGGCGAGCAGCTTGCTGCCGCCGACGTCGACGCCGAGCGTCAGCACGCGATCTGCTCCGCGGGCACGTCCTCGACCACGCATGCACCGATGAGCGGATGCCACGCAACCGCATCGATCGCGCGGCCAATCTCGTCGTCGGAGACCTGCGCAACGATCTCGACGTGCGCGACGCCGGACGGAAGCACGAAATGAAGGGCGCGCCCGCGCACGAGCCGAATTTCGGCCATGCGCACGCACGCGGCGCGCAGGCGCGATCGCGGCACTTTCGGCGGTAGGCCGTACGCGGCAAGCAGCCCGATGATGCGTTCGGCAGCCTCATCGGGGCAGACGCCGCGCGCGCGTGCGACTTCCACGGCGACGGCGAGACCGAATCCAACCGCTTCGCCATGGAGAATGCCGGTGTACTCGAGCTCCGTTTCGAGAGGATGGCCGAAGCTGTGACCGAGATTGAGCGCGCGACGGAGATCGTGCTCGTACGGATCCGGCGCCAGCAATTCGATCTTCTTGCTCGTGGCGCGACGGACCACCTCGCCGAGCACGCGCGCGTCGCGCCATTGGCGAATCGCGGCGACTTCACGCTCGAGGATACAGAAGAGCTCCTCATCGCCGCAGATGGCGACCTTGATCGCCTCGGCGATCCCGGCCGAGATATGGCGGTCCTCGAGCGTCCCCAGCGTCGCGGGATCGGAAAAGACTGCGCGAGGATGATGGAACGCGCCGACGAAGTTCTTCGCAGCGGACGTATTGACCGCGACCTTGCCACCGACGGCCGCATCGTGTTGCGCCAGCAGCGTCGTCGGCACGTTGACGTAGGCGACGCCGCGCATGTACGTCGCGGCGACGAAACCGCCGGTGTCGATGACGACGCCGCCGCCCAGATTGACGAGCACGGCGCGGCGGTCGAAGCGTGCCCGATGCAGCTCGCCGAGGAGCCGCTGGTGACTATCGAGAGACTTCGCCGGCTCGCCTTCACCGATGAAGATGGCACTGGCGTTCGCGTCGACCCTCCGTAGCCCGTCGAGGAGGCGCGCGCCGTAGAGCTCGTGAACGCGCTGATCTGTCAGCATCACCAGATGCGCGCCCGGAAACAGCGTCGCGAGCCGCTCCGGTACGGCCTTCAACAGTCCCGCCTCGACTTCGACGACGTAACGATGTGTCGCCGTCGCCGTGACAGTCATCGTGGGTGCCCGGTCGGTTTCGTCGTCCTCCGCGCCGGCGACGTCTCCGCGGTAGTAGCCAACGACTGCGTCCATGCTCTTCGCGAGCGAGTGCACCGGTTGAAAGCCGAGCGCGCGAAGACGCCGCGTATCGGCGAAATGGCGCGGGATGTCGCTTGGGCGCGCCGACCGTCGAGCGATCGGAACCTCCTGCGTCAGGCCCGCAGCGCGCAGTCCCTCGCTCAACACGTCCGAGGTCTTCGTCTCGGTACCGCTGGCAACGTTGTACGTCGTGCCCGGTGCGCCCTCCGCCGCCAGGAGCGCGAGCGCGGCAGCGACGTCGCGCACGTCGATGAAGTCGCGCGTCGTGTCGAGCGGACCCACCTCGATTCGCGATCTGCGCCCTGCGGCAACTTCCGTCGCCTGCATCGCCACCCAGCTCGTGAGATGGCGCTCGTCCTGACCGGGGCCGACGGGATTGAAGATGCGCGCCACGATGACCGGCAAGGCGTGCCGTGTCGCGATGAGGCGGCTGACGGCTTCGCCGGCTTGCTTCGAGACGCCGTACTGGTCGAGTGGCGCGCAGGCCGCATCCTCGGCGATCGGCAGCGCCGCAGGAACACCGTACACAGCACCTGACGACCCGAGCACAATCGCCCGGGGAGTCACGCCCGAGCCAACGACGGCTGAAAGGACGGAGGCGACGCCGTTCACGTTGACGGCCAACAGCCGGTCGAGCGGCTCATCGCGGAGCGCTGCCGCCAGGTGGATCACGACGTCCGGCTGGAAGGTGCCGACGATGCGCGTCAGCGATTGCGTGTCGGTCAGGTCGACGGACAAATACTCGTAACGATCGTCGAGGAGCTCGCGCAGCCCGGCGGGCACGGGCGCAGCGATCGGTTGCCCGGCGCGGTGAACGCGATGCGGCAGCGTGCGGTCGTTCCGCGGCGACCGGCCGAGCGCGAGGACGCGTCCGTCGGAGTGGCGTCGCAACCACTCGGCGACGACATGCCGTCCGACGAAGCCCTGCCCACCCGTCACCAACAATCTGGCGCTCATGCGTCCTCCGAGTTGCGAAACCATTCGATCGTTCGGCGCAGCCCGTCGACGAGCGCGGTGCGGGGCGTCCAGCCCAGCGCGGCCCGGATGCGCGACGTGTCGGCGACCAGCTCGTGAACGTCTGCGCGTCGCGGCGGACCTTCGGCTCGATTTGCTCGAACTGGAAGGTCGCGATTGGCAGCCGCCGCAGCCGCACGCGCCAGCTCCCCGATCGTGACGCCGACGCCGCTGGCGACATTGAGAATCGGATCGTCGAGTGCGACCCGCCGATCCGCCGCGAGCACCATGGCCTCGACGACGTCATCGACGAAGCAGAAGTCTCGCCGCGGGGTCAGGTCCGCCAGCTCGATCGCATTGGCGGTCAACACCTGCTGCACGACCCGCGCGACCACGCCGCCGGCCGATTGACGCGGACCGTAAACAGAAAAGGGTCGGAGGATGGTCGCCTCGAGGCCGTGCGCGAACCGAAAAGACTCGACCATCCGCTCGGCGCCAATCTTGGCGGCCGCATACGGGGAGCGGGCCTGCAACCGGTGTGATTCGTGGACGGGATTGTTCTCCGGAACGCCATACACCTCGGCGGACGAGACGTGAACGAACCGCGCGACACCGGCACGGCGGCTCGCCTCCAGCGCGGTAGCCGTACCCGCCACGTGGATGCGCGCGAACTCCGTCGGGACGTCCAACGATGCGACAACCGAGGCCGGACCGGCGACGTGAAACACCACCTCGCATCCGGCGACCAGCTGCGCCACGATCTCGATGCGATCGATCTCGCCTTCCATCGCCTCGACGTTCGAGGGCACCGGATGCGACTTTGCGCCCACCGGACCGAGGAGCGCGCGGACGCTCACGCCCTCGCGCACCAGGCGCCGCACCAGGGCTGAACCGATGAACCCGCCGGCTCCCGTGACCGCGGCCAGCCTCATCGCCGCCTCGTCGGCTCGGCAAGAACGAGCAGCGTCGCCGGCCCTAGCGTGGGCGTGAGGGCGCCGATTTCATAGCGTGCGAAGCTCTCGACGCGCTCCTGAACGCCGTCTGCGTATCGCCGCCAACGGGGAAGGCTGGCGGGCCCCGAGGCGCTCCCCGGTGTGTCGCCGACGCTCGCGCGACCGCGAATCAGGCGCTTCGCGACCGGAGCGATGCGCCGGACCGTTTGCGATAGCCACACCGAACACGCCAGGCCAAATCGTTTGGAAGCGACAACGCGAAGGCCCGCTTCCGCGAACAGTTTCGCCAGCGCGTCGTCGGAGTAGAGCCATCGATGCTGCGGCAGTCCGATGCCGCCGATGCGCGGATACCATGCGCGAGCCGGCGCACCCAGCAACCCGACCTCGAAGAAGAGAGCCCCTTCGTCCGCCAGCAAGTCCGTCATTCGCCGCAGTGCTGCGATCGGCTCGGGGAAGTGGCTGAGCATGTCGCAATGGAAGACGACGTCGAACCGGTCGTCGATTCGAGTCTCCTCCAATAAACCGTGGCGCACGTCGAGGCCGCGCGCGCGCGCTCGCGCTACACGATCGGGATTCGCGTCGATCCCGCGCGCCTCGACCCCGGCGTGCCGCGCAGCCTCGAGAAACCACCCGTCGCCGCAGCCGACCTCGAGCAGCTTGCCGACGCCGCGCTGGCGCATGAGCCAACCGACCTTGCTCCTGGCCGGCAGCCTATAAAACGCAGCCGAATGCGCGTCGAACGTCGCATCGACGACCCTCTCGGATGCGGGCGGCCGGACGAACGTGAGACCACATGGGCAGGCAACGGCGTCGTAGCCGTTCTCGCGCCAGGCGACGGCCTCGGCGGGCGTGCCGCACAGAAAGCAGCGCCCCTCGGCAGCGGCGGCCATGGCGCTCTGCCCGACCAAGCTAATCCGCCTCGACGAGCGCTGGGTAGTCGCAGCGCTGGCAGATATGACCGTTGGCAAAGCGTTGACGCAGGTGCGCGAGGCGCAGCTCGTGGTAGCGCTCGCTGCGCCAAATGTTCTCGATCTGACCATCAGGAGCGCCGCTGATGCGCCCGAGGACGACCGTCTGACGCCAGTCGACGTTGCACAAGACGCAGTCCCCGCTGGCGAGCACGTAGAGCTTGACGAACGGGCGCTGGCACAAGGGGCGCGCCGCCGCGCTCGTGCGCGAGCTGGGGAGCCCGGCGACGACGTCGGCGGCGGTACGCTCGTTCGAGAACGCCTTGAGGAGCGCATGGCGTGCGAACAGCGGCTCCGCGCGTTCGAGGCTGCGCTGCAACTCCGGCAGATCGCCCGTGACGAGCTGCAGGTGCAGCTTGCCGAGCTCACCGCGCTCGTAGGACTGCAGCACCGGGCGCAGTCGCGTCGAGACGCGCGCGAACGTCAGCCCCTTCATCACGGCGTCGTACGTCGAATCGTCGAATCCGTGCACGCTGACCGACAGCTCGTCGAGGCCGGCCTCGGCCAGGCGGCGCGCCAGCGGAACCGTGAGCGGTGAGCCGTTGCTGAACAAACCGAGTGTGGTGGTGGGCAATGACGCGCGCGCCAGCGCGATCCAGTCGGGCAGACGCTTGTCGAGGAGCGGCTCGTTCATCAGGAACAGCGAGACGCGCTCGACGGGATGCACGCTCAGCTGCTTCAGGAGCTCGCGGTATGTCGACTCCGCCATATGGCTGTGCGCGAAGCCATCGGCGCCCGCGACCTCCGGATACGGGCACATATCGCACGCGGCATTGCAGCGCGTGTGAGTTTGAATCTGTACCTTGAGTGGAAAGGGTGGCACCAGTCGTGCCAGCGCACCTTCGAGCTCCATATCATCGGCGGCTCGGCGTGAGAGCTGCGCGAGCGAGCTCAGTGCCGTTCGCTCCTGGTCCCCCAGCGTGCGACGGTCGAACGCACGCATCGTCAGCCTCCCGCCGCGACGAGTGGAGCCTCGAGCTGGGCCGACGCGCTCTGTTTGCGCGCGTGGAGATCGCTGATCAGCGCCTCGATCGCCGACGTCATCTGCTCCGGACGATGTCGTTCGGCGTACCGGCTCCGCGCGGCTGCACCGAGCCGGGCGCGCGTCGCCGGCTCGTCCAACAGGCGGACGATGGACCCCGAGAGCGCCGACGTATCATTCACAGGGACGACCAATCCCGTAACCTCGTGCTCGACGAGCTCGGGGATGCCACCGGCCGACGAGACCACGGCTGGCAATCCGAGCGCCATGCTCTCGTGAATCGCGATCGGTGACGAGTCGAGCAGCGACGGGTGGGCATGAATGTCGACGGCCTGCCAGATGTCGCCAATTGGCCCGGGCCACGGCGTCATGCAAACCCGGTGGCCGATCGCGAGCGTTTCGACTTCCCGCTCGAGCGAGTTCGCGAATTCGGGATCGCTCGCGGAGTAGCCACAGATCAAGAACCACACGTCCGGACGTCGCCGGTGGACCTCCGCCGCTGCGCGAAGCAGCTGCAGCTGTCCTTTGTAATGAATTACGCGCGCGATCTGGCCGACGACCGGCGCAGCTTCTGGGATCCCGAGCCGTCGGCGCACCTCGCAACGCGTCAGCGTCGACGACGGTTGCGGAATACCATTACGAATGACGACGCCATGCTCGAGCGGCCGTCGCAGATCGCGCCGATATTGGGCCAGCGCCCAGCTCGAATCGGTGATGATCGCGTCGTAACCGTCGAAGATGGTCGGCGCGATCCACCGCCACGGCGCGCCCGACCACCAGTCGACGTAGTACTCGGTGGCGATCGCGACCGGCACATTGGCCATGCGCGCAGCCATCAACCCGACGACCATGTTGTAGGTCATGCGGGCGTCGACGACGTCGATGCGCTCGCGCGTGAACAGCCGTGCGAGTCGAGTCGCGATGCGCAGCGTCCGCCCGCCGTCGCGAACCGCCGACAGCGGTTGCGGCAGTCGGCGGCAGTCGGAGCGGCGCCGCTCACCCATCGAGATGCATTCGATTCCGGCTTCGCGATAGCGCGCCTGCATCGGTCCCACCTTGTGTTCCGTGTCGGCGTCGGCCTGAACGATCGTGACGACGACGTGCTCGAAGCGGCTGCGATCGACGTGTTGCGCGAACGAGAGCGCGCGGTTCTCGTCGCCGCCGATGCCGAGCTCGGTGAACACGGTGGCGATACGCAACCGCTTCATGTCGCCGCCTCGATCGCGGCGACCGACCGCAGCGCCGCGCTGCCAACGTCGGTCAGCGACGCGATCTCGGCGCGTCGGTGCCATGCCACGCGCTGCCCGTCACGCGCGCTGACGGCACCGTCGGCAACACGGGCGCTGAACACGTGATGACGGAACACCTGACCCGAGGTGACGTCGAAGTCATCGAAGCGGGCTGCGGGACGAACGTCGGTGCCCTCGAGACCGAGCTCCTCGCCGAGCTCACGCACGATCGCCTGCTGGGGCGTTTCGCCGGCTTCGATATGGCCGCCCGGCGTATCCCATTGACTGGCATAGCAACGCGCCGTCGCGGGCCGGTATTCGAGGAGCACCTCGTCGCCGCGCACCAAGACGCATCCGACCACCTCGATCGTCGGCGCAGGGTGCCAGCAGTCGAAGAGGTCGGCGTGCGCGGCGAGCAATCTCTCGGCGGCGTGAATTCCACCGACGTCGTTCACGTCAATCCATGGCGCAGCGTGATCGAACGCGTGCACCAGCGCGCCGCCCTCGAGAAGTCGACGGACGAGGTCCGGCGCGTCGCAGCGCGCGTGCGGAACCAGCTCACTCCATGCGCGGGCTCCCAGCGCGTAGAGGGCGCTCGACACGCGAAACCGATGCGTCGGCTTCTCTTGGTAAGACACGATGCGCTGCCCGTCGACGGCCAGCTCGGCATATGGAAGGGTCACGGGATGCAGATGAGTGGCCACGGTCAGGTCCGCATGGGCGTCGCCGTGGGCGGCGAGGAACGCTGGCAAATCGAGCGCCGTCAGGTTGTCGCCGTTGACGACGAGGAGCGTCTCGACGTCGTCCGCTGCGAGCGCCGCTGCGCCAATGGTGCCGAGCGGTTGAGCCTCGACAAGGACGCGCAGCTCCGCTTTGGCCATCTTGGCGAGCAGCGTTCCGCGGCTGTGCATAAAGTCGCCGATACTCGGCGTCGAGGCCGGTACGGCGACGACGATGTCCTTCAATCCGGCAGAGAAGAGCGCGTACAGATTGCGCTCGAGAAGCGACACGCCGCGCACCACCATGAGAGGCTTCGGCCGCTCTGCGCCGGAGCGCTGCATGCGCTGCCCCTGGCCGCCCGCCATGAGAAGGGCCCGTACGCGCTTGCGGGACGCGGCCCTCACGGGACCCGCACTTCGAAGACGAACAGGCGCACTGGCTCTGGACCGATTGCGCGCAATCCGTGCTCGCCTCCCGGCGGATTCCGCACGAGATCGCCTGGGCCGACGGTGAACTCCTGACCGTCGCGGTACATCTGCGCTCGTCCGGCGAGGACGAGGTAAAACTCTTCCTCATTCGCAGCGTGGCGGTGGCGACCGATTGTCGCACCCGCCGGAACGACAGCGATATCGATGAAGTTGCAGCCACCGGCGAGATTGCCCGCCTCGGCGATGCGACAGAACTCGATCGACCCGTCGCCGCCATGCGCCTGTATGCGCGTCAGCGGTAGCGAGTCGAGATTGCATCGGCTGAACGGCGCCACGGCCATCTGTACGCTCCGTCGCTAAAGTCGTGCGCACGAACTCCGCCGCTGCAAGGTGCGCGTATCACCTCCTTGCGCTAGCGCGGTGCGGCGTCTAGATCGACGACGTGGCCGAAGGTCCTCCCATTGCGTCGAAGGACTATCCGCGACAGTACCGCGCCCTCTGGGCCGAGGTGATTGAAGCGCTCGACCGCGTCTTTCTGGACGACGATCCGATACTCGGTAAAGCGGTCGCGAGATTCGAGTCCGCCCTCGCCGCGTATCACGACGTGTCACACGCGATCGGCGTCGCGTCCGGCATGGCGGCGCTCGAGCTGACGCTGCGAGAGCTTGGCATCGGCGCCGGCGATGAGGTCATCACCTGCGCGCACACGTTCACCGGCGTCGTGAGCGCCATCGTATTGTCGGGGGCGTCGCCGGTGCTGGTCGACGCGGACGAGAAGGGACTGCTCCCCGTCGATCGCGCAATGGCGGCCATCACACCGCGAACACGCGCCCTCGTCGCGGTTCATCTGTACGGGCATCCAGTGGTGGACATCGATCGTCTCGCCGAGGCCGCTGCCGGGCGTGGCGTCCACCTCGTCGAGGATGCGGCGCAGGCGCATGGGGCACGCTGGCGTGCCCGGCCGGTCGGTAGCTTCGGTAGCGCCGCTACTCTGAGCTTTCACCCGAGCAAGAACCTCGGCGCGTTCGGCGACGCAGGCGCGGTGCTGACGCGTGACCGTGCGCTCGCGGATCGCCTGCGCCAGGCGCGTAACCTCGGCAAGACCGGCAAGTACGAATTCACGTCGGTCGCGCGTAACGAGAAGCTCGACACGATTCAAGCGGCCCTCTTGCAAGTCAAGCTGAGGCACCTCGATACCTGGGTAGCTCGACGGCGAGCGTTGGCAGCGGCCTACCAGAGCGGTCTCACTGGAGTCGGGGACCTCGTCCTCCCGACGGAGCATCCCGACGCGCAACACGCGTTTCACCTGTACGTGGTGCAAACGTCGAGACGCGACGAGCTGCGCCGCTTTCTCGCGGAATGCGGCGTTCACACCGGATTGCACTACCCGATTGCCGCGCACCGACAGCCGGC
>JAQBQH010000184.1 GCA_028287105.1 Myxococcales bacterium
CGCTGCCGGTCGCGCCGCCGCCTCCCGTCGCGCCGCCGTTGCCGCCGGTCTGGCCGATCTCGCCGCCTCCCGTGCAGCCCGCAGCGACGGTAAAAGCCAACGCGATCGAGATCACCCGCAAGCGAATCATCCCCGCGCATGGAGCAAGCCCGGGACCAACCTCACCTACATCTACCTCCGCGAAATTACATCGGCGCCGGGGTCAATTGAACCCAATCGCGCAATCGCCCACCAGGGTCATCAGTCCCCACATCATGGGTGAAGGCGACGTGTGCCAACCACCCTTTCAGCCCCCCCGACAGAAACGAACGTAAGCAATCAACCATTTCTTACTAATTGATTATATTAGGGTTTTCTCTAGACTGGTCTTCGGAGGTAGTTGAAATGAAGCGCTCGGTCTTGATTTCGCTGTTCGCCTTCGGCCTCGGTGCTTGCGCCACGGTCTCGGGAACGCCCGAGTCGACTTCACCGTCCAAGAGCGCCCTTTCCTATGAAGAGATGGCCTCCGCGCCCCCCTCCCCGCGCAAAGAAGACGCTCCCCGGCTGTCCGAAAAGGAAGTCTGGGTTCCCGGTTACTACCAGCCCGTCGCCGGCACCTGGGTCTGGCACCAGGGCGAGGTCCGCGAGACGAAGGAAGGCTACACGCTCATCCCCGCCGGCACGCACGAAGAGAAGGGCAAGTACGTCTTCTCGCCGCCGCGCTGGCGCCGCAGCGACCTCGCCTCGCAGTCGAAATAGCACGCACGAAGTAGCCCGCACGAAGTAACGCGCGCCACCCCCGCCCCGGCGGTATGATCGCCGGATGTACGACTATGATCTGGTCGTAATCGGCTCCGGCCCCGCGGGCGAAAAGGGCGCCGTCCAGGCCGCCTACTTCGGCAAACGCGTCGCCGTCATCGAGAAGTCCCCGGCGCTCGGCGGCGCCTGCGTCAACACCGGCACGCTCCCCTCCAAGACGCTCCGCGAAACCGCGCTCTTCCTCTCCGGCTACCGCCAGCGCGAGATGTACGGGCTCTCCTGCGGGATCGACGGCGCCCCGTCCGTCCCGGAGCTCATGTGCCGCCAGGCGCCGGTCACCGGCCACGAAGGGCAGCGCATCGCCGCCAACCTCGCGCGCCACAAGGTCGACCTCCTCGAAGGCGCGGCCTCGTTCCTCGACGACCACACGCTCGAAATCGCGATGGCCGAGGGCGCGCCGCGCCGCATCAGCACCGACGTCACGCTCATCGCCACCGGCTCGACCCCGCATCGCCCCGCCTTCGTTCCCTTCGAAGACCCCGAGGTCGACGACTCCGACTCGATCTTGCGGCTCGACCGCATCCCGCGCGCCATGATCGTCCTCGGCGGCGGCGTCATCGGCTGCGAATACGCCTCCATCTTCGCCGCCCTCGGCACCCGCTGCGTCATCATCGAGGGGCGCGATCAGATCCTCGGGTTCCTCGACGGCGAGGTCAATCAGCTGCTCACCGAGGAGCTACGCGGCCTCGGCTGCGAAATCTTGTTCAAGCGCGAGGTGGTCGAGGTCGGACGCTCCGGCGGCAAGCTCCACTGCCGTCTGAGCGACGGCAGCGATCTCGAGTGCGAGCGCCTCCTCTTCGCCGGCGGCCGTGCCGGCAACACCCGCACGCTCGGCCTCCAGCGCGTCAACGCCGTCGCCGACGCCCGCGGCCTCCTCAAAATCGACGAGCACTTCCGCGTCGCCGGCGTGGCAAGCGGCCGCGTCTACGCCGCCGGCGACGTCATCGGCTTCCCGGCGCTCGCGTCGGTGGCCATGGAGCAGGGACGCGTCGCCGTGTGCCACGCCTTCGGCTTCGAGTACAAGCAGAAGGTCGCGTCGCAGTTCCCCTACGGTCTCTACACCATCCCCGAGGTCTCGATGATCGGCGAGACCGAGGAGTCGGCGAAGAAGAAGGGCCTCGACTTCGAGGTCGGGCGCGCCCGCTATGCCGACAACGCGCGCGGCCAGATCGTCGGCGACGTCAGCGGCCTGACCAAGCTCATCTTCGACGCCAAAGACAAGAAGCTCCTCGGCGTGCACATCATCGGCGAGCGTGCGACCGAGCTCATCCACATCGGCGCCGCCGTCATGCACTTCGGCGGGCGCATCGACGACTTCATCGAACAGGTATTCAATTTCCCTACACTGGGCGAGATGTATAAGTACGCTGCTTACGATGGCTTAGGGCGATTGCACGCGCGTAACAAAGTTATTGCACAGTGAGTGCAAAAACTTTAGCCTCCGGTCGTGGCGCTCAAGAACCCGGCGTTGGATGGCCGCGCGGCGCGCGCCGAGCGCACCCGTGACGCCGTCGTCGACGCCCTCCTCGAGCTGATCGAAAACGGCCAGCTGCAACCGCCGGCGCAGCTGGTGGCCGAGCGCGCGGGCGTCTCGTTGCGCATCGTCTATCACCACTTCGAAGATCAAGCGCGCCTCTTCGCCGTCGCCGCCGCGCGCCACTCCGAGAAGGTGCTCAGCGACATCGCGCCGCTGCCCACCGACGGGCCGCTCGAGGCCCGCCTCGACGCCTTCGTCGACCAGCGCGCCCGCCTCTATCAGCGCATCTTCAACATGCGCCGCGCCGCGCGGCTCATCGAGCACACCGTGCCGCTCGTGGGCGACACGCTGGCGCTCGTGCGCGCCTACAAGCGCGAGATGGCCGCGCAGCTGTTCGCGCGTGAGCTCGACCCGCTGCCGCCCGGCGTGCGCAAAGATCGCCTCGCCGCGCTGGGCGCGGTCACCAGCTTGAACACCTGGGAGTCGCTGAGGGCGCACCAGGGCCTCTCTGTCGAGGACGCGCGCCGCGTTTGGCGCCGCCTCATCGCCTGCGTACTGAAGGAGGAGTGATGCGTCGCCTGGCTTTCGTCCTATCGTCGTTGGTCGCCGTCGCTGGTTGCGGCTCGAAGTCGGCATCTCCGTCGACGCCGACCTACTGGAGCGCGATCAAACCGCTCGCCGATCAGAAGTGCGCGCCCTGCCACAGCGAGAACAACATCGCGCCCTTCACGCTGTCGAGCTTCGCCGACTTCAAGGATCACACCGACAAGGTCCGCGTCGCCGTCGCTGCCAAGAAGATGCCGCCCTGGCCGCCCGGTAAGGGTTGCAGCGACTACCTCGGCGATCGCTCGCTCTCCGACGACGAGATCAACACGATCACCTCGTGGATCGACGCCGGCGCCGTCGAAGGCAATCCCAACGAATATCAGGCCACCGTCTCGAACGCGCCCAGGCTGTCGCGCATCGATCGTTCGCTCAAGCTCGACAACGCCTATACGCCCACGCTCAAGCCCGACGAGTACCGCTGCTTCCTGATGGACTGGCCCGAGACCGAGACCAAGTACATCTCGGGATTCCGCGCCAACCCGGGCAACGCCAACATCGTGCACCATGTGATCGCGTTCCTCGCGCAGCCGGCCGACGTCGCCGCCTACGAGCAGCTCGACGCCGCCGATCCGACGCCCGGCTGGGTCTGCTTCGGCGGGCCCGGTGGCCCCAACGGCGGCGCCGGTGCGCGCTGGCTCGGCGCGTGGGCGCCTGGATCGCTCGGCACCGACTATCCCGCCAACACCGGCCTCAAGGTGGTCCCGGGCTCGAAGGTGGTCATGCAGATCCACTACAACCTGAGCAAGCTCGACGGCGTGCCCGACCAGACCTCGGTCGACTTCAAGCTCGACCCGACGGTGCAGAAGGAAGGCATCATCCAGCCGTGGACCAACCCCGAGTGGGTCCAGCAGAAGACGATGACGATTCCCGCCGGCACCGCCGATCAGATGTTCGAGTGGACCTTCAATCCGTCACCCTACTTCGGATACATCACCGACAACGTCATCCCCACCGGCGAGGCCGTGACGATGTGGTCGGCCAATCTGCACATGCACACGCGCGGGGTCTCGGCGCGCATCGAGATCCAGCATGCCGACGGCACGCGCGACTGCATGCTCGACATTCCGAAGTGGGACTTCCACTGGCAGGGCTCGTATAGCTTCCAGACGCCGAAGCCGTACGCGCCGACGGACAAGATCCATCTGCAGTGCCACTTCGACAACTCGGACTCGACCATCGCGCGCAACTGGGGCGAGGGCACCGACGACGAGATGTGCCTCGGCGGCTTCTACGTCACGAAGTAGCCGCGGGCACCGGCGCCGGCTCGGGCGGCTGGCGCACGAACGCGCTCGCGAACAGGCAGGCCACGATCATCGTCACGCCGCCCGTCAGATAGGGAAACGTCATCCCGTAGTGCAGCGTCCAGGTCCCGATGAGCGGGCCGACGACGCGCGCCAATGCGCCCATCGCCTGCGAAACGCCAAGCACGCCGCCCTGATGATCGCCTGACGCCGCGCGCGAGATCAGCGACGAGAGCGACGGCGTATTGAGCCCGTTGCCGGTGGCGGTGACGGCCAGCGCGACCAGCAGCATCTTCACGTTGTCGGCCCCGTATTGCATGAGGAAGCCGACGCCCATGAGCAGCGTGCCGATGACGATGAGCCGCTTCTCGCCGAACCGCGGCACCAGCCGGCGCACCAGGCCGCCCTGCACGATCACCATGAGCACGCCGATGTACGTGAACATGTACGACGCTTCGCGCCGGCCATATTGGAAGCGCCGCTCGAGATAGAGCGAGAAGGTCGCCTCGAGGTTGGCGAAGCCGAAGGTGACGACGAAGAACAGCAGCATCAACGTGAGGAGGCGCGGCGTCGAAGCGGTGCGGACCAGGCCCGCCCAGGTGAGCGTGCGCGCGCGCGTGCGCTGGGCGGCGGTGCGCGGCTCCTTCAAGATGATGACGGCGGAGATGAAGTTGAAGCCCGCCAGGCCGGCCGCGACGAAGAACGGCAGGTTGGCGGAGCGCTGCGAGAGAAAGCCGCCGACGGCGGGGCCGAAGACGAAGCCGAGCCCCATCGCGGCGCCGAGCATGCCCATGCCGGCGGCGCGCTTGCTCTCGTCGGTGACGTCGGCGATGTAGGCCTGCGCGGCGGTGATGTTGGCGCCGCACACGCCGGCGAACGCGCGCGCGACGACGAGCCACCAGAAGGTCGGCGCCAGGGCGTAGCCGAGCTGCGATGCGCAGCTGCCGAAGATCGAGAGCAAAAGGATGGGACGGCGGCCGGCGCGGTCGGAGAGGCGCCCCCACACGGGCGAGAAGATGAGCTGCATGACCGAGTAGCTGGCCAGGAGGATGCCGGTCTCGAAATCGGTCGCGTGCAGCTTCTCGGCGTAGAGCGGCAGGATGGGAATGACGATGCCGAAGCCGAGCAGGTCGAGGAGAACGGTGAGGAAAATGACGCCCAGCGACGAGCGCTGCTGCTGTGCGGGAGTGAGCGCCATGCGGTGCCGACGATTCATAGCACAGCTTCCTTGACCCACGGGCGTCGAGGCGGCTAAACGGGGACGTGCCTTCTACGCCGCCGCCCGACGCCTTCGTCTTCGCCGACGGGGCGCGCGTGGCCGGGACCGAGATCTACTGCGACGCGCGCCGCTGCCCGCCGTCGGCGACGGCGTTCGTGTCGCACGCGGGCGCGCCGCGGCTCAGGGGCGGCGCCGAGGTCCGGCTGATCACCACCGACCGTACGCGGGCGTTGCGCGCCGTCGAGGTGACGCCGCGCGGGCAGGCGGCGGCGACGCTGGTGACTCCGTTCGGTCGCCCGTTCGCGATGGGCCGGCTGCGCCTCGAGCTGTTGCCGTCGGGGCATGCGCCCGGCGCGGCGCAGCTCTACGTCGAGTCGGACGGGCGGCGGGTGGCTTTTTGCGGGCCGCTCAATCCGACGCCGGGGCGATTCCCCGAAGCTCCGCAGGTGCGCGCCGCCGACGCGTTGTGCATCGAGGCGCCGCTCGCCGCGTGCGGGCGGAAATTGCCGCCGCGCGCCGAGGTCGAAGCGCAGCTCCTGGCCAGGGTGGCGCGCGCGCTCGACGACGGCGTCACGCCGGTGGTGCTGGCGCCGGCGCTGGGCGCGGCCGAGGAGGTGGTCGCGCTCCTCGGTGGGGCCGGCCACGCGGTGCGGGTCCACACGCGCATCGCCGCCTGGCTGGGCGCCTACGCGCGCATCGGCATTCCGACGGCGTCACCGACGGTGAAGCGCTTCCGCGGGTCGCCCGCGAAGGGCGAGGTGGTGGTCTGGCCTTTCGACGAGCGCCACGCCGCCGCGATCGGACGATTGCGGCAGTCGGTTCTGTTCGTGGTCTCGGGTCTGGCGCTCGATCCCGAGTGGGCGGCGCGGCTGCGCGTCGAGGCCGCCTTTCCGCTCGCCGACCACGGCGATCTACCGTCGCTGGTGGCGTACGCGCGCGCGGCCGAGGCGCGCGACGTCTGGCTCACGAGCGGCATGTCCGAAGTGGCGCTGCGCGCGTTCGCGGCGGCGGGGATCACGGCGCACGCGCTCACGGCGCAACGACCGATGGAGCAAATGGCACTATTCGCGGACGAGAAGACAGGTTAAAATTCGCGGACATGACTCCGAACATGCGGTGGACCGCGGCGGCCGCAGCCTGTCTGATAGCGACGGTGGCGATCGTGATCGGCCTCTATGGCTCGCACGCCGCGTTGCTGGCGCCGATCTTCATCGTCGCGGTAGGCGGCGGCATTCCGGCGCTGATCGCCTCGTATCAGACGGTGCAGCGGCTCGAGGCGGCCGAATCGAACGCGGGTGAGCGCGGCCAGGTGATCGGCGAGGTCGAGAACTCGATCGGTGATCTGCGCAACACCGTCGAGCAGCAGCTGGGGGCGATCGAGGAGACGGCGGCGTCGCTGCACGAGATGACCGCGTCGCTCAAGCAGATCGCGCACTCGGTGGAGACGTTGGCGGCGGCGGCCGAGGAGTCGTCGTCTTCGATCCTCGAGATGGCGGCGGCGAACGACGAGGTCGCCGAGAACATGGTCAACCTCGCGGGCAGCGTGCAGGAGTCGGCCACGTCGATCGAGGAGATGACCTTCTCGATCAAGGAAGTGGCCAAGAACGTCGAGGCGCTGTCGTCGACGGCGGAAGAGACCTCGTCGTCGATGAACGAGATGGACATCTCGATCCGGCAGGTCGAGAACAACGCCAACGAGACGGCGCGACTGTCGGAGGAGGTGTCGCGCGCGGCGCAGTCGGGCGCGCAGGCGATCGGCCACACCATCGACGGCATCAACAAGATCAAGGGCTCGTCGGAGGAGACGGTGCGGATCATCGCGTCGCTCGGCGGCAAGATCGGCGAGATCGGAAAGATCCTCGAGGTCATCGACGACGTCGCCGAGCAGACCAACCTGCTGGCGCTCAACGCCGCCATCATCGCGGCGCAGGCGGGCGAGCACGGCAAGGGCTTCGCCGTCGTCGCCGACGAGATCAAGGATCTGGCGGAGCGCTCGGCGACCTCGACCAAGGAGATCGCCGACCTGATCGAGGGCGTGCAGAAGGAGTCGCAGAACGCCATCGGCGCGGTCGAGCGCGGCGCTCGCTCCGTCGACGAGGGGGTCAAGGTCTCGCATCAGGCCGAGGACGCGCTCCGGCGCATTCTCGAGTCTGCCGACCGTTCGACGCAGATGGTGCGCGAGATCGCGCGCGCGACGGTCGAGCAGGCGCGCGGCTCGAAGCAGGTCACCGATGCCATCCACTCGATCGCGGAGACCGTGCAGCAGATCGCCTCGGCGACGTCGGAGCAGGCCAAGGGCTCGGAGCAGATCATCCGCTCGGCCGAGAAGATGAAGGCGATCACCAAACACGTCGAGCGCAGCTCGCAGGAGCAGACGCGCGGCGGTAAGCAGATCACCAAGTCGATCGAGTCGATCAACGAGATGGTGTCGCAGCTCAACACGGCGCAGCGCGAGCAGACGCGCGGCGGCGAGCAGATCCTGCAGGCGGTCGAGCAGCTGCGCGAGCTGACGCGCAAGCAGGAGGACAAGTTTGCGCAGCTCCGCAAGGCGCTCGATGCGATCGGTCAGCGGCGCATGGCCGTCCGGGCAATTGGGACTGGCTGAGCGCCTAGCATCGTCGAGGGTTTGCGCGTAGACTCGAGGCATGTTTGGCCTCGGGATGGGCGAGTTGGTGGTGATCCTCGCCATCGCCCTCATATTTCTCGGTCCCAAGCGTCTGCCCGATGTGGCGACGACGCTGGGCAAAGCGATCCGCTCGTTTCGCAAGGCGACGCGCGATTTGACCGATCAGCTCCAGATCGACGACGACGTGAAGAAGCCGTTGCGCGAGCTGCAGTCGGCGCTTCGTGACGAGCCGCCACCGCACCCGCCGTTGGCGGTGATGCAGGGGCCGCCGCCGGCCCACGAAGGCATCCAGCCGGTGCCGGTGGCCACGGGTAACTTGCCGGCCGGCACGGCCGCGCCGCCGCTCGCCGACCGCCCGATCATCGACGCCAAGCCGCTCGACTCCAAGCCGCTCGACTCCAAAAAGAGCTGATGGCCGAGGCAGAAGCGAACGCGGCCGCCGCGGGCGCGGCAGCGAAGGACGAAGCCGCGCCAGTCGCGGGTGCACTGCCGGGCGGCGGCGAAGGCGGCGGCGCAGGCGAAGACGCCGGCACCGAGAAGCGCATGCCGTTCCTGGCGCACCTCGCGGAGCTGCGCACCTGCATTCGCAACTCGGCGATCGCCATCTTCGGCGGCACCGCCGTCGCCTACCTCTTCCGCAAATATATCTTCGCGCTCATGGCGCGGCCGCTCATCTACGCGTGGCAGGAGGCGCAGCAAGAGGTCGGCCTCGGCCGCCCCGAGATGGTCTTCACGTCGCCGGTCGAGGCCTTCATGGTCCTCTTCAAGCTGGCGATGCTGGTCGGCGTCTTTTTGGCGTCGCCGTTCGTCTTCCGCGAGGTGTGGCGCTTCATCGCGCCCGGCCTCTACGACCGCGAGCGCAAATGGGGGCTCGGGTTCGTGGTGGCGTCGGTGCTGCTCTTCGCCGGCGGCGCGGCGTTCGCGTACACCTACGTCTTGCCCGCCTCGTACAAATACTTCCTCGGCTATTCGGCGGAGAGCCTCGGCATCATCAAAGACGTGATGGGGCAGAACGTCAACGTGCACCTGTCGCTGCCCTTCGACATCAAGCCGATGATCACGATGGACGAGTACTTCAGCCTCACCTCGATGCTGCTGCTCGTCTTCGGCGCGGTGTTCGAGCTGCCGCTGCTGCTGGCCATCCTGGCGGTGCTGGGGATCGTGTCGGCGGCGCAGCTGTGGAAGTTCAATCGCTACGCGGTGGTGCTGTTCGCCGTCGCTGGCGCGGTGCTGACACCGGGCGATCTCGTCGTCGGTCAGCTGGCGATGACTGCGTCGCTGACCATCTTGTACAACCTGAGCATCCTGGTTGCATTCATCGTCGGCAAGAACCGGAAAGCGCGCGAAGCCGCCGAAGAGCAGGCGATGATGCGCCCCGACAACAGCTAGTCGCAATGCCGGTCAGTTAAGCGAAAAGACGGCTGGGGTCGCCGCGGAGGTAGCAAGGCGCGCTGCCGGCGTCGGAATTCGTCGCAGTCGCCGCTGCGCGGCGTGCTCCTCCAGCGGACCCGCTGATGTCGCGCTGCGCGCGACGCGGGTCCTTTACGCCGCCGGCAGCGCGCCTTACTACCTCCGCTCTGCGCGTCGAGCTACCTCCGCTCTGCGCGTCGAGCACGTTGCAAATGAGCGACGGAGCGCCCTCGGTACCAGGCGCAAGAGCGGGCGCAGTGAGGCGACCTCCCGGCGGCGTAGAGGGGTCGCGTCGCGCGCAGCGCGACCTGGGCGGCCCCCGATGGAGGAGCACGCCGCGCAGCGGCGACTGCGACGGATTCCGACGCCGGGAGGTCGCCTCACTGCGTCCGCGAACCCAGCCGTCCCGAAGCGATTCGTTCTTCACTGACAGCTAGCCGCTCAGGTCGCGCGCCA